>JBGSNN010000081.1:0-12386 GCA_041739655.1 Albidovulum sp. | reverse complement strand
ACCGGCTGCCCGACCGGGGCTGCCGCCTGCGCGCCCTCACGCTGCGCCACCCCGACCACGAGACACTTGCGCGAAGGCTGCCGCTTCACGATCCGCGGGTGACGATCGAAGACGGCGCGCCGGGCCTTGCGGCGCTGATTTCCACCCCCGCCGGCGAAAGGTTGCTCTGATGATCCGTCCCGCCACGGCCGACGACCATGCCGAGATCCTCGCGATCTGGAACCCGGTGATCCACGACACCACCATAATCTTCGGAACGGAAGAGAAAACTCCCGAGAGTCTTGCCGCGCTGATCGACGAACGCCGTGCGGCGGGACGCGAGTTCTTTGTGGCCGAGCGGGACCATCGCATCTGCGGCTTTGCAACCTACGCCCAATTCCGCAGCGGTGACGGCTACGCCCGGGCGATGGAGCACACCGTCATCGTTGCGCCGGACGCGGCCGGCAGCGGCATCGGCCGGGCGCTGATGGCGCAGATCGAGGCGCACGCCCGCGCAGGCGGTGGGCATACGCTCTTCGCCGCCGTCTCGGGCGAAAACGGCCCCGGCATCGCCTTTCACGACCGGCTGGGGTTTCGCACCGTCGCGCAGATTCCGGAGGCGGGGCGCAAGTTTGACCGCTGGCTCGACCTCGTTCTGATGATGAAGTTTCTATGACGCACTGACATTTCGCCGCGCCGCGGCTAAAGTGGCCTCATGTCGATCTGGACCCGTATCGCCGACGCCGTTGCCGCCCTTGCCAAGGGTGAGGGGCTTTCCGCTGTCTTCGACCGCCTGAAGACGCCACCGGAAAAGTCGATCGGCTTCACCATCGCAGTCATCGCCCTCGGGGCGAAGATGGCGAAAGCCGACGGGCAGGTGACACGGGCCGAGGTGATGGCCTTTCGCGAGGTCTTCACGCTCCCGCCGCAGGACGAGGCGGGGGCGGCTAGGGTGTTTAACCTCGCGCGGCAGGATGTGGCCGGATACGACCTCTACGCCGGCAAGATCTCGGCGATGTTCGGCCCCGGCGATCCGGTTCTGGTGGACCTGATGGAAGGGCTTTTCCACATCGCCGTCGCCGATGGCGACTATCACCCGCATGAGGATGCGTTCCTGCACGATGTCGCGCGCATCTTCGGGTTGGGCGACAAGTGCTTCCGCTCGCTTGTCGCGCGCTTCGTGCCCGATGCCCCGCCCGATCCCTATGACGTCCTCGGGGTGGAGCCGGAGGCGCCGCTTGAAGCGGTGCGCGCGGCCTGGCGGAGGGCGGTGCGTGACAACCACCCGGACAGGCTGGTCGCGCGGGGGCTGCCGAAGGAGGCGATCAAGCTGGCGGAAGGCCGCATGGCCGCGATCAACCGCGCCTGGGAAGAGATCAGCGCCAGGAAGGCGGCCTGAGCCATGCGCATCGCGACCTACAATGTCGAGTGGTTCACCAACCTCTTCGATCGGCGCGGCAAGCTTCTGGAAGACGGCGAGTGGTCGGCGCGCTACAACGTCACCCGCGCCGACCAGATCACCGCGCTCGGCATTGTCTTCACGGCAATGGATGCCGACGCGGTGATGGTGGTGGAGGCGCCGGATCAGAGCGCGCGGCACCGCACGGTCGATCAGTTGGAGACCTTCGCCGCACGCTACGACCTGCGCACCCGCAAGGCGCTGATCGGCTTCGACAACGAGACGCAGCAGGAACTCGCGATGCTCTACGATCCCGACCGGCTGAGCGTCACCCATGATCCAAGGGGCGACAGCGTCCAGCCCGGACCGGGCGAGCCGTCGCCGCGTTTCGACGGGGTCTACAAGATCGACCTCAATATCGACGGCACGCTGGACAACGTGCAGTTTTCCAAACCGCCGCTGGAGATCGCGGCCCGTGCCGTTGCCTCGGGCAAGCAGTTTCGCATGATCGGCGTGCATCTGAAGTCCAAGGCCCCGCACGGTGCCACCAACAAGCAGCAGGAACGCCGCATCGCGATCGAGAACCGCCGCAAGCATCTGGCGCAGTCGATCTGGCTGCGCCAGCGCGTGCTGGAACATCTGGCGGCGAAGGACAGCCTGATCGTGATGGGCGATTTCAACGACGGCCCCGGCCTCGATGAGTTCGAAAAACTCTTCGGCCGCTCCGGGGTGGAGATCGTGATGGGCTGGGACGAGCCGCACGAGACGCGGCTGTTTGATCAGAACGCGCGCCTTGCCTTCAGCAAGAAGGTTCCCGCGATGCCCTTCACGGCGCGCTTCTATCTCGATGAGCACGGGCGCTTTTTCAACGCGCTGCTCGACTATGTCATGGTCTCGCCGGACCTGCGCGCTCTCGGTCCGAAGTGGCGCATCTGGCATCCGTTCGACGACCCCGCCTGCTACGGCACGCCGGAACTGCGCGAGGCGCTCTTGACCGCGTCGGATCACTTCCC
The DNA here is from genome assembly GCA_041739655.1 of Albidovulum sp. Classification (GTDB taxonomy): domain Bacteria; phylum Pseudomonadota; class Alphaproteobacteria; order Rhodobacterales; family Rhodobacteraceae; genus Albidovulum. Next base: position 9,995 of record JBGSNN010000081.1, on the reverse strand, counting down.
GGTCAGCATCGACATCCCGTTGTGACCTGACCTGTCACCGGCCCGGGGAATCGGGTATACTGCGACCATGGTCAGGCAATGGTTCATCGGTCCGGTTTTCGTGGCTCTGGCGGCCCCCGCGCTGGCGCAGGACGAGTCCGGGTCCGTCGATGAAGGCTTTGACCTTCTGCGCGAGGGGGCGCGGATCCTGATGGAATCCATGCTCAAGGAGATGGAGCCCGCCTTGCGCGACATGCAGGACGATCTTGGCACGGCCTTGAAGCAGATGGAGCCCGCGCTGCGCGAACTCGGGTCGATGATCGGCGATCTGCGCAACTACCACGTCCCGGAAAAGCTGCCCAACGGTGACATCATCATCCGCCGCAAGACGCCCGCGGAAATCCTGACCGAGCGCGGCAACGACATTGAGCTTTAGCTGGGTCCTGAAGAAGTGTTCTGCCCATTCCTTCGGCCGCACGCTGTTCCGGCAAACGCCTTCAACCCCGACCGGATCGGGCGGATCAGGAAAAGCACTGCTTTTCCCCGCCCGTGGCGACCCGGCCGCAGCCTGACCGTTTCAGCCATGGACGACGGAGGCCAGCGCCCGCCGGCCGGGCGCTGGCCGGGGGCTTTGGCCCCCGACCGGACTGGGGATAGTGTATCGCGTGGCCTCGGCGATGGCCTCGGCCATGGAAAGCCTGAAGAGAACACTCTCCCGATCTTCGGGCGGAAGACCGACAATTCACGGATGTTGCCGGCAGCCAGCTAGTGCCGCGCCGGAGCTTTGGCCGTTGCCATGACGACCTTCGCCTCGGCCTCAAGGGACTGTGCCAACGACAGGAACCGCGCCTGAGCGACCTCACCGAAAAGCGCCTCGGCTTCGGGGTTGAGCGTCAGTTGCAGGACCTTCTTCTTCGGCTGCCACAAAAGGCTTCCCGCATCCTCGGGCGACTTGATCGAGAACATCGCGCCAAAGCGCATTGCCTTGCCCAGCACCTCGGCGTCCCTGATCTGCTCATCGGTCAGAAGCGCGAACAGTGGCGCCATCGACGATCCGGCGCGCGAGTTCTTGTAGCGGTGCAGGAGTGCCAGCCCGAGAAAGACCCGCTCGGCATGGCTGAGACCGCCGAGGTTCGCGCGCGTGGCGTTGTCGAAACAGACCTCGGCGCGGTAGTCCGGATGCGCGCGCCAGGTGGTATCGTGCAGAAGACAGGCTGCCTTGACCAGCCGGATACGCTTGTCGGAGGCATTGGCGTAGAGCGGCAGCAGGAAGTTGTAGAGCTTCTTGCCGAACCCCGGTATCCGCGCCATGGTCCGTTCGGCATGGCGGCAGGCCTCGATCAGCGGATCGCGCGCGCGCAGCCGTTCCGGCATCTGCTCGTAGAGCAGCCCTTCGCGGATCCCGTAGGAGGAGACGTCGATCTCTTTCGGGTGAAAGGTCAGCACCAACTGGCGCAGCACCTGACTTGCGAGCGGCACGAGGTCCATCCGCGCGGCGGAGGTGCCGGTCCTGGCGCGCAGAGTCTCCATGTTGCTGCGGCCGATCCACTGCACCGTCTGCAGCACCGATTGCGGGCCCATGCGGTATTCGTGCAGCACCGTCATCGGATAGCCGCGCCGTTCCATGTCGAGCCGGGCAATCGCGCGCCAGGATCCCCCGACAAGGTAGATGCGGTCGTGATGGGTGCCGATCTGGGCTGCAAGACCCTCCATGGTCCGTTCGATGAAGTCGTGCAGCCCCTTTTTGCCGCCCGGCACCTGTTGCAGCCGGAAGGGGCCAAGCGGCGAGGTCACGCGCCGGCCGACCGTGCCGTTCGAGACTTCGGCCAGTTCCATCGAGTTGCCGCCGATGTCGCAGACCAGCCCCGCCGCTTCGGGCCAGCCGAGAAGAACCCCCTGCGCCGAGAGCCGCGCCTCTTCGGCGCCGTCGATCACCCAGAGCTTCAGCCCGGTCTCCCGCTCGACCTGTGCCTGAAACTCGGGTCCGTCCTCGGCCTCGCGCACTGCGGCGGTGGCGACACAGGTCATGGTCGGCAGGCGCATGCCCTTGGCGAGGGCGGCAAACCGCCTGAGCGCCGACAGCGCGCGTTCGCGGCCCCGCGGGTTCAGCCGGTTGGTTTCGGCCAGGCCCTGACCAAGGCCCGCCATGACCTTTTCGTTGTAGAAATAGGCCGGGCTGCGCGCCGCACCATCAAAGACCACGAGGCGGACGGAGTTGGAGCCGACATCCACGACGCCGACACGTTCGAGCGCCCGCGCCTGCGGATCGTCAAAGAGCGGACGGCCAAAAGGGCCACCATCCTCCAGCGCCAGTCCGGCATCCTTGGTCATCGGGCCTCCGGGGCTTGACGGATTCGTGTGCGCTTCCGGTCTACAGGTCAATCGCGTGCATGGGCAAGCTTTGGTACGTCCTTGGCCCCTGCCGAGCCGCGGCCCGAGAGCGAGGGGTTCTCCATGAAGAAGCGGTGGCAGTTGAAAAGATCGTCCCGCCCTTCGGGCAGGTCGCGGAGGTAGCGGCCATCGGGTTGCAGCACCCAGCTTTGCGCTTCGTCGGCGAGGTTCGCGGCCATGATCTGGTTGACGATCTGCGCCTTAACCGTGTCATTGGTGATCTCGACCAGGGTTTCGACCCGGCGGGTCAGGTTGCGGCCCATCCAGTCGGCCGAGGAGATATAGACACGCGCCTTTTTCGACGGCAGGCCGTGGCCGTTGCCGAAGCAGACGATGCGGGAATGCTCAAGAAAGCGCCCGACGATGGATTTGACGCGGATACTCTCGCTCAGGCCCTTGATGCCGGGCCTGAGACCGCAGATGCCGCGCACAACAAGCTGGATCCTCACGCCGGCCTGACTGGCGGCGTAGAGCGCGTCGATCACGTCGGGTTCGACGACCGAGTTGATCTTGGCCCAGATTTCGGCGGGCCGTCCGGCGCGGGCGTGGTCGGCCTCGGCCGCGATCAGGTCCAGAAGCCGCGGCTTCAGCGTGATGGGCGAGAAGGCGATATTCTCCAGCCCCTCGGGCTGCACATAGCCCGACAGGTAGTTGAAGATCTTCGTCGCATCCCGTCCGAGCGCGGGATTGCAAGTGAAAAAACTGAGGTCGGTATAGATGCGCGCGGTGATCGGGTGGTAGTTGCCGGTCCCGTAATGGGTATAGGTGACAAGCTGTTCGCCCTCGCGCCGGACGACGGTCGAGATCTTGGCATGGGTCTTGTAGTTGATGAAACCATAAACGACATGCGCCCCGGCGCGTTCGAGGCGGCGTGACTGGCGGATGTTCGCGGCCTCGTCAAAGCGCGCCTTCAACTCGACGAGCGCGGTCACCGACTTGCCGGCCTCGGCCGCCTCGCACAGCGCCGCGACGATCGGGCTGTCGTTCGAGGTGCGATAAAGGGTCTGCTTGATCGCCAGCACATTGGGATCGGCCGCCGCCTGATTGAGAAAGCGGATGACCATGTCGAAGGTCTCGTAGGGGTGGTGCAGCAGCATGTCCTTCTGCCGGATCGCCGCGAACATATCGCCGTCATGGTCCTGCACCCGTTCCGGCACACGCGGGCTGAAGGCCGGCCATTGCAGGTCACGCCGCGTATCCAGCACCAGTTCCTTCAGATCGGCGATGCCGACCATGCCGCGGACCTCGACCACCTCGTCGGGACTGACGCCAAGTTCGTCCATGATGAGGGCGCGCAGGCCTTCCGGGGCGCCGGCGCTGATCTTCATGCGGATCACCTGACCACGGCGGCGTCGTTTCAGCGCGGTCTCGAACTCCCGCACGAGGTCCTCGGCTTCGTCCTCGACCTCGAGATCGCTGTCGCGCAGGACGCGGAAGGCGCAGTGTCCGGTGTCGCGGTAGCCGGGAAAGAGCGAGCCGAGATGCAAGAGCAAAAGCTCCTCAAGCGGCAGGAAGCGCGTGCCGCCGGGCAGTGCGACAAAGCGCGCGATCTGCTGCGGGATCGGCAAGAGCGCCTGCAACCGCCGCTTGTCGCCGCCACGCTCCAGCTCAAGCGCGAGGCAGAAGCCGGTGTTGGGGATGAAGGGAAACGGGTGGGCCGGGTCGATCGCCAGAGGCGAAAGCACCGGGAACACGCGGTTGAGAAAGTAGTCCGCCAGGAAATCCTGATCCCGCCTGGTCAGCTTCGACCGCGTCAGAAGGGCGATCCCGGCCCCTTCCAGTTCCTTGCGAAGCTCTTTCCACACCGTCTGCTGCATCTGCATCAGCCGCCGCGCGTTCTCGTTGATCCGGTCAAGCTGTTCAGCGGGGCTGAGCCCGTCATGCGAGGGCAGGCTGTTGCCGGCCCGCTTCAACTCGCGCAGGCCCGCGACGCGGACAGTATAGAACTCATCGAGGTTGGTGGCCGAGATCGACAGGAATCGCACCCGCTCCAGAAGCGGCACCCGCGGATTGCGCGCCTCGTCGAGGACGCGCCAGTTGAAGGCAAGCCAGCTCAGCTCACGGTTGAAGAAGCGCTGCGGGCCTTGAAGGTCGGTCCCGGGCAGGGTCGCGGCTTCGGGGAACGGGGCCTTGAGGAAATCTGCCTGTGTCATCGGGTTCTGGCTGTCCTCTTGAACGGAGTGTCGTGCGGTGCCGTCATCATGGCGCGACTTCGCCTCGGCTGTCGAGAAGCGCGGACGCCAGCGCGCGGTTGATCGGGCGTTGCGTCGCCAGCGCCTCTGCGTCGAGAGCCTCTACGATGGCCCGCGCGGTGGCGAAGGACCGGTCAATGCGCCCGACGAGCCAGGGGATGAGACCGGGGCTGACCTGAAGCTGCCGGTCCGCGAAAAGCTTGACGAGTACCGCGGCGAGAAGCGCGTCGTCAGGCGGCAGCAGCGTGGCGGTGGCGGTGGCCTCGATCCGGCTCCTGAGGTCCGGCAGGTGCAGGCCCCAGTCGCGCGATGCGCGCTTCGCGGTCAGCAGAAGGCGGCCCTTCCGGTTCGTCATGTGATTGTGCAGATGGAACAGCGCTGCTTCAAGGTCATCCTGTCCGGCCACGGCATCGACATCTTCGATGACCAGCGCCGCGACCTCGGGCAGGTCGGCGGTGGCCAGGTCGTGCGCGGCAAGGATGGTGGCCCCGCTTTGCGCGGCCCAGACATGCGCGAGATGGGTTTTGCCCGATCCCGCCGGTCCGATCAGGAGCATCTTGCCCTCTGGCCAGGCTGCGGCGGCGTCAAGCGCCGCTATGGCAAGTGCATTGGCGGGCGAGACGAGGAAATCCTCGCGCCCCAGTGCGGGGCGCACCGGCAGGTCGAAGGTCAGTTGCTCGGCCATCCTATTCGCCCGTCCCGCCGGTCTTGCCCTGGTAGAGGCGGCTGCCGAGATATTGCGACAGGGCGAAGCGGGTCAGGACGCCGATCGCGGCGGCGACGGGCACCGCGACAAGCATTCCGACAAAGCCGAAGAGCGTTCCGAACGCCGACAGCGCGAAGAGAAGCCAGACCGGATGCAGGCCGATCGACTTTCCGACAAGCTTCGGCGTGATGATGTTGCCTTCGAGGAACTGACCAAGGGCAAAGATGCCGATGACAATTCCGATCTGCACCCACTCGCCCCAGAACTGGAAGAACGCGAGCCCGATCGCCAGTGCGCCGCCGATCAGGGCCCCGACATAGGGGATGAAGGTGACAAGGCCCGCGATCGCCCCGACGATCAGTCCGAAATCGAGCCCGACAAGCATCAGCGCGGCCGAGTAGAAGGTCCCGAGGATCAGGCAGACCGACACCTGGCCGCGCACGAAGCCTGCCAGCACGGTGTCGATGTCACGCGAGAGCTGGCGGATCGTTTCGCGATGATCGAGCGGCAGCAGCGCGTCGATGCGGGCGACCATGTTGTCCCAGTCGAGCAGGAGGTAGAAGGCGACGACCGGCACCACGACGATGAAGACCACCGCGTTGATCACCGAAAGCGCCGAGCTCAGCAGGCTGGTCGCCAGTGCGCCGCCCTTCGCCTGAATGGTCCTGCCGACGCCGGCGAGGGTCTCGCGCACGACGCTCTGGTCATCGAGGATTGACGGGAAATGCGTCGTCAGGAAGCCCTGCAACTGATTGAGGATGGTCGGCGCTGCATTGACGAGCCCGCCGAGCTGGCGGATCAGGAGCGGGATGATGATGAGGGCAAGGACCACGAAGATCAGAAGCGCGATGACCGAGATGACGGCGGTCGCGGCAACCCGGCTCAGGCCCGTGCGCTCAAGCCGGTCGGCGATCGGGTCCATGAAATAGGCGATCGCGCCGCCGACGAGGAAGGGCAGGATGACGTTGCCGAGCCCCCAGAGCGCGGCGAAGAAGACCGCCGCGGCGATACCCCAGTACCTGAGTTGCTGGCGGACGGTCATGCTCATGCCCTGGCGCGCTCCCTTGCCTATCAGATGGCAGAGTGGATGCGGCGTTGCAAGCTTGCGGCATCGGCGGAAGCCCGCTTTCAGCGGGCGCTTATTCGCGGCCGCGTAAGCCTTTGGTCGATGGAACGCGGCGGCGCGGCCTGCCAGAACGGTGGGGCCGGGGCGACATACCGCGGCGTCAAGACGATCCGTGTACTCCCACTTGAAAGGCAGATCCATGAGACATCCGATCCTTCTTGCCCTCGCGCTGTCCGTCGCGCCGATGGCCGCGCCTGCCATGCCGCAGCTTGGCGATGTCGTCGGCACCAACCCGACAGATACAACCGCCGCGCTGGCAAAGTCCGGTTGCAAGGTCACGGCGTTCTACGCCGAACGCGGCAAACTCGAAGCGAAATGCCTTGAGATTGCCAACGACAAGACCTGGGAGGTCTATATCGATCCGACGACCGGCGCGGTCGTCGATATGGTCGTCGATCTGAAGGACTACGACTGAGATGTCGCGGCCCCATGATGACGCGCCGCCCGCTCTTTGGGACCTGGTCGTCCGCCTCAGCCATTGGGTGATCGCGGCCGTCGTGGTTGACAATACATTGCTGACCAAAGGTGGCAGCACCCTGCACGTCTGGCTCGGCTGGATCGGGATGGTGTTCCTGATCGTGCGCCTGATCTGGGGTCTCGTCGGGTCTGCGGAGGCGCGGTTCGCCGCGTTTCCGCCGCAACCCCGCGCCGCGTTCGGGCACATCCGGCAACGCCTCAAGGGCACGGCGCCGGCATACCCGTCGCACAACCCGGCGGGCGCGATGATGATCTACGCGCTCTGGGCCTCGCTGGCCCTGGTGATCGGGACCGGCCTTGTCCTGACGAAGGGGGCGACCCCCTGGGAGATCGCCCGACAGCAGGCGGCGGTGGCTGCGGGCGACTGGTCCGCGCTTGCGGTCAAGGCCGATACGGCCAGAGGCTCCGGCGCCGTTGGCGAAGGCAGCCACGTCATCGGGACCATCCAGCAGCTCGGCGGAAATCTTCTTCTGCTGCTGGCGGTGCTCCACCTTGCCGGAGTCGCCGCCGAGAGTGTCGCATTGCGCCGCAATCTGGTGCTGCCTATGCTTTCGGGCAAACGACGCTCGACTTGGGGCCGTCCTTGAAGGCGGCCAAGGGAGTAGATTGATGTCAGGTCAGGACAGCACGGACGAACGGCGGCGGCGCAAGGCAGCGATTGGTGTCTTCACCTTCACGCAGGCCTGCGCCGCAGCGTTCTTCGCCAGCGATGCCGCGACCGATCTTCTGGGCGCGACGGTCGATTTTCACACCATCGTCGAATCCGTGATCGCCGCGGGCCTGCTGCTCGGCAGTCTCTACGGCATCTCCGAGCTGCGCCGCAGTCACGCGCTGCTGCGCAGCCAGGAGGACGCGCTTGCCGCAGTCAACGGCGCGCTCTCCGAAGTCATCGAGGCACAGTTCACCGCCTGGGGGCTGACCCCGGCCGAGCGTGAGATCGGGTTGCTGGCGCTGAAAGGCTTCGACACCGCCGAGATCGCCGCCGTCCGCGGCGCTGCGCAAGGGACCGTGCGGGCGCAGATGACCTCGATCTACGCCAAGTCCGGCACCTCGGGCCGCGCTCAGTTCGCCGCGTTCTTCGTGGAAGACATGCTTGCGGGCGGCGTCGGCGCAGGTGGCGACGAGGCGAGGGCAATGTCGCGCGCGGCGGCGGAATAGGGCAAGCGCGGCGCTGCTTGCCTGCGACCGGCCTTGCCGCTAGGAACGCGGGAGCCACACAACCGAGAGCCCGCAATGCGTCTGTCCCGCTACTTCCTGCCCGTCCTGAAGGAAAACCCCGCCGAGGCGCAGATCGTCTCGCACCGCTACATGCTGCGCGCGGGCATGATCAAGCAGCAGGCGGCGGGAATCTATTCCTGGCTGCCGCTTGGCTACCGTGTGCTCAGGCGCATCGAGCAGATCGTCCATGAAGAGCAGCAGCGCGCCGGCCACATCCCGCTCCTGATGCCGACGCTGCAGCCGGCCGACCTCTGGCGCGAGAGCGGGCGCTATGACGACTACGGCGCCGAGATGCTCAGGATCCGCGACCGCCACGAGCGCGACATGCTTTACGGGCCGACGAACGAGGAGATGATCACCGACATCTTCCGCGCCCATGTCGAAAGCTACAAGTCGCTGCCGCTCACGCTCTACCACATCCAGTGGAAGTTCCGCGACGAGATCCGCCCCAGGTTCGGGGTCATGCGGGGGCGCGAGTTCCTGATGAAGGACGGCTACAACTTCGACGTGGACAAGGCGGGCGCGCTGCATGCCTACAACCGCCACATGGTCAGCTACCTGCGCACCTACGAGCGGATGGGCCTGACCGCGATCCCGATGCGGGCGGCCTCGGGCCCGATCGGCGGCGACAACACGCATGAATTCCTCGTCCTCGCCGCCACCGGCGAATCCGAGGTCTTCTACGATGACCGCGTGACCGGGTTGAAACTTGGCAACCGCGATGTCGATTTCGACAACCGGGAGGAGGTTGCCGGCGTCTGCGCCGAGTTCACCTCGCTTTACGCGCGCACCGACGAAACCCATGATGCGGCTCTGTTCGACCAGATCCCCGAGGCGCACCGCAAGGTCGGGCGCGGCATCGAGGTTGGCCAGATCTTCTACTTCGGCACCAAGTATTCCGAGCCGATGGGGGCGACGGTGGTCACACCCGATGGCGGCCGGGTGCCGGTCCACATGGGCTCGCACGGGATCGGTGTTTCCCGGCTGCTCGGTGCGATCATCGAGGCCAGCCACGACGAGCGCGGCATCATCTGGCCCGAGGGCGTCACGCCCTTCTCCGCCGGGATCGTCAACCTCAAGCAGGGCGACGCCGCGACCGACAGCGCCTGTGCGGCAATCTATGCGGCGCTGCGGGCGAAAGGGCTCGATCCGCTTTACGACGACCGCGACGAACGTGCAGGCGCGAAATTCGCCACCATGGACCTGATCGGCCTGCCCTGGCGCATCACCGTCGGCCCGCGCGGCATCGCGCAGAACATGGTCGAACTGACCAGCCGCCGCACCGGCGAGAGCGAGGAGATGAGCCCCGAGGCCGCCGTTGCCCGCCTCGCTCAGATCTACGAGGCGCATTGACGGTGCGGCGGGCCTGACGCCTGTCCTGCGGCGGTTTCGGCGGAATGCCGCCGGATCACCGGCCTGACGAAAGCGTGACTGTCGATGTCAGTCGCAACGCGCGTTTCATAGGGCCGCAGATGAAAGGTCAACGCCATGTCCCCTGTCGTTCGATTTGCCGCCGCCGCCCTTGCCCTGATCGCCAGCCCGCTGTCGGCGCAGGATTGGGACTACGGCGAACGCAACACGCCCGCTCTGACGCCCGCTTTCGCCGGGCAGACGCGTGCGCAGAAACTCGATGCGGGCATCGCGCTTCAGGTCGAGACGATCGCCGCCGGGCTCGATCATCCCTGGGGCATCTCGGTGCTGCCCGAGGGCGGCTATCTGGTCACCGAACGATCCGGTGCGCTGCGGCTGGTGTCGGCAGATGGGGCTATCGGCGCGCCGATCGCCGGGGTGCCGGCGGTCTTTGCCGAAGGGCAGGGCGGCCTTCTCGACGTCGCCCTTGCCGCCGATTTCGCGCAGAGCCGCCGGCTCTGGCTGACCTATGCCAAGCCGGCCGCGGGAGCGCGTT
>JBGSNN010000411.1:0-2085 GCA_041739655.1 Albidovulum sp. | reverse complement strand
CCCGCGCCCGCTTCTTCCCCGGCGAGGACCGCGCGGCCCTTGCCGATCCGGCCGACGAAGCGCGCCGCCTCCTCGCCCTGCTCTAAGAACTTCTCAATGCCTGAATGGCCCCGCCGGCGACACAGCGCGGCGCCCATGCGGTGTCGCGACCGTCGCGGCCGGCCAATCGGTCCCAGGGCGCTTTACGCCCCTGCCCCCGTCGTCTAATCAGGACAGGAACGATCCCGGACTCACTATGCGCATTCTCATCACCAATGACGACGGCATCAACGCCCCGGGGCTCGCGGTCCTGACCGCCATCGCGACCGAGATCGCCGGTCCTGCGGGCGAAGTCTGGACCGTAGCGCCCGCCTTCGAGCAATCGGGCGTCGGGCACTGCATCAGCTACACCCATCCGATGATGATCGCGAAACTCGACCCCCGGCGCTATGCCGCCGAAGGCAGCCCCGCCGATTGCGTCCTTGCCGGGATCTATGACGTGCTTCAGGGCGGCCGCCCCGATCTGGTGCTGTCGGGCGTCAACCGCGGCAACAACGCCGCCGAGAACGTGCTTTATTCCGGCACCATCGGCGGCGCGATGGAGGCCGCTTTGCAGGGCCTCCCCGCGATCGCGCTCAGCCAGTTCATGGGCCCCGAGACGGACGACCTTGAAACACCGTTCGAGGCCGCGCGCGTCCACGGCGTGGCCACCATCCGCACTCTGCTGGACAAGGGCATCTGGGACATGGGCGACTACCGGCTGTTCTACAACATCAACTTTCCGCCGGTGGCCGCCGCGAAGGTCAGGGGCCTCAAGGTCGCGGCCCAGGGCTACCGGACCGACACCTTTTTCGGGGTCGAGCCGCATATCTCGCCCTCGGGCCGCAAGTTTCTCTGGATCACCGGTGGGCCACAGCACCTCCCGACCGCGCCGGGGACCGATGTCGCGGTCAATCTCGACGGCTATATCTCGGTCACGCCGATGCGTGCGGATCTGACGGCGCATGATGCGCTGAGCGATCTCGAGGCGCGGCTCGCATGACCGACAGCGCCGAGCGGAAGATGCGTTTCCTTTACGCGCTCCGCTCCAAGGGCGTCACCGACGCCCGCGTCCTGACCGCGATGGAAACGATCGACCGCGGCGATTTCGTCCGCGGCCTTTTCGCCGACCGCACCTACGAGGACATGCCGCTGCCCATCGCCTGCGGTCAGACCATCTCGCAACCCTCGGTCGTCGGTCTGATGACCCAGGCGCTTGAGGTGACACCCCGCGACAAGGTGCTGGAGGTCGGCACCGGGTCCGGCTATCAGGCGGCGATCCTCAGCCTTCTGGCGCGCCGCGTCTATACGCTCGACCGGCACCGCAGGCTGGTGCGCGAAGCCGAAGAGGTCTTTGCCCGCCTCGGCCTGACCAACATCACCGCGATGACGGCCGACGGCAGCCGCGGCCTGCCAGATCAGGCCCCGTTCGACCGGATCATCGTGACTGCCGCCGCCGAAGACCCGCCCGGACCGCTCTTGGCTCAGCTTCGGATCGGCGGTATCATGGTGTTGCCGGTGGGGCAGTCCGATACCGTTCAGAGCCTGCTCAAGGTAACGCGCGGCCCTGAGGGCTATGAGTATAGTGAGTTGCGGCCCGTACGTTTCGTGCCGCTGGTCGAGGGGTTGGGGCAGGACTGACGCCCCGGCCAACCGACAGAACGAGGATAAGAGGCCCGGACAACGGAGCCGCGCAGTGAGGATCGAGCAATGGCGAGCCGACGGTACGTTTCATCCCTGTCCACCACCCTTCTGGGCCTCAGCGTTCTGGCGCTTGCCGCCTGCGACCCGAACGGGAACTTCGACATCGACATGCGGAACTTCGGCCGCGGCGGGTTCGACACCACCGAGGCGGCCCAGAACGCGACCCTGCCGCGTCCGGCGACGGACGACCGCGGCGTCATTTCCTACCCGACCTACCAGGTCGTGGTGGCGCGGCGCGGCGATACGGTCCAGACCGTCGCCGACCGTATCGGGATGCCGGGCACCGAGCTTGCAAGCTACAACGCCATCGCACCGGACGCGATCCTGCGCGAAGGCGAAGTGCTGGCGCTGCCGCGCCGCGTC
>JBGSNN010000383.1:0-11579 GCA_041739655.1 Albidovulum sp. | reverse complement strand
CGAGCGCCAGCGCGATGCCCGATGTCAGGCCGCCGCCGCCGCAGCAGACCAGAACATCGGCCGTCTCGACGCCCGATTCCGCCGCCTGCCGCGCAATCTCGAGCCCGGTCGTCCCCTGACCGGCAATGACTTGCGGTTCGTCGAAGGGCTTGATGAGGGTCAGTCTGCGTTCTTCGGCCAGGGCCCCGCCGATGGCGTCGCGGTCACCCGTGGCGCGGTCGAACAGGACAACCTCGGCGCCGAGCGCACGGGTATTGTCGATCTTCACGCGCGGCGCGTCGGACGGCATCAGGATCACGCTTGGAACGCCGTGCATCCGCGCCGCAAGGGCCACCCCCTGCGCGTGGTTGCCCGAGGAAAAGGCAATCACGCCCTTGCCCCTGACATCGGATGGCAGGGCAGAGACCGCTGCCCATCCGCCCCGGAACTTGAATGATCCGGTCTTCTGCAGGCATTCCGCCTTCACGAACACCCGGCGGCCGGCAATCTCGTCAAGGAACGGGGAACTGAGCAGCGGCGTGACGGTGGCGTGGCCCTTGATGCGCTCTGCCGCGGCCTCGATCATCCCGATATTCATTGCATCAGCTCCAGCCAGGCGTGGATCGCGGCAAGGCTTTCCGGCTCGTCGAGGAAAGGGACATGGGCGCGGTCTGGAACCTCGGTGAAGATCATGTCGGGCCTGCGGCGGCGCATCTCGGCGGCGGTGGCCGGTGACAGAAGATCGGAGTTCCGGCCGCGGATCAGGGCCAGCCGCAGGTCGGCGCAGGCGTCGAAAAGCGGCCACAGATCGGCCTCCGGGCCCTCGAAGGCAGCCAGGAAGCTGGTCCGAAGCTCGGGATCGTAGCGGATGTGAAGGCCGGTGTCGGTTTCGGTGTAGAGACGTTCGGCAAAGGCCCGCCAGCGTGCTTCGGGAAGGTTTGCAAAGCCCGGCATGGTGCGCGGCATCCGCGCCACGAGGTCGTCCATCGACTTCGCTGCGGGGTTCCGCCCGACATAGTCGAAGATCACCGCGAGGCCCACACGCTCGATCACCGGACCGATATCGTTGAAGCAGATGCCCAGAAGCCGGTCATGCGCCGTCGCGGCGAGAATCATCGCGATCAGCCCGCCGCGCGAGGTGCCGATGACGGCGGTCTGTTCGATGCCGAGATGGTCGAGCAGTTCCAGCGCATCCTGCGCTTCGCGCGGGACGGTATAGGTCGCGGCGCCGGTCCATTCCGATCCGCCGCGGCCGCGATAGTCAGCCCGGATCAGCCGCACCCCGGTCAGGTGCGGCGCAAGGAAGTCGAAATCGGTCGAGGACCGGGTGAGCCCGGCGAGACAGAGGAGCGGCAGGCCCTCGCCTTCGTCGCGATAGGCGAGGCGCGCGCCGTCCGAGGCCGTGAAATGCAGGAGTGTCATGGCGCGACAAGCTCTGCGAGAGGGCGAAGGTCGGCAAGCACATGGTGCGGCGCCGCGGGAAGCCGGTCCTGTGGCAGGCCCGCGCGATTGACCCAGGCGGTGACAAAGCCGAAACCCGCTGCCCCGGCCGCGTCCCAGCCATTCGACGAGACGAAGAGAACCTCATCCGGCCGACAGGAAAAGTGTTCTGTAACAAGGGTATAAACGCGGGCATGGGGCTTGAACACACCGACGCTTTCGACCGACAGCACCGCGTCGAGAAGGTCGGTTATTCCCGCTGACCGGACCGCGCCCTCCAGCATCGCGGGCGAGCCGTTGGACAGGATCGCGGTCCGCATCCCCTGCTTTCTCAGCGCCGCCAGCATTTCCGGCACTTCCGGGTAGGCGGCAAGTTCCCAGTAGAGCGCAAGCAGACGCTCTCGAAGGTCGGGCGCGCCAAGCCCGGATGCCTCCATCGCCCAGTCGAGCGCGTCCTGCGTGACCTGCCAGAAGTCGCAATGCGTGCCCATCACCGCGCGCAGCCAGGAATACTCCAATTGCTTGCGGCGCCATGCCTCGGCGAGGGTGGGCCAGACCGCGGCCAGCGCCTCCTGTCCCGGTTCCGCGGCGGCGATGCGTGCCGCGGCAGCGACGTCGAACAATGTGCCGTAGGCGTCGAAGATGCAGGTTGTGACGGTCATCGGGCCCCCCTACGATAAGACTGGCGCGCGGCGCAGGGCGAGGCAAGGGCCGAAATGTTCCCCAGACAATGCCGGTGCCGGGGAATGATACCGATCATGCGACGGGGCCGCGGACCCGACACGCCGCGTTGGTTCGAAGAGGAGTGCTGCGATGGCCGACCCCTCCGTGATAGACCAGATGAAAGAGACGCTTCGGACGCTCGAAGCCGCGTTCGACGCTGAACTCGCCGAGCGCCGAAGGGCTCTTCGTTACCGGATCGAGAAGCGCCGGGCGATTTTCGAAAGCGAGATTCTGGCCCGCCATCGCGCGATGCGCGTCAGTCTGCGCGATTTTCTGGCCGCCGCACGGCCAATGGTCATCCTGACGGCGCCGGTGATCTATGCGCTGATCCTGCCCTTCGCGCTTCTCGATCTTTTCGTGTGGGTCTATCAGGCGATCTGCTTTCCGGTCTACGGAATCGCCAAGGTCCCCCGCCGCAACCACATCGTCTTTGACCGCCACCGCCTTGCCTATCTGAACGGGTTGCAGAAGTTGAACTGCCTCTATTGCGGCTACTGCAACGGGCTTATTTCCTATGTCCGCGAGGTCGCAGGGAGGACAGAACTCTACTGGTGTCCGATCCGCCATGCCGAACGCGTCGCCGGACCGCATGATCAGTATCGCGAGTTTTTGGATTTCGGCGATGCCGAGGCCTATCTGCGCGAAAGCCAACCGCTGAGAGACCGGCTTCGGCCGCCGGGCGATTCAGCCTGAGCGGGGCAGGGGGCTCGCTGCCGCTCAGAGGTTCTCGGCCTGCGGCATCCCGAGGATGTGGTAGCCGCCATCGACGCGGATGATCTCGCCGGTCGTGCAGGCGCCGAAGTGCGAACAGAGATAGACGGCGGTGCCGCCGATTGCCTCAAGTGTCGCATTGGCCCGCAGCGGCGCATTCGCCTCGGTATGCCGGAAGGTCGCCCGCGCGCCGCCGATGGCGGCCCCGGCAAGGGTCTTCATCGGACCGGGGGAGATCGCGTTGACGCGAACCTTCTGCGGGCCGAGGTCATTCGCCAGATAGAGCGTGGCGCTTTCAAGCGCAGCCTTGGCAACACCCATCACGTTGTAGTTCGGCGTTACCCGGTTCGATCCGCCATAGGTAAGCGTGACGAGACTGCCGCCGTCCGGCATCATCTCGGCCGCGCGGCGCGCCACGTCGATGAAGGAATAGCACGAGATGATGAGCGAGTTGGCAAAGTTCGCCCGGCTCGTGTTGATGAAGCGGCCGGTGAGCTCATTCTTGTCGGAATAGGCGATGGCGTGGACCAGGAAGTCCATCGTCCCCCAATGCTCCTTCAGCACGGCGAAACAGTCGTCGAGGCTTGCGTCATTGGTCACATCCACATCGACGAGGACATTCGACCCGACCGAGGCCGCGAGCGGCTCGACGCGTTTGCCGAACGCCTCGCCCTGATAGGAAAAGGCAAGCTCGGCACCCTCGGCGGCCAGGGCCGAAGCGATGCCCCAGGCGATGGAGCGTTCGTTCGCGACGCCCATGACAAGCCCGCGCTTCCCCGTCATCAGTCTGGCCATGTCAGATCACCCCAGATATTTGCTCATCACCAGCGTTGCATTGGTGCCGCCGAACCCGAACGAGTTCGACAAGACGCTGTCGAGCTTCACGCCCTCGCGCAGTTCCGTCACGATTTCGGACGGGTCGAGCGCGGGGTCGAGCTCTGTGATGTTGGCCGAGGCCGCGATGAAGTCGCCATTCATCATGAGAAGCGAATAGATCACCTCATGCACGCCGGTCGCCCCGAGAGAGTGGCCGGTCAGCGATTTGGTCGAGGCAATGGGCGGCGTCTTGCCGCGGCCATAGATCCGCCGCGCCGCCTCGACCTCGGAGATGTCGCCGACGACGGTCGAGGTGCCGTGCGCATTGATGTAGTCGATCTTGCGTCCTTCGGGCAGGGTGGACAGCGCCAGCCGCATCGCCCGTTCGCCGCCCTCGCCCGAGGGCGCGACCATGTCATAGCCATCCGAGGTTGCGCCATAGCCCGTCACCTCACCGTAGATCTTCGCACCGCGCGCCAGTGCATGGCTCAGTTCTTCCAGCACGACGACGCCGCCGCCGCCCGCGATGACGAAGCCGTCGCGGGTCGCGTCATAGGTGCGGCTCGCGGTCGCCGGTGCGTCGTTGTACTTGGACGACATCGCCCCCATCGCGTCGAACAGGCACGAGAGCGTCCAGTCGAGTTCTTCGCCGCCACCGGCAAAGACGATATCCTGTTTGCCCATCTGGATCAGCTCGGTCGCGTTGCCGATGCAGTGGGCGCTGGTCGAGCAGGCCGAGGTGATCGAATAGTTCACGCCCTTGATCTTGAAGGGGGTCGCGAGGCAGGCGGAGTTCGTCGAGGACATGCAGCGGGTGACCATGAATGGTCCCATGCGCTTCGGGGCACCCTTCTCGATGACGATCTGATGCGCCTGGAAGAAGTTCGATGTGGACGGCCCGCCCGACCCCATGATGAGACCGCTGCGCGGGTTGGACACATCGCTTTCGTCCAGCCCACTGTCTGCGATCGCCTGCTCCATGGCAAGAAAGTTGTAGGCGGCGCCGGGCCCCATGAAGCGCAGGTTGCGCTTGTCGATATGGTCCTCGAGCACGATCTGCGGCTGGCCCTTCACCTGGCTGCGAAAGCCGCGTTCGGCGTAGTCGGGGGCAAAGACGATCCCGGATTTCCCGGCGCGCAGGCTGGCTTCGACCTCGGCGGCCGAGTTGCCGATGGGTGAAATGATCCCAATTCCGGTGATGACGACGCGGCGCATGGGCACTCTCCTTGTCTTGAGGTCAGTTCGCGGACAGCGCGACCTTCATATCCTTGACCAGATAGATCGTCTCACCGTCGGCTTCAACGCGGCCGTCGGCGACCCCCATCGTCAGGCGGCGGGTTTGCAGGGCCTTGGTGAAATCGACATAGTAGGTGAGACGTTTCCGGTCGGGCCGCACCATGCCCGTCAGCTTGACTTCGCCGACGCCCAGCGCATAGCCGCGCCCCTGCCAGCCGCGCCAGCCGAGGTTGAAGCCGGTCAACTGCCAGAGGCCGTCAAGGCCGAGGCAGCCGGGCATGATCGGATTGCCGGGGAAATGGCAGGCGAAGAACCACAGGTCCGGGGTGATGTCGAATTCGGCCACGACATGGCCTTTGCCATGCTCGCCGCGATCTTCCGAGATGTCGGTGATCCGGTCCATCATCAGCATCGGCGGCGCTGGAAGCTGGGCATTGCCGGGCCCGAAAAGCTCTCCGCGTGCGCATTTTAGCAGTTCGTCCTTGTCGAAGCTGCTCGGATACTGCCCCATCATCCCCCCGCTGGCTGATCTCTCCTGGCTTTGTTCCCTGTAGCATCGGCCTTGGTCAGAGGGCAAGTGCGCCGCCCTTGCCGTGTGCAGTCGGGGATTGGCGTTGAATTATTGTAGGTGAAACGCCTATATTTCCGATCGGAGAGGCAAGAGGTGATCCTGACGTGGCGAAGGACATGATTGCGGGGCGTGGCGCAGACTGGCTGATCAAGGCCGGTCTTCGACCGACGCGGCAGCGCCTGAGCCTTGCCGAACTTCTCGTCGGCGACGGCCGCGACAGGCATGTGACCGCCGAAAGCCTGCATGCGGCCGCCGAGGCCAAGGGCGAGCCAGTGTCGCTGGCCACGGTCTACAACACGCTCAGGACCTTCTGCGACGCGGGCCTCATCAACGAAATTTCAGTGGACGGCAACCGTTGCTACTTCGACACCCGACTGGACGATCATCCGCACTTCTACTGGGAAGACGAGGGCTGTCTGACCGATGCGCCGACTGACGAGTTGAAGATCGCGCAACTGCCGAAGCTGCCGGAGGGCGCGGAGCTTTCACGGGTTGATGTGGTGATCAGGTTGAAGCGGGTCTGAGCCGTCAGGTCAGAACCACTTAGAACCACTGGCCCGGCTCCATCAGCCCCAGATCCAGCAACTGCTGCGAGTTCCATTCGAACTGCGCCGAGTTGTGCCAGTGAAAGCTGGCGATGTCATACATGCTGCCGGGATTGGTCCGCAGCGCCTTTGCGGTGCGGAAGGATACGATGGCGGCGGTCAGGTTGTGATGCCACGGACAGGCGTAGGTATTGTATTCCTCATCGTTGAAGGTGTGGTCGGCGCGAAGCTTGAGCCCCGGCTTGGCGCGGAAGATCGCGATGCGGTCGATCTTGCGCCGCTCCCAGGGCACATGTTCCTCGAACCGCCAGCGCAGGCCGCCGAAGAAGTCGAGCTGACGTTCCTTTAGAAGGCCGGTCGCCGCATCATGCCGGGCCAGCGCGTAGTAGCCAGAGCGGTCGATCTCTGCGCTGCCGCGGTCGACCGCATTCGGAAAGCGGCCGAGGTCGTGGGCGTAAAGGTCGATGACATAGGTCAGCATCGCACTGCGCCGCTCTTCGGCATGAAAGGCGATCAGTTCGCCGATGCTGCGATGCTCGCAGAACGGGAAGAAGAGATACTCCGCGTTGTAGCAATAGGTGAACCATGTCGTTGCCGGCGCGGCGGCGATCAGCGCGTTCACGGTGGTCGGCACGACGTCGGGCGCATGGGTGTCAAGGCGCACCCAATGCGCCTTGTCCCGCACCTCCTCGGTTGGGCTGAGCGTTGCGGGCAGAAAGACGATAATCGCGGCAAAGCCAAGTGCGGCATGATGCGTCACGGAGGATGCGATCTCGACCGCGTCCTCGGCGAAAATCAGCATCACAGGTCCCTTGGCCAGAAGCGCTGCGCCGCGGGTGCGAAGATCATCGGGCGAGGTGAAGTCCATCCGGGTGTCCCTGTCGCTTTGCCGAAGATTCGGCGAAGGCGGACCGGAAAGCAATCGCAAGCTTGACCGCATTTGGTGCGGACGGCCGTGCAGTCCTGACCCGCAGCCCGATGCATGACCGGTTGTCGGACCGGCGCGATTGGGTGTAGGTAGCACGGCACGACGCCGCGCCACCCCCCCGAAGGACCATCGCGTGACCAAGAAGCTCTTCATCAAGACCTACGGCTGTCAGATGAACGTCTACGACAGCGAGCGCATGGCCGAGGCGATGGGCGCGGAGGGCTATGTCACGACCGATCTCGCGGAAGAGGCGGACATGGTTCTGCTCAACACTTGCCATATCCGCGAGAAGGCGGCGGAAAAGGTCTATTCCGACCTCGGCCGACTGAAGCCCCTGAAGGCCGCGAAGCCGGACCTCAGGATCGGTGTTGCGGGCTGCGTCGCGCAGGCAGAGGGCGCAGAGATCATGCGGCGGATGCCGATCGTCGATCTTGTCGTCGGGCCACAAAGCTATCATCGCCTGCCGGCCATGGCGAAGGCGGCGGACCAAGGGCGCAAGTCGGTCGAGACCGACTTCCCCGCAGAGGACAAGTTCGACCACCTGCCCGAACGTCCGAAAGCGGCGATCCGGCCGACGGCTTTCCTGACCGTGCAGGAGGGCTGCGACAAGTTCTGCGCTTTCTGCGTGGTGCCCTATACGCGCGGGGCGGAAGTCAGCCGTCCGGCAGCGCGGATCATCGGTGAGGCACGTGGGCTTGTCGAAAAGGGGGTGCGGGAACTCACGCTTCTGGGCCAGAACGTCAACGCTTATCACGGCGCTGGCGCGGACGGTGACTGGTCGCTGGCCCGGCTGGTGCGGGCGCTGGCAAGGATCGACGGGCTGGAGCGTATCCGCTACACGACCTCGCATCCCAATGACATGGAAGACGACCTGATCGCGGCGCATGGCGATGAGCCAAAGCTGATGCCCTATCTGCATCTGCCGGTGCAGTCGGGGTCGGACCGCATCCTGAAGGCGATGAACCGCAAGCACACCGCCGACGACTACCTGCGGCTGATCGACCGCATCCGTGCCGCGCGGCCCGACATGATGCTGTCGGGCGATTTCATCGTCGGCTTCCCCGGCGAGACCGACGCCGATTTCGCGGCGACGCTGGACCTGATCCGGGCGGTGAACTACGGCATGGCCTATTCCTTCAAGTACTCTGCCCGCCCCGGGACGCCCGCCGCCGAACGGGCCCCAGTTCCGGCCGATGTCGCCGATGCGCGGTTGCAGGCGCTTCAGGCGCTTCTGACCGAACAGCAGCGTGCCGCTCAGGAGGCGATGGTTGGGCGCGACGTGACGGTACTTTTTGAAAAGCCGGGGCGGCTTGCAGGCCAGATGGTCGGCAAGTCCGACTATCTGCATGCCGTCCACGTCCGCGCAACAGGGCTTGCGGCAGGCGATCTGGCCCGTGTCCGCATCACCGGGACGGCGCCGAATTCGCTCGCGGGTGCCCTTACCGCGGCCTGATCGTCACCGATCTGATACAATCTGCGGCATACTCCATCTCGATGGGCCTCGATTGGCACGATTCCACACTTTGTTGTGCAAGGACACGCGCCGCGCTTGCGTCGAAAGCCATGTGGCTGCACCATACCTAGTAGTAACTCTGCTCTGAGGAGATTTGCTTGGGCATTAGCGCCTTGACCCCGCCGCCGCGTCCCGAAGACTTGCATGAGACGCTTCTGGAATTTGCCGACAATCGGTTGCTGATCGACCTCTGCGGTGAGTTTGACCGCAATCTGGCGCAGATCGAACATCAGCTCGGGGTTCATATCCTGCGTCGCGGCAACCAGATTGCCGTCGTGGGCAGCGCCGACGCCCGCGGTCGCGCTGCGGTCGCTCTCCAGACCCTCTACGGCAAGCTTGAAGGTGGCCGCCCGGTTGACGCGGGCGAGATCGACGCCGTGATCCGGCTGGGCGAGGGCGGTACCGCGCGGCTCCTGAACCTTGACGAGCAGTTGGAGATGTTCGCGGGCGGGCGCTACGAACTCCGCACCCGCAAGAAACAGGTCGAGCCGCGGACCGAGGCGCAGAAGGCCTATGTCAAGGCCCTGTTCCAGCACGAGCTTGCCTTTGGTATCGGCCCCGCCGGCACCGGCAAGACCTATCTTGCCGTCGCGGTCGGCGTGACCATGCTGATCGGCGGCCATGTCGACAAGATCATCCTGTCGCGCCCCGCGGTCGAGGCGGGTGAGCGTCTGGGGTTCCTGCCCGGTGACATGAAGGAAAAGGTCGATCCCTACATGCAGCCGCTCTACGACGCGCTGAACGATTTCCTGCCCGCCAAGCAGGTGCAGAAGCTGATGGAGGAAAAACGCATCGAGATCGCGCCGCTGGCCTTCATGCGCGGACGCACGCTCAGCAATGCCTTTGTCGTGCTGGATGAGGCGCAGAACGCCACCACGATGCAGATGAAGATGTTCCTGACCCGTCTCGGCGAGGGCAGTCGCATGGTCGTGACCGGGGACCGGACGCAGATCGACCTGCCGCGCGGGACCGCGTCGGGGCTAAGCGATGCCGAGCGTATCCTTGACGGGGTCAAGGGGATCAGCTTCAACTATTTCACCGCAAAGGACGTCGTCCGCCATCAGCTTGTGGCGCGTATAATCGAGGCATATGACCGCAACGATGGAGCCGCTGGTTGATACGTTGATCGAAGACACCCGATGGCAGGCCATCGGGATCGAGGACATCGCAGAGACCGCGGCGCAGGCGGTCATGGCCGATCAGGGACTTCCCGCTGCTGGGTTCGAGATCAGCCTCTTGGCCTGTGACGATCGGCGGATCGCAGCGCTCAACGAAGATTTTCGCGGCAAGCCGGTGCCGACGAACGTTCTTTCCTGGCCCACCGAGGTGCGGGGCGCCGATCGCGAAGGAGCGCGGCCGACCGCCCCGCGGCCCGGCCCCGAGGGGATGCCGACCGAGCTTGGCGACATCGCCATCGCCTGGGAAACCTGCGCGCGCGAGGCCGAGACTCAGGGCAAGGCGATGCAAGATCATGTGACGCACCTGCTTGTCCACGGGCTGTTGCATCTCCTGGGTTATGATCACATCCGTGACGCCGACGCCGAACTGATGGAAGCGACCGAAGTCAGGGTACTTGCGAAACTGGGTCTGGATGACCCATATGTCTGGACCGGTGCGAGAGTGGCGCCGGATGAGGTGGAACGGAACGATGGGTGATAGCTTGGATGGGTCTGCTACGGCGCAAGATGCGCCGGACCCTTCGGACAGTAGCGGGCAGCGCGGCTTTTTCGGGCGGATCATTGACGCCCTTTCACCCTCCGATCCCGACGCCGATGCGGATGAAGGTGACCGCAGTTCCGCAAAGACCGTGCCCGCACCCTTGCCCGGCCTCGGCAACTTGCGCCGGATGCGGGTTGAGGATGTGGCGACACCGAAGGTCGAGATCGTGGCGGTGCCGGTGACGGTGACGCTGGATGACCTTGTGAGCAGCTTCCGCGAAAGCGGCTTTTCCCGGCTCCCGGTCTTCAAGGGCACGCTCGACAGCCCGCTCGGCCTGATCCACCTTAAGGATCTTGCCTTGCAGCAGGCGTTCACCGACCCGAAGCCGCGCTTCAATCTGCGCAAGATGCTGCGTCCGTTGCTTTTCGCGCCGCCGTCGATGCCGCTCGGCGTGCTCTTGCAGAAGATGCAGTCCCAACGCACCCATATGGCGCTGGTCATAGATGAATACGGCGGGGTCGATGGCCTCGTGACCATCGAGGATCTGATTGAGACGGTCATCGGTGCGATCGAGGATGAACACGACACCTCCGAGGCCGATCTTTGGGTGCAGGAAAAGCCGGGCCAGTACCTGGTGCAGGCTCGCGCACCGCTCGAGGAGTTCGAGGCCGAGATCGGCCTGAAACTGGCCGAAGACGAAGAGCTGGAAGAGGTCGACACGCTGGGCGGCCTCGTCTTCATGTGGGTGGGCCGGGTGCCCGCGCGGGGTGAGGTGATCCCGCATGCCAGTGGTGCCGAGTTCGAGATCGTCGATGCCGATCCCCGCCGGATCAAGCGGGTGAGGGTTCGTTTGCCGCAGGCCAAAGGCTGAGGATGCTCCGGCAGTTCGGCGCAGCCATTCGGCCCCCCGTGCGGCCGAGGCTCGCGGTGCTGGCGACGGCCGCTACCCTGGGCGCTCTGGCGGCGACGGGGCAGGCACCTTTGAGCCTCTGGGCGGTAACACTCGTCGCGCTTGCGCTCCTGACCGAGCTTCTGGTGCGCCGCAGCGGGACGGGTCAGATGATCTGGACCGGCTGGCTTGCCGGGGCAGGGTATTTCGCCGCCTCGCTGTTCTGGATTTACGAGCCCTTTCAGGTCGAAGCGGACATCTACGGCTGGATGGCGCCCTTTGCCGTCATCCTCATGGCGTTCGGCATGGCGCTGTTCTGGGCGCTCGCTGCGGCTGGCGCGGCGCTTGGCCGCGGCCGCGCCAGCCGCGCCATCGGCTTTGCCATCGGGCTGACCGCCACCGACCTCTTGCGCGGCTATGTCTTTACCGGCTTTCCCTGGGCGCTGGTCGGGCATGTCTGGATCGGTACGCCGGTGATGCAGCTTGCCGCCTTTGCCGGGCCGATTGGCCTCAGCGCGCTGACCATGCTGCTCGCGGTGCTGCCGGTTGCGGCGGCGCGGAGCCGCGTC
>JBGSNN010000335.1:0-8614 GCA_041739655.1 Albidovulum sp. | reverse complement strand
GCCGTGGAGCGGGCGCAGGATGGGCATGTCCTGACGCTCAGCCGCTCGCTCATCGTGCCGTTCCTGCAGTTCTCGCCGCGCCGCGACCTGCGCGAGAAAGCCTACCGCGCCTGGGTTGCGCGGGGTGCGAACGGCGGCGAGACCGACAATCGCGGCATTGCCGCCGAAATCCTCAAGCTGCGGGAAGAGCGCGCGAGGCTTCTCGGCTATGACAGCTTTGCGGCCTACAAGCTTGAGCCCGAAATGGCCAAGACGCCCGGCGCGGTCCGGGACCTTCTGATGCGCGTCTGGCAGCCCGCCCGCGCCAAGGCCACGGCCGACGCCGCGGTGCTGGCCCGGATGATGCACGCCGATGGCGTCAACGGCGATCTCGAGCCCTGGGACTGGCGCTACTATTCCGAGCGGCGCAGGCGCGCCGAACACGACCTCGACGAGGCCGAACTGAAGCCCTATTTCGGGCTGGAAGCGATGATCGAAGCCGCCTTCGACACCGCACACCGCCTCTTCGGGCTGGAGTTCCGGCCGCTCGGCCTGCCGCTCTACCACGCCGACGCCCGCGCCTGGGAAGTCACCCGCGACGGGCGCCACATGGCCGTCTTCATCGGCGACTATTTCGCGCGCGCCTCGAAGCGGTCCGGTGCCTGGTGCTCGTCCTTCCGCGGGCAGCGCAAGCTGGGCGGCGACCAGCGCCCGGTTGTGGTCAACGTCTGCAACTTTGCCAAGCCCGCGACCGGCGAGCCGGCGCTACTGTCCTGGGACGATGCCGGGACGCTGTTCCACGAATTTGGCCACGCGCTCCATGCGATGCTGTCGGATGTGCACTACGGCTTCATTTCCGGCACGTCGGTCGCGCGCGATTTCGTCGAACTGCCGAGCCAGCTTTACGAACACTGGCTGGAGGTGCCCGAGGTGCTCGACCGGCACGCGCGGCATGTCCGCACGGGGATGCCCATGCCCGCCGCGCTGCGCGACCGGCTGCTTGCCGCCGCGACCTACGATCAGGGCTTTGCGACCGTCGAATACATCGCCTCGGCGCTGGTCGATCTCGCCTTCCACGAAGGCGCGGCGCCTGCCGATCCTATGGCGGTTCAGGCCGAGGTTCTGGGCGCCATCGGAATGCCCGCCGCCATCGGGATGCGCCATGCGACACCGCATTTCGCCCATATCTTCTCGGGCGACGGCTATTCGGCGGGCTATTACAGCTACATGTGGTCAGAAGTGATGGATGCCGACGCCTTCGACGCCTTCCGCGAGGCAGGTGACGCCTTCGACGCCGACACCGCACGGCGGCTGGAAACGTCGATTCTGGCTGCCGGCGGCTCGCGCGAGGCGGACGTGCTCTATCGCGCGTTCCGCGGTGCCATGCCGGGGGTCGAACCGCTGCTGCGGGGGCGCGGATTGATTGACGCTGCGTAAGACATTATGCCCGCTTGCGAATACTTTTGCCCGCTGTAGCTTCGGTCATTATGCAGGTTGATTTCGTGATTGTCGGCGGGGGAATTGCCGGGATTTCCGCGGCAGCGCATCTGGCGCCGTTGGGGTCGCTTGCCATGCTCGAAGCCGAACCCCACCTTGCCTATCACGCCTCGGGCCGGTCGGCGGCGCTCTATGAGCCACACTACGGCCCGCCTGCCATCGTGGCGCTGTCGGACGCAAGCGGCGCGGCCCTGCGCAGCATTGACGGCGGTGTGCTGAGCCCACGCGGCTTGCTCCTCGTGGCCGGGGACGATCGCGAAGCGTTCGATGCCGATCGGCGGGCGCTCGCTCTGGACGAAATCAGCGCGGATGAGGCGCGGCGCATGGTGCCGATCCTGTCGCGGCGCGCGCTGCACCATGCGGCCTACGCCGGTCGGGCCTGGGATGTCGATACCGATCGCCTGGTGCAAAGCTATGCCCGCATGGCGCGGCAGGAGGGCGCGCAGATCGTCACCGGCGCGAAGGTCGGCAGCATCCGCCGCGACGGCGATCTCTGGGTCTTGGCCACAGCAAAAGGCAACTATGCGGCGCGGGTGCTGGTCAACGCCGCCGGCGCCTGGGTGGACGAGATCGCGCAGATGGCGGGTGTCCGGCCGCTCGGCTTCACACCGCTCCGGCGGTCCATGGCGCGGATTCCGGCGCCACGAGGCCTTGATGTTTCCAGTTGGCCGATGATGTTCGGCGCCGGCGAAAGCTGGTACGCCAAACCCGATGCCGGTGCGCTGATCGTCTCCCCCGCTGAAGAGGACGCTGCCGAACCGCATGACGCCTGGGTCGACGACATGGTGCTGGCCGAAGGCCTCGCGCGGTACGAGGCAATGGTGGATGCCCCGGTAGAGCGGCTTCTGGCGTCCTGGGCCGGGCTCAGAACCTTTTCGCCCGACCGCAGCCCGGTGATCGGGCGTGACCCTGCCGCGCCGACGTTCGTCTGGTGCGCCGGGCAGGGCGGCTACGGCTTTCAGTCCGCCCCGGCCGCCGCCGCCCTTCTCGCCGATCTGATCGCTGGCCGCGCGCCCGCGATCAGCCGCGATCTTGTCCACGCACTATCCGTTGAGAGGTACCATTGACCGTGTTGCGAAAGCTCAATCTTCCGGACAGCGAGCCGACCCTCCATCCCGACGGCCGGCAAAGCGCGGCTTCGGCCGAACGAAACATCGACGCCATCCTCGACCTGCTGGAGCGCCATGTCGCGCAACGCGGGCGGGCGCTTGAACTTGCAAGCGGAACCGGCCAGCACGTTGCCCGCTTCGCGCAGGCAATGAGGAATATGGAGTGGGTGCCGTCGGACGCCGATCACCGCCGCCTTGAGAGCATCGAGGCCTGGCGCCGCCATTGCGCGGCGGCCAACCTCAAGGCGCCGCTGCATTTCGACGCGACGGCGCTGCCCTGGCCAGACGACCATGGTCGGTTCAACCTGATCGTTCTCATCAACCTGCTCCACCTCATCTCCGAGGCGGAGGCCGACAACCTGCTGCGCGGCGTCTCGACCGCGCTCAAGCCGGGGGGCACCTTCCTGCTCTACGGTCCGTTCAAGCGGGCCGGAATGCTGACCAGCCCCGGCGATCGGACCTTCGATGCGCATCTGCGGGCGCAGGATCCGGCGATCGGCTACAAGAACGATATCTGGGTCCGCACCCGCGCAGCGGAATACGGGCTCGGCGTCTGGACGGTCGCGAAGATGCCGGCGAACAATGTCGGCTTCGTGTTCCGGACCGCACCATGATCCCGGTCGCCCGCCCCGCCGCGAATTGACGCAGGTCAAGGCCTGGCCGCCCGGGTCATGACACAACCGCACCGAACCAGTTGCGGAGCCAGGGATGACCTACAAATCCGATATGTCCGGGATGCGCGACGAACTGCGCGCGCTCTACAAGGCCATTCCCGACGCGACGGCGGGCTTTGCCACCCTCACCAAGGCGGTCAAGGACGGCGGTGTCCTCGGCGTGAAGGAAAAGGAATATGTGGCGCTGGGCATCGCTGTCGCGCAGCGCTGCACTCCCTGCGTCAACTTTCATGTCGAGGCGCTGATGAAGGCCGGCGCCTCGCGCGAGGAGTTGGGCGACGTTCTTGCCATGGCGATCCAGATGGGCGGGGGACCGGCGCTCATGTATGCAGGCCATGCCCTGGCCTGCTGGGATGAACTCGCCGGCGCATAAGCGGCAGGCAGCCGGTTGCGGATCGCCGCGGGCGGGCTGCAAGGAAAGGCTTGCCCCAACGCGCACTTCGGGCATCATCGCGGCGTCTCACGCGACTGGGGTCGATCCGATGCGCCACGTCCTGCTTCTCGTCTTCGCGGCACTTCTCGCGCTGACCGCCTGCGGCAGGCGCGAAACTGTCGCCAAGCTCAGCGATGCGCCGATCTCTGTCGCCGCCCCCGCGCCGGTGCGGTTTTCCGACGACGATCCGGCGGAGTTCACCGGCAGCCACCCGCGGCGCTACCCGGTTCACGGGATCGACGTCGCCCGCTTTCAGACCGAGATCGACTGGCCGACCGCCCGCGATCATGGCGTGAGCTTTGCCTTCATCAAGGCAACCGAAGGCGGCGATCTCGTCGATCCGATGTTCAAGCAGCACTGGCGCGACGCGCGGCGTGCCGGCATCCCGCGCGGGGCCTATCATTTCTACTACCATTGCCGCCCGGCGGAAGAGCAGGCGCGCTGGTTCTTCCGCCATGTGCCGAAGGAAGCGGGGATGTTGCCGCCTGTGCTGGACATGGAGTGGACGCCGTTCTCGCCGACCTGCACCATGCGCCGCCCCGCGTCTGAAATCCGCGCCGATGCGCGCAAGCTGATCGGCATGTTCGCCGCCCATTACGGCACCAGACCGATCCTCTACACGACCGTGGATTTCTTCCGCGACAATGAGCTGTGGCGTGTCTCGGGCACCGATTTCTGGCTCCGCTCCGTCACCGCCCACCCCGCCGAACGCTATCCCGGCCATGACTGGACCTTCTGGCAGTACAGCGGCACAGCGACGATTCCCGGCATCCGGGGCCAGGTCGATGCCAATGCCTTCGCAGGCTCTGCCACGGCCTGGCGGCAATGGCTTCTCGCGCGGCAACTGTGATCCGCCGTGGCCGCGCCTGAACGGGCGGCCAAGGCGGGCGCCTGCCAGCGGTGCCGCCCTTGGCGCGGCGTCAGCCGTCCAGGCGGATACGGGCGTTCGTCGGGTCGAAGGGGCTGTCCTCGACCACCTCGGCGTCCCATTCCTGCCGCAGCATCCGGACCTTGAGCCGGGTGCCGACTGCGGCCAGATCGGGGCTGACGTAGCCCATGCCGATCTGCTTGCCAAAGGCGACCGACCATCCGCCCGACGTCAGACGCCCGACTTTCGTGCCATCCTTCAACAGCGCCTCCTTGCCCCAGGGATCGGTGTCGGATGGGCCGTCGATCAACAGAGTCACGCATTTCGAACGGATGCCGGTGTCAAGCATCGCCTGCTTGCCGCGGAAGTCCTTGCTGAGGTCGATGAAGCGGTCGAGCCCCGCCTCGGCGGGTGTCGCGTCGCGGCCAAGCTCGGTGCCGAAGGCGCGGTAGCTCTTCTCCTGCCGGAGCCAGTTCTGCGCCCGCGCGCCGACAAGCTTCATGCCATGCTTCCCGCCCGCCGCAACCAGCAGGTCCCAGAGGTAGCGCCCCATCTCGATCGGGTGATGCAGTTCCCAGCCAAGCTCGCCGGTATAGGCGACCCGGATCGCGTTGACCGGGCACATGCCCAGATCGATCCGCCGGGCAGACAACCAGGGGAAGCGCTTGTTGGAAAGCGCCGTCGCGGGATCCGCGTCCTTCACGACCTCTTTCAGCATGTCGCGCGATTTCGGTCCGGCAAGGGCGAAGACCCCCCATTGGGTCGTCACGTCGTAGATATCCAGATATGCCCCGCCGCGACCCATGAAGTCCTCGGCCGATTTCCTGAGATAGTCCGCGTCATAGGCGGTCCAGGCCCCGGCGCTGACCAGATAGTAGTCGTTTTCGGCGTTGCGGACGATGGTGTATTCGGTCCGCGTCGTGCCGGTGTCGGTCAGCGCATAGGTCAGGTTGATCCGGCCGACCTTCGGCAGCGCGTTGCAGGTGAACCAGTCGAGGAACGCCGTCGCCCCCGGCCCCCTGACCAGATGCTTGGTGAAGGCCGAGGCGTCGATGAGCCCGGCTGTCTCGCGCACCGCCTTTGCCTCTTCGACCGCATATTGCCACCAGCCGCCGCGCCGGAAGCTGCGCGAGTCGTGGTCGAATTCCGCGGGCGCATCCACCGGGCCGTAATAGTTCGGCCGCTCCCAGCCATTCACCTGGCCCATCTGCGCGCCGGCGGCCTTTTGCCGGTCGTAGGCCGGCGCGGTGCGCAAGGGCCGGCAGGCCGGGCGCTCCTCGTCGGGGTGGTGCAGGACGAAGACATGCTCATAGCATTCCTCGTTCTTCCGCGCGGCGTATTCGGTCGTCATCCACGACCCGTAGCGCTTGGGATCGAGGCTCGCCATGTCGATCTCGGCTTCACCCTCGGTCATCATCTGGGCGAGGTAATACCCGGTGCCGCCGGCCGCCGTGATACCAAAGCTGAACCCCTCGGCGAGCCACATGTTGCGCAGGCCCGGTGCCGGGCCGACCAGCGGGTTGCCGTCCGGCGTGTAACAGATCGGGCCATTGAAATCGTCCTTGAGGCCGACGGTTTCCGAGGAAGGGATGCGGTGGATGAAGGACATGTATTCGGCCTCGATCCGCTCCAGGTCGAGCGGGAAGAGGTCGGCACGGAAGGTCTCGGGCACGTCATAGAGGAAGCGGGCGGGGGCGCCCTTCTCATAGGGGCCAAGGATCCAGCCGCCGCGTTCCTCGCGCACATACCACTTGGCATCGGCGTCGCGCAGCACCGGGTGTTCCGGGTTGCCTGCTTTCCGCCATTCCTGCAGCATCGGGTCGGGTTCGGTCACGACATACTGATGCTCGACCGGGATTGCCGGGATGCGGATGCCCAGAAGCCGCGCGGTGCGCTGGGCGTGGTTGCCGGTGGCGGTCACGACGTGTTCTGCGGTGATCACCACCTGTTCGTCCGAGGGCACCAGGTTGCCGCCCTTCTCGACCATCTTCGTCGCCGTCACCTGCCATTCCGACCCGGTCCAGCGATAGCCGTCGACCTGCCACCTGCGCTCGATCGTCACGCCATGCTGGCGCGCCCCCTTGGCCATCGCCTGCGTGACATCGGCGGGGTTTATGTAGCCGTCCTGCGGATGGAAGAGCGCGCCGATCAGGTCTTCGGTCCGCACCAGCGGCCAGCGCGCCTTGATCTCGGCCGGCGTCAGGAACTCGTGATAAACGCCTGCGGTCTCGGCGACGGACGAATAGAGCATGTACTCGTCCATGCGGTCCTGCGTCTGCGCCATGCGGAGGTTGCCCACGACCGCGAACCCGGCGTTGAGCCCCGTCTCGGCCTCAAGCCCCTTGTAGAAATCGACCGAATACTTGTGGATATGGGTCGTCGCGTAGCCCATGTTGAAGAGCGGCAGGAGCCCCGCCGCGTGCCAGGTGGAGCCTGACGTCAGCTCATCCCGCTCCAGCAGCATCGT
Source organism: Albidovulum sp. (assembly GCA_041739655.1). Lineage (GTDB taxonomy): Bacteria > Pseudomonadota > Alphaproteobacteria > Rhodobacterales > Rhodobacteraceae > Albidovulum. Next base: position 1,587 of record JBGSNN010000335.1, on the reverse strand, counting down.
GTCCCAGCCCGCCTTCGCCAGATGGTAGGCGATCCCGGTCCCGACGGCACCGCCGCCGACGACAAGAGCTTTGACATGGGTTTTCATCGGCCGACTCCTCGTATCGCGTCTGCGTATTCTATCTGCCAGACCGGCGGGTTTGCGGAAAGGTCAGCCCGACCTAAAGCGGTGGAAAAGCGACATGACCGGGGCCACCGACGCCAGCCGGGCGCGAAACCAGACCTCGGGGCGGTGTGGCGCGTCTCGTCGCGACGATTTCACCGCTCAGGCGCGCCCTGTAGCGAGCGTCGGGGGCCTCCGGTCGGGGATTGCACCTCGACCCGTCCTGCGCGCCCGCCTATGGTCGGTGCATCGACACGCAGGCAGGGGAGATTTGAATGGCACGCACGGTCATCATCGAGGCGAATGGCGGACCCGAGGTGCTGAAGCTTGTGGACCGTCCAGTGGGCGACCCCGGACCGGGCGAAATCCGCATCCGGCAGATGGCCTGCGGGCTCAACTTCATCGACGTCTATCAGCGCACGGGGCTTTACAAGCTGTCGCTTCCCGCGGCGCTCGGGATGGAGGCCGCGGGCGTAGTCGAAGCGGTGGGCGACGGGGTGACGCACCTCAAGCCCGGCGACCGTGCCGCCTATGCCTCCCAGCCCCCAGGCGCCTATGCCGAGGCGCGCGTGATGCCTGCGGCGCAGGTCTGCCCGCTGCCCGCCGGCATTTCCTTCGATGAAGGGGCGGCGATGATGCTGAAGGGGCTGACGGTCGATTACCTTTTCAACCGCACAACACCGATTGCCGCAGGCGACTGGGTGCTCTTTCACGCCGCCGCCGGCGGTGTCGGCCTGATTGCCTGCCAATGGGCAAGGTCCGAGGGCCTCAACCTCATCGCCACTGCCGGGTCAGAGGAAAAGTGCCAGATGGCGCGCGATCACGGCGCGGCCCATGCGATCAACTACCGGACCGAGGACTTCGCCAAGCGCGTGCGCGAGATCACCGGCGGGCGCGGCGTCGACGTGGTCATGGATTCGGTCGGCAAGGACACTTTCGAAGGCTCGCTGAATTCGCTGAAGCCGTTCGGCATGATGATTTCCTTCGGCAGCGCCTCGGGGCCGGTGCCGCCGCTCGATATCCTGACGCTCGCCGCGAAAGGCTCGCTCAAGATCACGCGGCCGACAATTTTCACCCATATCGCCGACCCCGCCACCTGCCAGGAGATGGCGCGGCGGCTGTTCGCCAAGGTGACCTCCGGCGCGGTCAAGGTCGAGATCGGCCAGCGCTTCGCGCTCGATCATGTCGCCGACGCCCATCGCGCACTTGAGGCGCGCAAGACGACCGGCTCGACGGTCCTGACGCTCTGACGGCGCTCAGCCGCCGATCTTGCAGCGCTTGCCTATCCCGGTCTGCGTGCAGCTTCCGGCGCCAAGGGTATTGACCTTGACCGCGGCCTTTGCAGTGGCGGGCGTGATCGGTGTGTCTTCGGTCAGGATCGGCGTGCCGCCGCCAAAGCCGATGGCGCCAAGGATGTTGCCGATGAGGCCGCCGCCGGCGGAGGCCGGATCGGGCGGCGCGGCGACGGCATCCGCAAGGGCTGCG
>JBGSNN010000298.1:0-7353 GCA_041739655.1 Albidovulum sp. | reverse complement strand
GACAGGTCGATGATACGCCCGTGCGCGAATGGCCCGCGGTCGTTAATGCGCACCGCGACGCTGCGCCCGTTCTGGAGGTTGGTGACGCGCACGAAAGTCGAGAGCGGCAACGTCGGGTGCGCGGCCGTCAGCGCATGCATGTCGAAGCGTTCGCCATTTGCCGTACGCCGCCCGTGGAACGCGCGCCCATACCACGAGGCCACGCCGACACGATCGTATCCGGGCTCCGTACGCGGGACGTAGACACGCCCCTTGATGCGATAGGGAGTGCCAGCCGCGAATTGCGAGGATTGGGCCGACGCCGTCGCATGGATTCCGGTGCAGGCCAGCACAAGAAACGCAAATGCCATCGCGGCCGGAACACCGGCCGCCTTCATGAGCCGCATTGGTTGGATTTCCCTTGTCCGTTGAAGAGGCGCCCACAGGCACGCGCCGCAAGGGGGGCGCAAATGCAGGCAAGTCTGGCGTCAAAAACGCAGGCGATGTGGCGTCGGTATGGCCGCGGACGCCTCATTGTGTCCCCATATAGGGCACGCCCTGCGCGCTATGGCCGCGGGAACCATTCGCCGATGCGGCCGGTCAGCCAGTAGTAGGCGAGCCCGAGCCACTCGTAGGCGGCGGCATCGCGGGCCGCGAGGCCGCCGGCGACATTGAAGCCGACGCTCCACCCGACATCGCGGGTCGTTAGGTAGTCCACCGGATACGGAATCATCGGCCATCCGTGCTTGCGGAAGATCCCGATCGAGCGCGGCATGTGGCGTGCCGAGGTGACGAGGACCCAAATCTCCCCGTCGCGCGGGTTGGCCACCGCCTTGCTCAGGCGCGCATTGTCGTCGGTGTTGCGCGACTCTCGCTCCACGATCACGCGCTCGCGCGCGATGCTCGCGGCGTCGAGGAACGGTCCGAGCCAGTCCGCCTCGCGCGCCATCAGGCCGCCAAGATAGGGGCTGCACCCGGCCGTGCCGGCCAGAAGCGCCACCACCTCGGGCGGCTGCGATGCGAACCGGGCGCGCGGATCTTCCGCTCCGGTCGGATCGTAGGGGATCGGGCAACGTGTCAGCCGGGATGCAAAGCTCATGGCCAGACAGTAGCGGCGGCACCAGCCCCGTCAACGGCAGCCGGCTTGCGGTTTCGCGCGCGGCATGGCTTTCTTGCCGACGACCGGGGGAGAGACCGATGAGCAAGAGCCTGAAGCGGGTCCGCGCGGCACTGAAAGCCGCAGGGATCGAGACCGATATTCTCGAGATGGCCGAGGGCACCCGGACCGCCGAGGATGCCGCGCGGGCGGCGCGCTGCGAGGTCGATCAGATCGTCAAGTCGATCATCTTTCGCGGCGACGTGACCGGTCATGTCGTGCTGTTTCTGACCGCGGGCGGCAACCGGGTGAGTGCCGCAAAGGCCAGCGCCCTTGCCGGTCAACCGCTCGGCAAGGCCGATGCGGACCTGATCCGGGCCGAAACCGGCTTTGCCATCGGCGGCGTGGCGCCGCTTGGCCACCTCGCGCCGATCCGCAGTTTCTTCGACCCGAGGTTGCTCGATTTCACCACGGTCTGGGCCGCCGCGGGCACCCCGCGCCACATCTTCGCAGCCCCGCCCGAGGCACTTCTGGCCGCGACCGGCGCCACAACGGCTGCGTTCACCGAATAAAGTTCGTCCGATTTCAGGCACTTGCCGGAGTCGGTGCGGCGCAATGTAAATTTCTTTTACATCACCTCTTGACGTGGACGCCGGCGCTTCCGATCTCGTCGATGTGAAAGACATTCACATCCACAACGGAGGTTCCCAATGTCCACCATCGCAGCCTGGCCGTCGCGGGCGGAAATGTGGCTCGACGAACGCGGCAAGGGCGCGTGGATCGCGGCCACGGTGCTCGGCTTCATCGCCTTCTGGCCCCTTGGCCTTTTCCTTCTTGCCTACATGATCTGGAGCAAACGGATGTTCTCGAAATGCCACGGCAGCTGGGGCGGCAAGGACCAACATGCCCATATGACCGGGATGCGGATGCGCCGCTACGGGTTCGGTCCCTCGGGCAACTCCGCGTTCGACAGCTACAAGGCCGACACGCTCGACCGGCTTGAGCGCGAGCAGGAAGAATTCGAGGCGTTTCTGAAGCGCCTGCGCGAAAGCCGGGACAAGGCCGAGTTCGACCAGTATCTCGACGACCGCGCCCGCGCCGCGAAAGGTACATCCGATCAGGGCGGCAATGGCGAAGGCGGCGGCGCGTACTGAGCCCGCGCGTCTCTAATTTGAGGGGGGACCAGCCCGGCTGGTCCCCTTCTTTTGTTTGCAACCTGCACTTTAGCGCAACTCAGCGCTTGGCGTGCGTGCGGCGTCTTGCTAACGTCCCGCTGTCACCCGATTGTTGCAAAGCTCCGGCCCTTCCCAGACATGCGTCATACGCTGCCCATCGCGCCCCAGTTCTACGTGACGGCTCCGCAGCCCTGTCCTTATCTCGACGGGCGGTCCGAGCGTAAGCTGTTCACGGCGCTGCAAGGCGACAATGCCGAGCGACTGAACGACGCCCTGTCCAAACAGGGGTTCCGGCGGTCGCAGAACGTCCTTTACCGTCCCTCCTGCGCCGAATGTTCGGCCTGCCTGTCGGCACGGATCCGCGTTGCGGATTTCAGGCCGAACAAGAGCCAGCGGCGCGCGCTCAGGCGCAACGCCCACCTGCGCCGCGACGCGACCAGCCCCTGGGCGACCGAGGATCAGTACGGATTGTTCCGCCGCTATCTCGACAGCCGCCATGCGGATGGCGGCATGGCGGACATGGACATCTTCGAATTCGCCGCGATGATCGAAGAGACGCCAGTCAAGAGCCGCATCGTCGAATATTCGGCCCCGCCCGGTCCGGGTGAGTTGCGCCGAAAGCTGACGGCGGTCTGCCTGACCGATGTGCTCGATGACGGGTTGAGCATGGTCTACAGCTTCTACGAACCGGACCAGCCCGGCGACAGCCTCGGCACCTACATCATCCTCGACCATATCGAGATCGCGCGCACAGCCGGTCTGCCCTTCGTCTATCTCGGCTATTGGGTGCCGGGCAGCCGGAAGATGGGCTACAAGGCCGGGTTCAGTGCGCTCGACATCTACAAGAACGGGCGCTGGCAGGATATCGGCGACCCGGCGGCGCATAGCGCCGAGACGCATCCGCTGTCGGTCGATCCGATCGCCGAACAGGTGGCACGCATCGCGCTTCCCGATACCCGTCAGACGCGAAGCTGATAGTCAAGAGGAGGGAGTCCGGGGCCGTTTGCCGCTCGATGCGGTAATAATAGTGAAATTGGTCAACTAATCATACCAATTTTTCCATATTTGTTGACCTAGGCTGCACCTTGGGCCATAGCTGGCCTGCGGAAAGCACCGCGGTGTCGCTTCGCGGCACGAATGCTAAGGGAGGACTGCGACCAATGAACGGCCTCTTGGCCCTGTCTCGGGGCATAGACCGCATCAATGAAGTGATCGGCAAATCGGTCGGCTGGCTGATCCTTGTTGCGATCTTCGTATCCGCCGCCAACGCCATCGTGCGCAAGGCGTTCAGCATCTCGTCGAACTCCTGGCTCGAACTGCAATGGTATCTCTACGGCGCGGCCTTCATGATGGCCGCCGCCTACACGCTGAAGCAGAACGAACACATCCGCATCGACATCCTCTATGGCATCTGGTCGCGCCGCACGCAGCACTGGATCGACCTTCTGGGGCATGTGCTGTTCCTGATGCCGTTCGTGGCGATCATGGTCTGGATGTTCGGACCCTATGTCGCCCTTTCGATCCGGCAGGGCGAGATTTCGACCAATGCCGGCGGTCTGGTGATCTGGCCCGCCAAGGCGATCCTGCTGATCGGCTTTTGCCAGCTTTTCGCGCAGGGCATATCCGAGATCATCAAGAAGATCGCCGTGATGCGTGACCTCATCGACGACCCCGCGCCCTTCGTTTCATCCCATCAGGCGGCGGAGCTCGAGGCCGAAGAGCTGATCTCGGAGGTCCGCAAATGATGGAATTCATCGCCATGAACATGGCGCCCATCATGTTCGCCTCGCTGATCTTCTTCCTGCTCATCGGCTACCCCGTCGCCTTTTCGCTGGCGGCGAACGGGCTCTTGTTCTTCGTCATCGGGGTCTGGCTCGCACCCTTTTCGGCCGGCAACATCACGCTCGACTGGCCGCTCCTCTTCGCCATGCCCGAACGGTTGTGGGGGATTCTGTCGAACGAGACATTGCTCGCCATTCCGTTCTTCACCTTCATGGGCATCGTGCTGGAACGCTCCGGCATGGCCGAAGACCTGCTCGACACGATCGGCCAGCTTTTCGGACCGATCCGCGGCGGGCTTGCCTATGCGGTGATCATCGTCGGTGCGCTTCTGGCTGCCACCACCGGCGTCGTCGCGGCGAGCGTCATCGCCATGGGGCTGATCTCGCTGCCGATCATGCTGCGCTACGGCTATGACCGGCGCGTGGCCTCGGGCGTGATCGCGGCTTCGGGGACGCTGGCGCAAATCATCCCGCCCTCGCTCGTCCTGATCGTGCTGGCCGACCAGCTCGGCCGGTCGGTCGGCGACATGTACAAGGGCGCGATCCTGCCGGGTCTGGTGCTGACCACGATCTACCTCGGCTATGTCTTCGTGATGTCGGTGATCCGGCCGAAATCCGTGCCGGCGCTGCCGCTCGAGGCGCGCACGCTGGGCGGCGGCGTGACCTCGCTCTTCCTCGCGCTGGCCTCCGGTGTCGGCATCGCCTATGCCTCGCATATCTATCTGGCACCGACACATGGCAGCAATGCCGACGTCCTCGGGGCCATGGTCGGCATCCTGGTGATCTATGCCGGGGCGGTGATCGACAAGGTCAGCGGGCTGAACATGCTGTCGCGGCTGGCACAGCAGGTGATCATCGTGCTGATCCCGCCGCTCGCGCTGATCTTCCTCGTCCTCGGCACGATCTTTCTTGGCGTGGCGACACCGACCGAGGGCGGCGCGATGGGCGCCGTCGGCGCGATCCTGCTTGCGGCCGTCAAGCGGCGGCTGACGCTTGACGTGGTGCGCGGCGCGCTGACCGCCACCACGCGCCTGTCGGCCTTCGTGATGTTCATCCTGATCGGCGCGCGGGTGTTCTCGCTGAGCTTCTACGGCGTCAACGGGCACCTCTGGGTCGAGCATCTGCTGACCTCGCTTCCAGGGGGTGAGTACGGCTTCCTGATCGCCGTATCGCTGCTGGTGTTCCTGCTGGCCTTCTTCCTCGACTTCTTCGAACTCGCGTTCATCATCGTGCCGCTGCTCGCGCCGGCGGCCGAAAAACTGGGGATCGACCTGATCTGGTTCGGCGTCATCCTCGGGGTGAACATGCAGACCAGCTTCATGCACCCGCCCTTCGGCTTTGCGCTGTTTTACCTGCGGTCGGTCGCACCGCGGCAGAAATACACCGACAAGCAGACCGGCAAGGTGATGGATCCGGTGACCACAGGGCAGATCTACTGGGGCGCGGTGCCCTTCGTCTTCATCCAGGTCGTGATGATCGCGGTGGTGATCTCGTTCCCCGGTCTGGTGATGCACTACAAGGGCAAGCCGATCGACCCTTCGACGATCCAGATCACCATCCCCACGCTGCCGACGCTCGGCGCGCCGAGCGGGATCGGCGGGGCACCGCAACTCGGGGCACCGCAACTCGGGGCGCCGCAGCTTGGGGCGCCGCAGCTTGGGGCGCCGAAGATCACACCCTGACCGGGTTTCGCCCCGGTCCCGGCCACAAAAAAGGCCCCGCGGATCGCTCCGCGGGGCCTTTCCTTGTCTCTCGCAGGGTCAGAGCTTGCCGGCCTGCTGCTGCACCATCATGTTGGTGTCATAGACATATTCCGAGAGCTGCGCCCAGAGATAGGCGTCCTTCATGAAGGCTTGCTGACTTTCCCAGATCTTCTTGAAGGGTTCGTTGGTCGCCATCACTTCGGCATAGACTTCGCGCGAAGCGTCGAAGGCGGCCTGCAGCACATCCTGCGGGAACGGACGCAGTTGCGCGCCGTTGGCGACAAGGCTGCGCAGCGCGGCCGGGTTCTTGTAGTCGTAGTTCGCCATCATGTTGGAGTTCGCGGCCTCGCAAGCGGTCGCGAGCGCAGCCTTGTAGCTGTCCGGCAGCTCTTCCCACTTGGCGAGGTTGACCATGGTCGAGAGCGTCGGCGCACCTTCCCACCAGCCCGGATAGTAGTAGTAGGGCGCGACCTTGTAGAAGCCGAGCTTCTCGTCGTCATAGGGGCCGACCCATTCGGCGGCGTCGATCGTGCCCTTCTCAAGCGACGGGTAGATGTCGCCCCCGGCGATCTGCTGCGGCACCACGCCAAGCTTCTCGATGACCTTGCCGGCAAAGCCGCCGATCCGCATCTTGAGGCCCTGAAGGTCCGCGACCGAGTTGATTTCCTTGCGGTACCAGCCGCCCATCTGGGCACCGGTGTTGCCGCAGGGCAGATAGTGCAGGCTCTGCGTGTGGTAGAACTCGTTCAAGAGGTCGATGCCGCCGCCATAGTAGAGCCAGGCGTTCATCTGACGGTAGTTCAGGCCGAACGGCACCGTGGTGCCGAGCGCCCAGGTGGGATCCTTGCCCCAGTAGTAGTAAGAGGCGGTGTGGCAGGCCTCGACGGTGCCGGCCGCTGCTGCGTCAGCCGCCTGCAGGCCCGGAACGATTTCGCCCGCCGCAAAGATCTGGATCGAGAAATTGCCATCCGTCTGATCGTTGACGTATTTCGCCATCGTCTCGGCAGCGCCGTAGATCGTGTCTAGCGATTTCGGGAACGACGAGGTCACCCGCCAGGTTATTTTCGGCGCGGATTGCGCGATGGCTGGCGCCGCCAGCGCGGTTGCCGCGGCTGCGGCGGTCCCACCGACAGCGGCCTTGGTTAGAAATGAACGACGATCCATATTACCTCCCTTGGTTTTGCAGCCCGACGGTTCTCCGCACATGCCTGCAATGGATGAGCAGCACTTTACACAGCGCTAACCCCCTGTCCAGATAAAGGGAAAGACTTGGCGTCGCACCCTGCGTCAACGCTGCGTGACTAGCCTTTCTGCGCGAAAAACACGCCCGCCGCCATGAGAGCGAGGCCGAGGCCACGCAGCGGCGTCATCTCGCGCACCATCGCGCCCATGAGGCCGAACTGGTCGATCACGGCGGCGGACACAAGTTGGCCCAGCAACACGCACATGATCGCATTGCCAAGCCCGACGAGCGGCGCGACCCAGGTGACGCTGAGAACATAGAAGGCGACCAGAAGTCCGGCGAGAAAGAGCTTTGGCGGTTGCCCCGGAGCCGCGGCAAGCGCCCCGGCACCGCCGGTCGCGAGCATCACCGCGACCGCCGCGCAGAAGGCCACGGC
>JBGSNN010000171.1:0-1773 GCA_041739655.1 Albidovulum sp. | reverse complement strand
CCTGCGCTCCGGCATGTGGTGGGTGAACGGCCAGCCCACGGGCGCGCGGATCGTGCTGACGCCGGGGCGGGTCAGCGTCTTCGGGCACGGCGCGCATCACTTCGACCTCGTGGACCCGCTCGACCGGCACAGCGACGCCGGCGGCGGCGGCTTGACACTGTCGCCGATGCCGGGTCTCGTGAAAGCGGTCTTTGTCCGCGCCGGGCAGGTGGTCACGGCGGGCGACAGGCTCGCTGTGCTAGAAGCGATGAAGATGGAGCACACATTGACGGCAGCCCGGAACGGCACGGTGGCGGAGGTTCTGGTCGCGGCCGGCGCCCAGGTCGAGGCCGGGGCCGCACTCGTCCGGCTGGAGGAGGACGAGGCATGATCCGGCTGCATCACGTCGCCCTCAGCCGCTCCTTCCGCATCCTCTGGCTGCTGACCGAGATGGGGCTCGACGTCGAGATCGTGGCGTATTCGATCACCGATGGCTCGCTGCGCCGCCCCGACTATCTGGCGAAATCGCCCGCAGGTCGTGTCCCCGCGCTCGAGATTGACGGGCGCGTGCTGTTCGAAAGCGGTGCGATCACCGAGTACCTTTGCGAGACGCGGCCCGAGCACGGGTTCGGCCGCGCCCCCGGCCATGCCGAACGTGTGCCCTATCTCGAATGGCTGCACTACGCCGAGACGATGGCGCATCTCATCGCGAACCTGAACCTGCAATGGGTGTTCCTGCGCGCGCCGTCGATGCGCTCGCCAACGCTCCTGAAGCTCGATACGCGGCGGCTGGCGCTGACGCTTGAGCCGCTGGAGGCGGTCCTGGCGGGGCAGGACTACCTGCTGGCGAGTGGCTTTTCCGGTGCCGATACCATGCTCGGCTACAATCTGCTCGCGGCGCCGCATTTCGTGCGGCTCGACCCGTTCCCGAACCTCAGGGCCTATATCGCGCGCTGCGCCGCCCGTCCGGGGTTCATCGCGGCACGGGCGCGCGATGGGGAACAGAAGTTCTACACGCAGGATTTCTACGAGATCGCCGATGCCTGACTTCGTCGAGATCGTCGAGATGGGCCCGCGCGACGGGCTGCAGAACGAGAGCCGGATCATTCCGACGGCAGAGAAGATTGCCCTGATCGACCTCTTGAGCCGTGCCGGTTTCCGCCGCATCGAGGTGGCGAGTTTCGTTTCCCCGAAATGGGTGCCGCAGATGGCCGACAGCGCCGCAGTTCTGGCCGGCATCCGGCGTGCGCCCGGTGTGCGCTACGGCGCACTCACCCCCAACATGAAGGGATATGAGGCGGCCAAGGCGGCGCGGGCCGATGAGGTCGCGATCTTCGCCTCGGCCTCGGAAGGGTTCTCGAAGGCCAATCTCAACTGCACCATCGCCGAAAGCCTCGACCGGTTCCGCCCGGTGGCGGCGGCGGCGAGGGCCGATGGGCTGCCGGTGCGCGGCTATGTCTCGGTCGTCACCGATTGCCCCTATGACGGGCCGGTTGCGCCGGTGGCGGTTGCAAGGGTGACGGCGGCGCTGCGCGACCTCGGCTGCTACGAGGTCAGCCTTGGCGACACCATCGGTCAGGGCCGGCCGGAAACCGTCGATGCAATGCTGGCGGCGGTGCTGGAGGAGATGCCCGCGGGGCGTCTTGCCGGGCACTTCCATGACACCGCGGGGCGCGCGCTGGCGAACATCGAGACTTCGCTCGCCCGTGGTCTCTGCGTCTTCGACGCTTCGGTGGGCGGGCTCGGCGGCTGCCCCTATGCGCCCGGCGCAAAGGGAAATGTCGATACGCTTGC
>JBGSNN010000130.1:0-2537 GCA_041739655.1 Albidovulum sp. | reverse complement strand
GACGCTCGGGACCGGGCCGGGGCTACCGCATCCGCATGAGGGCCAACGTGCCGATCGCCATCAGCGCTGCCGCCAGCCCGAAGGCCGCGACGGGCGAGGCGACCGTCCAGAGGATGCCCACGGCCGAGCTTGAGATCAGCTTGCCCGCGCCGTTCACCGTGCCAAGCGCGCCGTAGCTGGTAGCGAGAGTCTCTTGCGCCACCATGCCGGCGGTGACGGTGGATTCCAGCGCATCCTGCACCGCGACGTACAGCCCGGCGACGAAGAACACCGCGCCCAGAAACCACAGGTTTTCGGTGCCGATCACAAAGGCGACCGCCATCAGCACAGCGGTCAGTACGCCGAGCGCATAGCCCGCGATCAGCACGCGCTCGGCTCCCAGCCTGTCGGCCAGCACACCCACCGGATAGGAGGTCACCACCTGCACGACGTTGCGCCCGACATACAAGAGCCCCGCCACCTGCGCCGCCTGAATGACCCCCATCGAGGGCGTCAGGAGCGTGGTCGCCGCAAGGATCAAGAGCGAGTGCGAGAAATCGCCGGCCGCAAAGATGCCCACCGCACCGAGGTAGCGCTTGAACCGCGCAGGCAGGCCCTTGAGGGTGGAAAACAGCTTCAGCGCCGGGTTGGGAGAGTGTTCCGGATCGCGCACCAGCGTCAGGAAGGCCAGCACCGCGAGAAGGCCCGGGATCAGCGTCAGCCAGAACACCATGCGGAAGGCGGAGGCAGGGTCTTCCCAGCCGAACCCCTGCGCCCAGCCGAGGAGCGCAATGCCAAGGAGCGGGCCAAAGATCGCACCCACCGTGTCCATCGCGCGGTGAAAGCCGAAGGCGCGGCCGCGCGTCTCGGGTGTGATCGCCTGCACGATGATCGCATCGCGCAACGGCCCGCGCAGGCCCTTGCCGAACCATGATACCATTCGGCCCATGAGGATCAGCGGCCAGCCGAGGCTGATCGCGATCAGTGCCTGCCCCAGCGGGGTCAGGCCATAGCCGATCAGCACCAGAGCCTTGCGGTGCCCGAAGCGGTCGGCAAAGTAGCCCGAGAACATCTTGGTAAAGCTTGCCACCGCGTCCGCGATGCCCTCGATGATGCCCAGTGCCGCCGCCGGCACCCCCAGCACCGCCAGAAACCCCGGCAGGATCACGGTCGTCGTCTCGTAGCAGAAATCCCCGAGCGCCGAGGTCAGCCCGGCCCCGGCGACGGTGCGGTTGAACCAGCGTTTGGGTTGGTCGGAGTTGGCTGTTGCGGTCTGGCCGGTCATCGGGCGGTCCTGTCTGTTCTTGTCGCGTGCGTCGAAAACCCGCCGCGCGTAATCGTCCGGTAGCGCCCCGCAGGCGCGCAACCGGCGTCCGCCTCGGCCTGCGAGGCCGCGCCGCGAAAATCCCGCTTACCGCGCTTCTCCTGATCAACGTCGTTCTCGTCCATCTCGGCGCCGAGTCTCCTGGTTTGTCGATGATCTCGCGATACGCCTCGCCGCGGTCGGGCGCAACGCCGCCGAGGGGAGCCCCGATGTCCCGGGGTCGCGAACGCGTGGACCCAGCCGCGGAGACCTCGGAATCCGTGCAACCGGACCAATCAAGGAACATCAGTTGGTGCAGACGCAGTCTTCGTGTAATGCTCTCTCTGACCGCCACCCGAAGGCAATGACTCATGCCCTGGCATCACAAGGATCTTCTGCCAACGGGCTTGCACGCGCTCGTGCAAGCGTCGCAGCAACGATGCTCGGCCAAGCACGAACTGGTAACGCGGTCCGCCAGACCCGTGATGCGCCTGCAGGGCAGCGTTGTCACCGAACGGCGTGAGCGGTTTCTTGATCTGGTCGGCGGCGGTCCAGAGCTCGACAAGTCCTCCATCCTGCCGGACAAGAGCAGGTACTGTCTCCTGATCAGTGATGGCGACGGTATCGTGGTCGAAAGCTACCTTCCCGACAACGACGCGCAGGAGTTCAGTCGTTGCGGTCTGGGGACGGGCGGGCTCTGGACCGAGGCGACAGCCGGAACCAACGGCATCGACATGGCGATGCGGACGGGCCGTGTCCTGACCGTGAAGGGGCCGGATCACTACTTTTCCTGTTTCCGCGATTTCGCCTGCAGTGCAGCACCCCTGCGCGATGCCCAGGGCAACCTGATCGGTACGCTGACGCTGGTCGGGGCGGCGCGTCGGCGGGCCGAGGAAATTGCCTGGTGCGAGCAGGTGCTGCGGATCGCGGGCACACGGTTTCAGGCCCGGCTCTTTCGCAAGTTCCATCACGAGCGCATGACCGCGCGGCTGATCTCGCGCGGCCCGGACCGGATGCAGCGGTTCGAGACGATTGTCGCCTGCGAAGAGGACGGCACGATCCTGTCGAGCCTGCCGCTCTGGCAGGACGGACCGGCGCCCGAGGCACACCGCAAGCTCGAAGGACGCAATCTGTCGGAGTTGCAGGGTGTGACGGTCAGCTTGCGCGGCCCGGCGATGGTACTGCCGCGGCGGCTGGTCTCGGTCTCGTCGCTGCCGTGGTCGATCATGATCATCGCCCGCAGGCTGGCCTCGAT
>JBGSNN010000120.1:0-23657 GCA_041739655.1 Albidovulum sp. | reverse complement strand
CGCCAGACTGCCGAAATCCAGATCCGCGTTGCCCTGATGAACCGCTTCAACGCACTCGGCACCGCCGAGATCGTTCGCGTGGCCTGACTCTAACGGGGAAAGGGGCTGTCATGCCTCAAGCGTGAATTGCGCAACAACGCCAGACGAAACCCTCAAAGACCGCATCGCGGCGATTAAGACCGAGCGCGACATCGCACAGGTCACGCTCGACCGCGCTCTCACTGAACTTCGTCCCGAAGTCCGGATCACGCAGGACAAGATCGCCGCCTTCACGACCATCATGCGCGAGAACATTCGGAACGGCCCGATCCCGTTCCGCCGCGCCTATCTGCGCGCGATGATCGACAACGTCGAAGTCGATGACACGGAAATCCGCATCCACGGCCGCAAAACGATTCTGGAGAGGCTGGTAATGGGCAACGGCGCAGTCCCCGCCGGGGTGCCCAGTTTTGTTCGTAAGTGGCGCACCCGGAGCGATTCGAACGCCCGACCCTCAGATTCGTAGTCTGATGCTCTATCCAGCTGAGCTACGGGTGCGTGGGAGTGGGATTTAGCGGCGCGTGCCGGGCAATGCAAGGCCCATCGGCGAGAATCTGGCGGGTTGCAAGCGGACAGGGGGCGGGTATGGCGCACGGGGGAGCTGTCAGGTCGCAAGGTCTCTGGGCAGGCGGATCATGAACTCGGTACCGCCCTCGCCGGATTTGAGGAGGTCGAGTTGCCCACCATGCCCACGTACCAGTTCGGCCGCAATGGCAAGGCCAAGGCCGATGCCCCCCTTGCGGCTGCCGCCCTGGAACGGCTGGTAAAGATGTTGGCGCGCGCGTTCGGGAAGGCCGGGACCGGTGTCGCCGATCCGGATCCACCAGCCTTCCTCGGTCTCGCCGCCCGCGAGTTCGATCGTTCCCGGTCGATGTGTCGCCTCGATCGCCTGTCGCGCATTGCGCACGAGGTTGGTCAGGATGCGGTGCAGCTGGTCGTGATCGGCCCGGATCGTCAGCGTCGGCGCGATATCGACGAGGAATTCGACCGACCCGTCGCTGACCGTCGCCTTTTCGCTTTCAAGAACATCGGAGACGAGGTCGGCGAGCCTGAAGCGCGTGAGCGCCGGCGGCGGTTCCTCGGCCTTGCCGAAGGTCAGGGTCGCCTCGCAAAGCCCAACCGCGCGGCTGATCGAATGAACGAGCTTCGGTGCGGCGCGCGCAACCATCGGATCGTCGCTGTGTTCCATCCGGTCGGCGAAAAGCTGGGCGGTGGTCAGGATGTTGCGAAGGTCGTGGCTGATCTTCGCGACAGCGCCGCCGAGTTGGGCCAGTCTGTCCTTCTGGCGCAGCGCCGAGGAAAGCTGCTGCTGCATCATCTTCAGCGCCTCCTCCGCCTCGCGTAGTTCCAGGATCGAGGCTTCGGGCGCAATGATGCGGCGCGCGTCTTCGGGGGCGTCTGCATAAAGGCTCATGGCGCGCACCACGCGCCGGATGGGCGAGACAAAGAGCCGCCGCACAGCGAGGAAGAGGAGAAACGCCGTCACCGCAGAAATCACTGCGGAAAGCGCCAGGATACGGATGCCATAGTCGATCATGGCGGCCCTGAGCGGAGCGGTATCCATGGTGATTTCGATGAGCAGCCCCGCCTGCCTCACCGGGTCGCCGATCACCCTGAACACACGGTTGTCCGACCGGGCGAGCGTGAGGATCGCGTCGCGGATCAGTTGCCAGGCCGGCGCGTCGCGCAGGTCGTAGGTCTCCTCGATCGGCGCGGGGATGGGCGAGGACAGGACCAGTTGACGCACTTCGTCGCGGCGCAGCACGACGTTGTGGACCTCGGCATTCGCCAGAAGCTCTTTCTCGAGCTTCTCGTCGATCATCCCGTCCGTGGCCAGAAGGGTGAGCGAGGCGATCTGCGCGCGCTCGACACGCGACTGGATGTACTCCTGGCGGAACCGGGCGACCGACGGGACGAAAATCAGCACTTCAGCCAGCATCACGAAGAGGGTGGTCAGGATGAGGAACCGGCCTGACAGCGTTCTGAAGAACATTATGCGCGCCCCGTTTGCAATGTTCGGCCCGGCGCTGCGGAACGGCCTCCGCTCGACACCTGCTGCGTGACAGACAATATGTGGTTGTCACGCCGCTTTAAACATCTACTTCGTTGCCCGAAACGCAGCGTCCAAGCTGAACCTCTCGCGCCCGGGCACCGAAAAAGGCGCAGGGCCGAGTTGACTTGGGCGCGCCTCGCGTCTATGAGCCGGGCTTCGAATGAAAGTGGCCTTCGAATCCGCACGCGCGGGTTTGGGTCACCCCAAGAGGAGCTGAAGCGATGAAGCGCACATTCCAACCGTCGAACCTCGTGCGCGCCCGGCGCCACGGCTTCCGCGCGCGCATGGCGACGAAAGCCGGCCGCAAGATCCTGAACGCACGGCGCGCCAGGGGCCGCCGGGTTCTTTCGGCCTGAGGCCAGACAAAAAGGCACACGGCATGACACCGCCGGAGCGACCCGCGGAAGGCCAGACTGGCCGGCCTGCGGATGCGCCTCCGGCGGTCGCTGTTTTGCAGGTCCTCTCCAAACGCGCCGATTTCCTGCGTGCAGCCAAGGCACGACGGCAGGGCACCCCCGGCTTCCTTCTGCAGGCCCGCCTACGGCAGGCGGGCGAGACCGCCCTACCGGTCGCGATCCGCGTCGGCTTTACCTGTTCCAAGAAGCTTGGCAATGCGGTGGCGCGCAATCGCGCCAAGCGCCGCCTGCGCGAAATCGCGCGCATCGTTCTGCCGGCTGCGGGGCATGAGGGGTGGGACTATGTGCTGGTTGGCCGGCCCGAAATGACCGCAACCCGAGATTTCGCGGCGATGCGCGCCGATCTGGTCCGCGCGCTCCGGCAGATCCACGGTGCCGCACAATGAGCCCCCTCGCCCATATCGTCGCGTTGCCGGTCCGGGCCTACCGCCTGATCCTCAGCCCCTGGGTCGGGCATTCGTGCCGGTATCATCCGACCTGTTCGGCCTATGCGCTGGAAGCACTGGCAAAGCACGGCGGCATCAAGGGAAGCTGGCTCGCCCTGCGCCGGATCGCACGCTGTCACCCCTGGAGCGGATCGGGCGTGGACAACGTCCCTGACCGCAAGCCCTGAGACCTGACACCAACGCCTGCAATTTCCCTCTGCTCCGGTATGGAGTATAGAGCCGCACCTGCCCCCGGCCGCCGCGTGCGCGGCCGACCAACCGGACCTGACACATGCTCGACGATCCTGACGACATCCATCCGCTTTTCGCAGGCGCGCCTTCGACGACGGAGTTCAAGAAGCTTCGCAAGCGCATCGTACGCGAGGTGCGCGAGGCGATCGAGGCCTATGGCATGATCGAACGCGGCGCGCGCTGGCTGGTGTGCCTGTCGGGCGGCAAGGACAGCTACACGCTGCTCGCCGTGCTGCATGAGCTGCAGTGGCGCGGCCTGCTGCCCGTCGATCTTCTCGCCTGCAATCTCGATCAGGGCCAGCCGGGATTTCCGGCGACGGTGCTGCCCGATTTCCTGACGCGGATGGGCGTGGCACACCGGATCGAATATGCAGACACCTATGCCATCGTTACCGACAAGATCGCGCCCGGCGGCACGATGTGTTCGCTCTGCTCCCGGCTTCGCCGCGGCAACCTCTACCGCGTCGCACGCGAAGAAGGGTGTTCCGCCGTCGTGCTCGGCCATCATCGGGATGACGTTCTTGAGACCTTCTTCATGAACCTCTTCCACGGCGGCAGGCTGGCCACCATGCCACCGAAGCTCTTGAACGAAGAGCGCGACCTTTTCGTCTACCGCCCGCTGGCCTTCGTCGCCGAGGCGGATTGCGAGCGGTTCGCCACGGCGATGAACTATCCGATCATTCCCTGCGACCTGTGCGGATCGCAGGACGGGTTGCAGCGGCAGCAGGTCAAGGCCCTCCTCGACGAGTGGGAACGGCGCAGCCCCGGTCGTCGGCAGATCATGTTCCGTGCCCTAATGAATGCGCGGCCTTCGCACCTTCTCGATCCCGGACTCTTCGATTTCGCCGGGCTGATGCGACGCGAAGACAGGCCGGTTTGACTCAAATTTCCGGAAAACAGGCTCAGGACTGTTAACCTCCCGCTCAGACCCGTGTTCTACGCATGTTCTCGTCGGGCAGGCAGACCTGCCGCCACCGAGCGAGGGCAATGATGGCGATCCGGGATTTCGCGCAGCGCATTCGGCGATTTTTCAAGGCTGATGTTTTGGCACTCGGGCCGGGCGTCGCGGCGGGCGCGTATTTCTTCGGAGCAGAGGGCGCGGCAGTCATGGCGGGTCTCGGGCTGCCGCTTGCGGTGCTGTCGGCGACACGCACGGTACGTCAGGCCGACGCTGCCGGGCCCGACGGGATATCCGGCGTCAGCCCGCGCGATGCCATCGTTGCCGCCCTCGACCACGCGATCACGCAACGTGCATCGTCGGCGGACACCGCCGCCTGCTATGCCGTCTGCCTCGACCGGCCGGATACCCTGCTTGCGGCTTACGGGAGAATCGGTTTCGAGCGCATCCAGTCCGCCCTTGAGGCGCGCCTTGCCAGTGTCGTCCGCATGGGCGACGTGCTGCGACAGTTCGACAACGGGCGGTTCGCGATTGCCATCGTCTCGCGCCGCCGAATTGACCTTGAGACCGCCATCCAGATCGCCGGGCGCATGCAGACATCGCTCTGCGAACCCGTCAGCCTTGACGGCACAACTGTACATTTCACGGTCTCGATCGGTTTCTGCCTGATATTGCGCGCGCCCGAGGCCACCGGGTCCGCACTTCTCGCGGCGGCCGAGCTCGCGCTGAACGATGCCTGGATCAACGGCCCCGGTGCAATCCGCGCCTTCACGTCGGACATTGGTCAGCGCGCGCAGCGGGAAAGCGGGCTGCGCGACCAGATCGAAGCGGCGTTCGACAATGGCGAGATCGTCGCTTTCTTCCAGCCGCAGCTTTCGACCGATACCGGGGCGGTCGCGGGCTTTGAGGCGTTGGTGCGCTGGATGCACCCGATGCGCGGCATCCTGCTGCCCGCCGAGTTCCTGCCAGCGGTTCAGGCCAGCGGGCTGAGCGCACGGCTGAGCGAAACGGTGCTGAGCCAGGCGCTTTCCGCGCTGCGCACCTGGGACCGCGCGGGACACCATGTCGCGACTGTGGCGGTGAATTTCTCCTCTGAGGATCTGCGCGACGCAACGCTTGTCGCGCGACTGAAATGGGAGCTCGACCGCTTCGATCTGGCCCCCGAGAGGCTGACAATCGAGGTCCTCGAGTCGGTGGTGGCCGAAACCGATCACGACGTCATCGTGCGCAATCTTACCGCGCTCTCTGACCTCGGCTGCGGCATCGACCTTGACGATTTCGGCACCGGACATGCCTCGATCGCCTCGATCCGCCGGTTTTCCGTCAAGCGCATCAAGATCGACCGCTGTTTCATCTCGGGAGTGGACACCGACCCCGGCCAGCAGAAGATCGCCGCCGCGATCCTCTCGATGGCCGAGCAACTGGGGTTGAAGACGGTCGGGGAAGGAGTTGAGACGCTCGCCGAACACGCGCTTCTGGCGCAGCTTGGCTGCACCTATGTCCAAGGATTTGCCATCGCCCGACCGATGCCGTTGCAGGCGACACGCGACTGGCTGGTGCGGCACAGCGCCAAGCTTGAGCGCACGCCCGGCGTGACCGGACGCAAGGCGGTGTAGTCCGACGGCGCAAAACCTGCGGAAGCCACGCGGCCATTCGGCCCAGAGCGAGCCCGCAGCCCGAAAACCGCTTGACCTTTGGGTGGCCGTTCTGTTGAACCAGCCGCAACCTTGATAACGCGGGCGGCGGGTCCCTATGGACGATCAGAACAAGAATCTCATTCTCGCGACGGTGCTTTCGTTCCTCGTGATCCTCGGCTGGGTGACGTTCTTTCCGCCGCCGCAACCCGAGCCTGACGCGACGGTGCAGACCGCGACGACCGGCGTCCGGGACGGCGTCGCTGTGCCCGCCCCCAGCGCAGTCCCCGCGGCGACGCCCGAGACCGAGGGCGTTGCCGCTGAAATCGCCAGCGCGCCACGTGTCCAGATCGACACGCCGCGCCTCGCGGGTTCCATTTCGCTCTTCGGTGGCCGCTTCGACGACCTCAGCCTGAAGGACTACAAGGACTCGCTGAAGCCGGATGCGGCCGATGTCCGTCTCCTCTCTCCGGTCGGTGGCCCGGCGGCGGGCGACACCCTGCCCTATTACGCCGTCTATGGCTGGCAACCGGCGGGCGGTCTCGCGCCCGATGCGGTCCCCGGCGCACGCACGCTCTGGACACTTGAAGAGGGCACGGTCCTGTCCCCCCAGATGCCGGTGTCGCTGCGTTGGGACAATGGCGCCGGCCTGATCTTTCACCGCAAGATTTCGGTCGATGACAATTACCTTTTCAGCATCGTGCAGTCGGTCGAAAACCAGACCGCTGCCGCGGTGCGCCTTGCGCCCTACGGCATCGTCGTGCGCCACGGCGTTCCGAACGCGCAACGCGCCTATGTGCGCCATGAAGGCATCGTCCGGAATACCGATGGCGAACTCGGCGATCTCAAATACTCCGCCGTTCCCAAGCTTGACGTCGTTGCCGGCGAAGGCCAGGCCGATGTGATCGAAGCCGCGCATGACGGCTGGATCGGCTTTACCGATGCCTATTGGATGACCACGCTGGTGCCGCAGCCCGGCACAGCCTTCACGTCGGTCGTCAAATATGTGGCCAACGGCGACATCTATCAGGCCGAAACCCGGATGCCGGTGGAAGAGGTCGCGCCGGGCGCAACCGCTGAAGTGCCGACGATGCTGTTCGCCGGCGCAAAGGAATGGACTACGATCCGGCACTACCAGAACGAACCTGACGCGATCGACCGCCTCTTTGGCGCAAAGGTCGATGCCGCGCGCCCACAGATCAAGAACTTCGTGGAGTCGATCGACTGGGGCTGGTTCTTCTTCCTCACCAAGCCGATGTTCCGGCTGCTGCACTGGCTCAATGGCGCCATCGGCAACATGGGCTGGGCCATCATTGCGCTGACCTTCGTCATCAAGACCCTGGTCTTCCCGCTGGCGCGGAAGTCCTACGTCTCGATGGCGAAGATGAAGGAACTTCAGCCCGAGATGGAAAAGCTGAAGGAAGTGGCGGGCGAAGACCGGCAGAAGATGCAGCAAGGCATGATGGAGCTTTACAAGAAGAACAAGGTCAACCCGGCCTCGGGCTGTCTGCCGATCCTGATCCAGATTCCGATCTTCTTTTCGCTCTACAAGGTGATCTACGTCACGATCGAGCTTTACCATGCGCAGTGGATCGGCTGGATTCGCGACCTTTCGGCGCCGGACCCGTCGTCGATCCTGAACCTCTTCGGGCTCCTGCCCTGGGCCACGCCGGAACCGGGCAGCCTGTTCTTCATCCTGTCGCTCGGCGTTCTGCCGATCCTTCTCGGCATCTCGATGTGGTTCCAGCAGAAGCTGAACCCGGCGCCGACCGATCCGACGCAGCAGGCGATCTTTGCCTGGATGCCGTGGATCTTCATGTTCATGCTGGGAAGCTTTGCCTCGGGCCTCGTACTCTACTGGATCACCAACAACACGATCACCTTCATCCAGCAGTACACGATCATGTCGATGCACGGCAAAAGACCCGACCTTTTCGGCAACATCCGCTCGGGCTTCAAGCGCGGCAAGCCGGCCGAGAAATGACCGGCCGGCTCGTCTCGATCCAGCGCCATCCGCTCAAGTCACATGGGCGCGAGGCGCTTGCCGAGGTGAGCCTTTGCCCCGGTGCGGCCCTGCCCTGGGACAGGCACTGGGCGGTCGCGCATGATGCCGCGCGGATCGTGGACGGGGCCTGGGCGGCCTGCCGCAACTTCTCCATCGGCTCGAAGGCGCCGGCGTTGATGGCGATCGACGCGGAACTGGATGAGGCGCGGGCCGAGATCACGCTGCGCCACCCCAAGCGCCCAGATCTTTGCTTTCGGCCCGACGATGCCGAAGATGCTCTGCGCTTTCTCGACTGGGTGCGGCCGCTTTGCCCGCCTGACCGCGCCCGGCCCAACCGCATCTATTCGGTCGCCGATGTCGCGATGACGGATACCGACTATGCTTCGGTGTCGATCCTGTCCCTGACCTCCAACCATGCGCTTGGCCAAGCCATGGGGCGCGACCTCTCGCCGCTGCGCTGGCGTGGCAATCTCTGGCTCGACGGGCTGGAGCCTTGGGCCGAACGTGACTGGCCCGGCCAGCGCATCCGCATCGGAGAGGTGGTGTTTGCGGTCCGGGAGAACATCGTGCGGTGCCTTGCCACGACCACCAACCCCGAGACGGGCGCGCGCGATGCCGATACCCTTGGCGCGCTGAGCGCGCTCCACAACGCGCAAGAGTTCGGCGTCTATGCGGTGGTGGAAACGGCCGGTACCCTCCGCTGCGGCGACGAGGTGGAGCTATTGCCATGACCATCCCCTTTCTGCTGGCCGATCCGCCCGACGAAGCCGCCCGCGAAAAGGGCCGTCTCATGTTCGCCGGTCCGGTCGATTTCCTGAAAGGCGTCGTCGCGATGGACGGGCTGCCGCCGCCCGACCGCGCCGAGGTCTGCTTTGCCGGGCGTTCGAACGTCGGCAAATCCAGCCTCATCAACGCGCTGACCGGGCGCAAGTCGCTGGCCCGCGCCTCGAACACGCCGGGGCGCACGCAGGAGATCAACTTCTTCACCGCCGGCGACAGCCACTATCTCGTCGATCTGCCGGGCTATGGCTATGCCGAAGCGCCGGTCGCGGTCGTGGAAAAATGGCAGCGCCTGCTCAGGGCCTACCTCTCGGGGCGCCAGACACTGCGCCGCGCCTTCGTCCTGATCGACACTCGGCACGGTGTGATGAAGGTCGATGAGGAGATCCTGAGCCTGCTCGACCGGTCCGCAGTGACCTTTCAGGTCGTGATGACCAAATCCGACAAGGTGAAGGCCGCCGAACGTGACAAGGTACTGACCCAGGTCCGGTCCGCCCTGCAAAAGCATCCCGCCGCCTATCCGGAGATTGTACTGACATCGGCGGAAAAGGGCGACGGGGTCGAGACGCTGCGTGCGATCATCGCGAACCTGGACTGAGCCACCCTTGGCTTGCCGCGTCACGCGCGCTAACACTTCCGGGCCGCCCGAGGAACCGCCGATGAGAAAACAGACCATGGACCGAGACTGGATCGCGACCGCCCGGACACTTTCCGAAGCGCTGCCCTATCTGCAACGCTACTCCGGCGCTGTCGTCGTCGTGAAATTCGGCGGCAATGCGATGGGCGACGACGCCGCTATGGCAGAATTTGCGCGCGACATCGTGCTGATGCGTCAGGTCGGGATGAACCCGGTCGTCGTGCATGGCGGCGGGCCGATGATCAACGACATGCTGGCGAAACTTGGCATCAAGTCGGAATTCGTGCGTGGCAAGCGGGTGACGGACAAGGCCACCGTCGAAGTGGTCGAAATGATCCTCTCGGGTCTTGTCAACAAGCGCATCGTGCAGGCGATCAACGATCAGGGCGGCCGCGCTGTCGGCATCTCGGGCAAGGACGACGACATGATGGTCTGCGAGGCCGACGACCCGGAGCTTGGCTTCGTCGGCCGACCGGTCGAGATGAACGTGCAGGTGATCCGCGATCTCTACAAGGCCGGCATCATCCCGGTCATCGCCCCTGTCGCGACCGGAATGGCCGACAACGAGACCTTCAATGTCAACGGCGACACGGCGGCGGGGGCCATCGCGGGGGCGCTGAAGGCCGATCGGCTGCTGCTCCTGACCGATGTGGCAGGGGTGAAGAACAAGGATGGTGAGGTTCTGACGCAACTGTCGCCCGAGGAGGTGCGGGCGCTGATCGCCGACGGCACCGTGGCGGGCGGCATGATCCCTAAGACCGAGACTGCGCTCAAGGCGCTTGAAGACGGTGTGCGCGCGGTGACGATCGTCGATGGCCGCGTTCCGAACGCCGTGCTCCTGGAGCTTTTCACCGATCACGGTGCGGGCAGCCAGATCCGCTCGACCGAGCCGCGTGTGAAGCCGCGGATCGGGTGACGACACTTTCGGCAATCGAGACCGCCGCCGCCGCGCACCGGCTCGCGGTCCTTGGGGCGTTTCATGCTGCCGCGGGCGACGATCTGCCGCCCGGCACCGGAACCCTCGTCATGTTTGGCCCGGCGGAGCCCGGCTTCTGGGCGCATGTCACGGCTCAGCCGGAATGGCAGGACAGGCAGCCTGATCCCATCGACCGCTGGTCCGCCCGCGTCATTGGCGGCCTTGGCGCGAGATTCGGCGGCCAGGCACTCTTCCCCTTCGATGGCCCGCCCTACCGCCCCTTCTACGCCTGGGCGCTGCGGACCGGGCGCGCATGGCCTTCGCCGGTGTCTCTCCTTGTCCACGATACCGCCGGGCTGATGGTCTCCTATCGCGGGGCCATCGCCCTTGCCGAACGCCTCGACCTGCCCCAGGCGCCGCCGCAAAGGCCCTGCGACACCTGCAACGGCAAACCCTGCCTCGGCGCCTGCCCGGCCGGGGCGCTGACCGACAGGGGCTATGATGTCCCGGCCTGTCACGCCTTTCTCGACAGAGGCGCGGGCGCCGACTGTCTTTCTTCCGGTTGTGCCCTACGCCGCGCTTGCCCGGTGTCACATGCCTATGGCAGGCTGCCCGAGCAGTCCGCCTATCACATGAGGCTATTTCACAGATGACCATTGGCCACCGCCGTCTGATCCTGACGCGCCATGCAAAATCCTCCTGGGACGACCCCAGCGTGGACGACCATGACCGCCCGCTGAACGCACGCGGCAAGAGGGCGGCGCTGGAGCTTGGCGAGTGGCTGCATTCGCGCGGCTATGAGCCGGATGAGGTCCTGTGCTCAACCGCGATGCGCACGCGCGAAACCTGGCAACGGGCGGTCACCGCGCCGCTGGAGGTGATACCGGCGGTGCGCTATCTCGACAGCCTCTATCAAGCCTCGCCCGACATGATGCTGACCCTCCTGCGTCAGGCCACCGGCGACTGCGTGATGATGATCGGGCACAATCCGGGGATCGGCGAGTTTGCCGCCCGGCTGCCCGCGCGCGCGCCAGTCGATGCGGATTTTCGCCGCTATCCGACCGCCGCGACGCTGGTTGTCGATTTCGAAGTGACAAGCTGGGCGGACATCATGCCGGGGCGCGGCAGCGTTCTCGACTTCTTCGTGCCGCAGAAGGACCGCTGATCGGGACCGCCCCGACCTCTGGCCGGGGCATCCTTCGCGTCACGGTCTTTCTCAGTGGCCGAGAATCTGGCTGAGGAAGAGCTTTGTCCGATCGGACTTCGGATTGTTGAAGAACTCGAAGGGTTCGTTCTGTTCGACAATCTGGCCCTGGTCCATGAAGATGACGCGGTTCGCCACCGCCTGAGCAAAACCCATCTCGTGGGTGACGCAAAGCATCGTCATCCCCTCTTCCGCGAGCTCGATCATGGTGTCGAGCACCTCCTTGATCATCTCGGGGTCAAGCGCCGATGTCGGCTCGTCAAAGAGCATGATCCGCGGCTTCATGCAGAGTGATCGCGCGATAGCCACACGCTGCTGCTGGCCGCCGGAAAGCTGGCCGGGGTATTTATGCGCCTGCTCGGGGATCTTCACCTTCTCAAGGAAGTGCATCGCGGTCTGTTCGGCCTCGCGCTTGGGTACCTTGCGGACCCAGATCGGCGCGAGCGTACAGTTTTCGAGGATCGTCAGGTGCGGAAAGAGGTTGAAGTGCTGAAACACCATCCCGACCTCGGAGCGCACCTTGTCGATGTTCTTGATATCCGAGGTCAGCTCGATCCCGTCCACGACGATCTTTCCGGTCTGATGTTCTTCAAGCCGGTTGATGCAGCGGATCAGCGTGGATTTGCCCGAACCGGAAGGCCCAGCGACGACGATGCGTTCCCCCCGGTGAACGGTCAGGTCAATGTCACGCAGAACGTGGAACGATCCGTACCACTTGTTCATCGCGGTGATCTCGACCGCGACCTCGTCGCTCACCTTCATCTGGCTGCGGTCGATCGCGCGCGAAACGGCATGTGGGTCCGACATGGGAAGCTCCCTTAACTGTTGTCACGCTTCAGGCGCCGTTCGAGGTACATCGAGTACCGCGACATGCCGAAGCAGAAGACGAAGAAGATGAGGCCGACAAAGACATAGGGTTCCCAGTAGAGGCCCTTCCATGTGATGTCGGCGCGGACGATCTTGGTGATCCCTTGCAGTGGGTCGAGAAGGCCGACAAGGGCCACCAGCGTGGTGTCCTTGAAAAGCCCGATGAAGCTCGACACGATCCCCGGAATCGAGATCTTCAGCGCCTGCGGCATGATGATATGCCGCTGCGCCTGCCAGTAGTCGAGACCAAGCGCATCGGCCGCCTCATACTGACCACGCGGCAGGGCGGCGAGACCGCCCCGGATCACCTCGGCGATGTAGGCCGCCGAAAAGATCGTCACCATGATGATGACGCGCAGGATCACATCGAAGTTCGTCCCCCGCGGCAGGAAGTACTGCAGCAGCAGCGTCGCGGTGAAGAGCATCGTGATCAGCGGCACACCACGGATGAACTCGATGAACCCCACCGACAATATCTTGACCAGGGGCATGTCCGACCGCCGCCCAAGTGCCAGCAGGATGCCCATCGGCAATGAACAGACGATGGCCGCCATGCCGATGGTGAGGGACAGGAGAAAGCCGCCGAAACGGTCGCTGTCCACCGCCTGAATACCGAGAGGCAATATCTTGGAGAGAAGCGTCGCGACGTTGCCCGAAAGAGGGAAGATCCAGCCGGCCGCATCACCCAAGGGTGTCAGGAAACTGAGCGGGTCCCACGGCAAAAGGCCGAAGAGGGTGACGATGTTGCTCAGGATGCTGATGAGAATCGCAACCGGGTTGAGAAACAGAACCAGCACCATGCCGACCACGACGAGCGAGGTGAGGATGCCGCCGAACCTGTCCGAATAGAGATAGACGAACGCCCCGAGCAGCGCGAAGGCCGCCATGACCATGAACGGCCCCCAGAAGGACCCGCCCCACAACAGCCAGACCGTCAGGAACGGCGCCACGGCGGTCAGCCACACGAGTTTGCGCGGCGCCCAGGCGAAAAGGACCGGCATCAGTGCGACCAGCACCAGCACCAGCGCCAGCGTCGGCCGCCAGTAGATTTCGGGCGGATAGAAGCCGAAGGTCCACTGATGCCAGCGCGCCTTGATTGCTGCGAAGCAGGCACCCGAGGCGTCAGGGCCGTGGCGCGCTGCGACCTTGTCGCGGCACTCGCCGAGGGAAGATGCGTCCCAGACGCCGTTCACGACCCAAGGCACGACGTGCCACAACAGCCACCCGACCGCGAACAACCCCAAGGCGGTCAGCATGGCATTGAGCCAGGATGAGAACAGGTTCTCGCGCAGCCATTTGACGGCGCCCGGCTCTTTGATCGGAGGCTCGCGCGGGGGCAACATTGCGTCGCGCACGAAGGACGGGTTCTGCATCGCCTGGTTTGACATCTCAGCGTTCCTTCAGTGCGACGGCTTTGTTGTAGACGTTCATCACCGACGAGATGAGGAGGCTGAGAAGCAGGTAGATCCCCATCATCAGGAGCATGCATTCAAGCTCCTTCCCGGTCTGGTTCATGGTGATCCCGCCAAGCGTGCCCTTGAGGTCCATGAACGACACCGCCGCCGCGAGCGAGGTGTTCTTCGTCAGGTTCAGGTACTGCGAGATCAGGGGCGGCACGATCACCCGCAATGCTTGCGGCAGGATGACAAGGCTCATCGTGCGCTGCGGCGTCAAGCCGAGGGCATAGGACGCCTCGGATTGCCCGCGCGATATCGCCTGGATGCCGGCACGGACGATCTCGGCGATATAGGCGGCGGTATAGACCACCAGGCCGATCAGAAGCGCGGTGAAGGCATGGGTGATCTGGATCCCGCCCCGGAAGTTGAAGCCCGCGGTGATGCGCGAACCTTCGGCATCCGGCAGCGCAAGGCCGTTCGCGTCAACTTGCTCGACGCCGTTCTTGTCGACGAGGATGTAGGCGCCATTGGTATCCGTCTTCCACATCGACGGCTTGCCGATGTGAAAGCCAAGCGCGACCAGAAGCATCAGCGTCGGGATGAACAGAACACCCAGCCGCAGATACCAGGTCGCCGGACGGATGCCGGTTTCTTCCTGAATGCGCGTGGCACGCCGGACAACCCATCGCGACGCCATGACCGATGCGGCGATGACGGCAATAATCGCCAGCAGTTCGATCGAGACGTTGAAGAAATAGACGCTGATATCGCCCAGCGGCCGCGAGAAAAGCGGCTCGGGGATAGAAATCTCCCGATTGGTGATCGCCACGCTGTCCCAGAGGTGCATCGCCGACTGCGGCGGAATACCGTCCCGGACCATCTCGGCGGTAATCTTGAACGCATTGGGGGCCGGGGTGGTGTCGGCCAGCGCGACATAGATGACGATGATCCAGAGCAGGACAGGCACGTTGCGGGTGATCTCGACATAGACCGTCATCAGGCGCGCGACGAGCCAGTTCGATGACAGGCGCAGGATGCCCGCAATGACGCCGAGAATGGTCGCGAAGACGCATCCAAGGGCCGCGACCGACAGCGTGTTGAGAAGCCCGACCAAGAGCGCGCGGCCATGGGTGTCGTCGTTCGTATAGTCGATGAGCGTGGGGTTGATATCGTACCCCGCGCGATTGAAGAGAAAGCCGAAATCGAAGGTCCGGTCCTTCGCCGCGAGGTTCTCGACGGTATTGTTGACCAGCCAGCCCAGCGCAGCGATGAAGAGGAACAGAACCACGATCTGGATCGTGTAGGATCTGAACCGCGTATCGTAGATGAGCATGCTGAGCCGAAAGGAGTCCTTCGGCGTGGAAGTGGCCATTGCCATGAGCGTTTCCCCCAATCCGGTCGTCCGCCGACTGTGTCGGTCTCTGAGGGTCAGGCCCTGACGTCCGGCTGTATCGTCCCTGTCAAACCAGTCCAGGGCGCCCGCGGCGGGGCGCCCTGAGGTCGTATCGAACTTAACGGAACGGCGGGGCGTACATCAGGCCGCCCTGCGTCCAGAGCGCGTTCAGGCCGCGCGCCAGACCGATCGGGGTCGATTCGCCGATGTTGGCGGCAAAGATCTCACCGTAGTTGCCAGAGGCGGCGATGGCGCGCTTGGCCCATTCCTGGTCAAGGCCCATCATCTTGCCGTATTCACCTTCGGTGCCGAGCAGGCGCTTGACCTCGGGGTTCTGGGTCGTGTTGCCGATTTCGTTCACGTTGGCCGAGGTGATGCCGTATTCTTCTGCGGCAACCAGCGCGTTGAACGTCCAGCGGACGATATCACCCCAGTTGTTGTCGCCGTGACGCACGAGCGGGCCGAGCGGCTCTTTCGAGATGATCTCGGGCAGGACGACGTGGTTGTCGGCATCCGGCAGCGTCGCGCGGATGGCGGCAAGACCCGAGGCGTCGGTGGTGTAGGCATCGCAGGCGCCGGCAAGATACTGACGCTGACCTTCCGCGTCATCCTGGATGGTGACCGGTGTGTAGCTGATGTTGTTGGACTTGAAGAAGTCGGCGAGGTTCAGCTCGGTCGTGGTCCCAGTCTGGATGCAGACCGTGGCGCCATCGAGTTCTTTCGCCGAGGACACACCGAGGTCTTTCTTCACCATGAAGCCCTGACCGTCGTAGTAGTTCACACCGACGAAGTCGAACTTGAGATCGGTGTCGCGCGAATAGGTCCAGGTCGAGTTGCGGACCAGAAGATCGACCTCACCTGAAGCGAGCGCGGTAAAGCGGGTCTCGCCGGTGGTGGGGACGTATTTCACCTTGGAGGCATCGCCAAGAACAGCGGCCGCGACGGCCTTGCAGATCGCAACGTCAAAACCCTGGTAGTTACCGCTGGCATCAGGTTGCCCAAAGCCGGTGAGACCGACGTTCACGCCGCAGATCAGCTCTCCGCGCGCCTTGACGTCATCGAGCGTCGAAGCCGACGCATACCCTGCGAGCAGGGCCGTGGCCGCGAGCGTCCCGAGAAATACGGATTTTTTCATACTTACCTCTTCCTGAGTTTCTGCCCCCCTGCGGGGCAGATGATTTAGGTCAGGTGGTCCTGACGCAGATATTAGGGTTATCCCCAGTGCAGGCCAGTTAGGACGGTTGAGCGCGACACGTCAAGTGATCTTGCGGCTTGCGTCGAATGGTTCTGCTAGGAAATTAGGCGGTTTTACCGCATCCCTGATTGCGGAAACAGCGATGATCTCACGCTGCGTGGAGGGCCTGCCAGAATCGATGCGCATGCAGGAAGCCGTGCTTCTTGGCCTCGGCGACGGCTGCGGCGGCATCATCCCGTCCCCATGATTCGGCCTGCCAGTCCTCGTCGATCCGCGACAGTGACCAGAGCGTTTCGGGGTCGGCGTCCGGCTCTGTCGCGGCAAGCCCGATCAGAAGGGAGCCCGACAGCGACACAAGGTCGTGCAGCGCGGTCAGTTGGAATGGTGTCGTCGCGTGAACCGCGGCGGCAAGCCTCGCAAGGCATTCCGGCGGCTGCGCCACCGGCACCAAACCCCGCGTCACGACAAGCCGCGCCTCGTGACGCCGCGCCGCCCAGTCGAGAACCGGATCCCAGGCCGCCGCCTGCCGTGCGGTCAGCGCCTCTGGCGCTTCGGCGCGGTAACACAGAAGATCAGAGCCGCCATAGTCAGCGACGAGGGCAGCAACCTCGGCGAACTGCGGCGTAACCTTGTCAACCGCGGAGTTGGCGGACCGGGTGAATGGCATCCGGCGCGGATCGACCGGTCCTTCGACCGCCGCCCATTCCGCCGCGACCGCCTCGGCCAGCGCGCGCGTCGGCAGGGTCAGCAGCTGTTTCGCGGGGGTCCACAACGGGCGCTTATCAAGCCGGATCGCGTGACCACCAGCGGGCCCAGGCTCGATCGTGACCGCTGTCCAGAAGCGTCTGGCCGTCCACCCCGTCATGTCCGCTCCCAGAGATCGTCAAGCGCCGCGGCGACGGCATCCACCGATCGGATGATGCCGTCGGGCCGTGCCGCTGCCAGGGCCGCTTCGGCGTGATAGCCCCATGTCACCGCCAGCGTCGCAGCCCCGGCCGCCTGCCCCATCAGCATGTCAAAGGTGGTGTCGCCGATCATCACCGTCCGGCCCGGTGCGACACCGGCCTCGGCCATCGCGGCAAGAAGCATCGCCGGATGCGGTTTTGATGGATGATCGTCGGCAACCTGGCGCGTCGAGAACACACCCTCTAGCCCGTGACCGTGAAGCAACTGGTCAAGCCCCCGGCGCGACTTGCCGGTGGCCACGCCAAGGATCACGTCCGACCGTTCCGAAAGCGCGCCGATCAGCTCGGGTATGCCGCCGTAAAGCGGCGCGAGCCGGGCCGCGCGCTCGCCCGCGTAGCCGGTCTTGTAGCTGGCGACGAGCCGCTCCTGCACAGACGAGGGCAACCCTGGAACAAGGCGTGCCATCGCGACCGGCAACGACAATCCCACGATCGACAGGACCGCGTCCCGGTCCGGGCAGGACAGTCCCTCGGCGGCGAAGGCATGCTCCATCGCCGCCACGATGTGGTGCTGGCTGTCACAGAGGGTGCCGTCAACATCGAAGACGACGAGCTTCGCATCGCTCATTGCGCGGGCTCATCGAAGGGATCTGCAGGCGCGTCGGCTTCGGTCCAGCCCACCGTCTTCCAGGTCCGCAGCATGTGATCGGGCAGCGGCGCGGTCAGGGTGATGCGCTTGCCGGTGATCGGATGGTCGAACGAGAGCGTGCGCGCGTGCAGGTGCAGCTTGCGGCTGATCTCGCCGCCCAGTTGCGCGCCCCAGCCGTCGCCAAGGTTTTCCTGACCCGACCCGCCATATTTGCCGTCGCCGATGATCGGGTGGCCGATCTCGGCCATATGGGCGCGCAACTGATGCGTCCGCCCGGTGATCGGGACCAGCGCGACCCAGGCCGCGCGGCTGCCGAGCGCGTCGAGCACGGCGTAATCGGTCGTCGCGCGTTTCGCGCCGGCGGTCTCTTCGACCTTCGCGGGATGGATCGCGATCATCTTCTCGCCCTCGCCGTCGCGTCCGTGGCCGGGCGCCTTGATCAGACCGAAGCGGATCGTGCCCATCTTCGGGCTCGGCACACCGGCGACGGCGGCCCAGTAGATCTTGCGCGTGGTCCGCGCCCGGAATGCCTCGGACAGCGCCCGCGCAATGCGGTCGGTCCGGGCGAGCAGCAGAACGCCTGAGGTGTCCTTGTCGAGCCGATGGACGAGTTTCGGGCGGTCCTTGTAGCCGAACATCAGCGCCGCGGTCAGGCCATCGACATGGCGGTTGCCCTGGCCCGATCCGCCCTGCGACGGCAGACCCGGCGGCTTGTTCAGCGCGATGATATGGTCGTCCTTCCAGAGAACCGCGGCGCGGATCATCTCCGCATCGGTCTCGGGCACCGCCTCTGGATCGCGGCGCGCGATGAAGCCATCGGTTTTCGGCAGCGGCGGCACCCGCACCTGTTGCCCCGGAGTGACCCGTGTCGCGGCTTTCACGCGGCCACCATCGACGCGGATCTGCCCGGTGCGACAAAGCTTTTCGATCGCGCCCTGCGTGATCTTGGGAAAGCGCTTCTTCAGCCAGCGGTCGAGACGGCTTTCGCCCTCGGCCTCGCCCACGGTCAGGGTGCGGACACCATTCATGCGAGGGCCCCGCGCACGACGGCCATGCCGGCCACGATGGCGCCGAGCGACAGGACGACGGAGCCCAGGACATAGGCCGAGGCAAGCCCCGACTGGCCGCGTTCCCAAAGCGTCAGGGTATCAAGCGAGAAGGCCGAGAAGGTGGTGAAGCCACCAAGCACCCCGGTCATCAGAAAGGGCGCGAGCCGGGTCGCGTCCTTGTGTGCGAGGACGACAACGAGCGCCCCCATGAGGAACGAACCCGCCACGTTCACCGCGACCGTCGCCCATGGAAAGCCGGGCCCGATCAGCCGCATCGTCGAGACGTTCACGAGATAGCGGGCCGAGGCGCCGATTGCGCCCCCAAGGGCGACCTGAAGAAGTGTCTGGATCATTGCGCTTTCCTCTGCGGAGCGGCGCGCAATGTCAACTCCCGCGCTTCTCGCGTTGCTTGACGAACCAGTCGAGACGCTTTTTCAGCTCACGCTCATAGCCGCGTTCAACTGGTTGATAGAGCACCGGCCGCCGAATGCCCTCGGGAAAGTAGTTCTGTCCCGAGAATCCGTCCTCGGCATCATGGTCATAGGCGTAGCCCGCGCCAAAGCCCTGTTCCTTCATCATCTTCGTCGGTGCATTCAGGATATGCTTGGGCGGCGGCTCGGACCCGGTCTTGCGGGCGAGGTCGCGCGCTGCCTTGTAGGCGACGTAACCCGCATTGGATTTCGGCGCGAGCGCGAGATAGGCCAAGGCCTGCGCGAGCGCGAGTTCGCCCTCGGGGCTGCCAAGCCGCTCATAGGTCTGCCATGCCTGCAGGCAGATCGCCTGCGCCTGCAGATCGGCAAGGCCGATGTCCTCGACTGCCATCCGGGTGATGCGCCGGGCGAGGTAGCGCGGATCCTCGCCGCCTTCGAGCATCCGGGCAAACCAGTAGAGCGCCGCATCCGGGTCCGACCCGCGCACGGATTTGTGAAGCGCGGAGATGAGGTTGTAGTGTTCGTCGCCCGACTTGTCGTATTTCGCGGCCCGCCGCATCAGGCGCTTGGCCAGCATCTCGGCATCCAGAGGCTGCGTCAGCTTCCAGGCCGCGACCTGTTCAATCAGGTTGAGAAGCGCGCGACCGTCGCCATCGGCCATCTCGAGAAGCGCCTCGCGCGCTTGGGCTTTCAGCGGCAGGGCCTCACCGAGTTCCTTTTCCGCGCGCTGCGCCAGCCGTTCGAGATCGGCCAGCCCAAGGCGCTCAAGAACGATGACCTGCGACCGGCTCAGAAGCGCCGCGTTCAGCTCGAACGAGGGGTTTTCGGTCGTGGCGCCGACCAGAAGGATGGTTCCGTCCTCCATATGCGGCAGGAAGCCGTCCTGCTGTGCCTTGTTGAAACGGTGAACCTCATCAACGAACAGGAGTGTCCCGCGGCCCTGGCTCCGGCGCAACTTCGCGGCCTCGAACACCTTGCGCAGTTCCGGCACGCCGGAGAATATCGCACTGATCTGGACAAAGGTGAGATCGGTCGCATCCGCGAGGAGACGCGCGATCGTGGTCTTGCCAACCCCCGGCGGTCCCCAGAGGATAAGCGAGGACAGGCTACCTGATGCAAGCATCGCGCCCAGGGGTCCATCCCGCGAGAGCACCTTTTCCTGTCCGATCACATCCGACAGCTTCGCCGGGCGCAGCCTGTCGGCCAACGGCCGGGTCGGCGTCGGAGCGTTCACGTCATGCGGGGGATCGAAGAGGTCAGCCATCGCCGGCAAAGACTAGCGCCGCGACAGGGCCGACAAAAGCGAAGAATGGCGCCGCGTCCGTCTCGCGGCGCCTTACCCAAGCAGTCTTGCGTCAGTGCATCTTGGCGGCGAGATCAATGCGGACGCACTGATAGTCGCCATCGTCAATCCACATCACCGGGCCGATGGCGGTCGCGGTCAGGCCGCAGCGCCCGTACCAGCGCGGCCAGTTCGCAGGCGTGATCGCGATGAGCTGCGTCGCGCCAAGCTCGCGCGCGGATTTCACCATCGCTTCAACCATATAGCCGTGAACGCGGCGGCGGATCGTCTGCGGCACCGTATGCAGGACGAAGACGCGGGTGCATTCCCAGATATTGGGATCGACCGGCGCCTCCTCGGACAGAAGATCGGCCGGAAGCGACGCCAGAAGGCCGCGCTGAGCATCCCGGATCATGTAGCTGTAGATGCCGCATTTCGCGATCGTCGGGGTTAGCCGGATGCCGGCATAGACCTGCCCCACGTCATCGTGGATCGCGATCCAGCGGCTTGCCGGCGTATCGTACTGATCGTACTCCATGTCGAGCGCTTCCGGCAGGTTCCACCGTTTTTCGACGATGAAGGACTGCTTTCGCGCCCGAAAGAGATTGGCGAACAATTCTCCGTGGTTATGAAGATTCTCGAAGGACAGAATCGTGGTTTGCATGGTCGGACTCCTGCTTGGGTAAACACACGGGCCCTACATGCAAACGAATAGCACACATCGGATCACATCAGCCTGTAGTCTTTGGCGCGCTGGATCGCTTCTGCCGTCGTTCGGGCGAGCAGCCTTTGCCGAGCCGACGTCAGACGCGCTTTCAGAGCACTTTCAGAAATGTTCAGTTTGGCTGCTGCGGCCGCATGTCTGTCACCCGCCGCGATACACCGCAGGGCTTCGATCTGGGCTTTGGTCAGGCTTTCCGGCGGCTCCGTAATGTCGTGCAACCGCCGAATGAGTTGAGAGATCTTGTCGATCTCTGCATCGATAAAATCGCGATCCGATCGCGCGAAACTTGCAATCGTCCTTGACCGCACCGGGCCGCAGGAGACTGTGAGCCCATACACCAAGCCAAATCGCCGCGCATCATCGAGCACCCCGAACGGATCGGGAATGCCAAGATCAGCCCAGCGGCTTGCGCCCTCCTTCGAGAAGCCCCAGGCAATCGTCGGATCCCTCAGCGCGTAGGCCTGTTCGGTGTAGTGGTCCAGCCACTCCTGATTGTAGTTGGAGAACTGCATTAGCGGCGAGGCGTAGCGGATGTGCAAGCCGATGAAGTACCCCGCCGGCGACAGCAGCGAGAGGGAATGCAGGATCGGATCGAGTGTCGGCATTGAGGACATGTCCTTTTAGACAAGTTGCTTTAGCAAGCGTCAACCTTAAATTGAACTAGGTAGTTTTGACGTGAGGGTTAGCATTTTGCGTACAATCAATCCGGGTCTTTTTGCTCGTCTCATGCGGCTTCCTGATGCCGCAAGAGCCGATCTTCTTGAGTTCCTTGGCGCGACGCCGATCGGCGACGCGCAGCTTTCCGCCGTGATCGACGGCATTGCCGAACGGATCAAATGCGAACGGGCCGATTTTCGCATGGAACCGAACTGATCAGCGGTTTTATCTAGCACCGGTTGTCAGGCCTGATTAAGGAGAAACCCCGCCAGCAATCTGGCGGGGTTCTCATTTCGGACATCCTGTAGCGTGAGCGACTCAGCCTTCGGCGGCCTCTTCCGCCTCAACCCGCGCCTTGTCCTCGGCACCCTTTGCCGAGGGATCGCGGTCAACCAACTCGATGATCGCCATCGGCGCCATGTCGCCATAGCGGAAGCCGGCCTTCAGGACGCGGGCGTAGCCGCCCTGACGGTCCTTGTAGCGCGCGCCAAGCACATCAAAGAGTTTGGCAACATGCTTGTCCTGCTTGAGTTGCGCGTCGGCCTGACGACGGGCGTGCAGATCACCGCGCTTGGCAAGGGTGATGAGTTTTTCGATGATCGGACGCAGTTCCTTCGCTTTCGGAAGGGTCGTCTTGATCTGTTCGTGTTCGATGAGCGACCCCGCCATGTTGGCGAAAAGCGCCTTGCGGTGCTCGTGGGTACGGTTCAGGCGGCGATAGCCGCGGGCGTGACGCATGATAGTCTCCTAACGTCTGTTTTGCTTTGTCCGGTGGCCCGTGGTCCTCGGTCCACTCACCTTGGGGCGTTTCTGCCCATGTCGTCCCCGGCATTCCGGGCATTTCGGGGGCCGTTTAGGTCACGGCCCCCTCAAAGTCAATTAGAACTGGTCTTCGAAGCGCTTGGCGAGGTCCTCGATGTTCTCTGGCGGCCAGTCCTCGACATCCATGCCGAGGTGCAGGCCCATGCCCGAGAGCACTTCCTTGATCTCGTTCAGCGATTTGCGGCCGAAGTTCGGGGTGCGCAGCATCTCGGCTTCGGTCTTCTGGATCAGGTCGCCGATATAGACGATGTTGTCGTTCTTCAGGCAGTTGGCAGAGCGGACCGAAAGCTCCAGCTCGTCCACCTTCTTCAGCAGCAGCGGGTTGAACTCCAGCCCGTCGTCCACGTCGCCGCGGATCGCCGATTCCGGTTCATCGAAGTTGACGAAGATCGACAGCTGGTCCTGGAGAATCCGCGCGGCGTAGGCCACGGCGTCATCCGGGGTCAGCGAACCATCGGTTTCGATCTTCATCGTCAGCTTGTCATAGTCCAGCACCTGGCCTTCGCGGGTGGGCTGCACGTCATAGCTGACCTTCTTGACCGGCGAATAGATCGCATCGATCGGAATGAGGCCGATCGGCGCATCTTCCGGGCGGTTCTTGTCGGCCGCGACATAGCCCTTGCCGGTGTTCACCGTCAGTTCCATGAACACGTCGGCGCCATCGTCGAGGTGGCAGATCACGTGATCCTTGTTCAGGATTTCGATGCCGTTCGAATCGGAGATGTCGCCGGCCGTGACCACACCCGGGCCCTTGGCAGAGATCGACAGGCGCTTCGGCCCCTCGACTTCCATCTTCAGGGAAACGCCCTTGAGGTTCAGCACGATGTCGGTCACATCCTCGCGGACGCCCGCCACCGACGAGAATTCGTGCAGCACGTTGTCGATCTGGACGGAGGTGATGGCGCCGCCTTGCAGCGACGACATCAGGACGCGGCGCAGCGCGTTGCCGAGCGTCAGGCCGAAGCCACGCTCCAAGGGTTCGGCGATCAGCGTCGCCTGACGCTGGGGATCGTTGCCCGGCTTCACT
>JBGSNN010000113.1:0-8058 GCA_041739655.1 Albidovulum sp. | reverse complement strand
CCGCCTGCCGTTCAAGCTTCAGCGACAGCGCGATATTGCCGCGCGCCACGGCTGCCGAAACCAGGCCGCGCACCGCCTGCTCCAGCCCCTCGACCCAATCC
This sequence comes from Albidovulum sp., assembly GCA_041739655.1. Lineage (GTDB taxonomy): Bacteria > Pseudomonadota > Alphaproteobacteria > Rhodobacterales > Rhodobacteraceae > Albidovulum. The sequence continues at coordinate 7,957 of JBGSNN010000113.1, read as the reverse complement.
GGCAGCCGCAGCCGGAGGTCGAGCCCCTTGCCGTTGACCGAGCGGACATCCCAGGCCCAGTCGTAGCCGACCGCCCGCCCGCGCCGCGATGCAAACCCGGTCATCGACCGCATGGAGACCTTAACCATTTAACACTTTTGCCTCTCTGCCGCTGGCGCAAATGGTGTATGAAGGATGAAGAGTTAAGGTTTCAGTAACATTCTCGTCCTAGGGTTAACAAAACCTGACTGCCGCCACAACGCGGCCGGACGATGTTGTTCAGGGTACGGCCAGGTGATTTGACATGACTCAGGATGATTTCTGCGACGACAGCGTGGTCTCCTTTTCCCAGATGAAGACGGATATGCGATTCCCCAGCATCTCGGTGGTCAGAGCCTATTGGGAGGCGCTGCGCAACGGGCGCGACGTTCCCCATCGGTCCGAGATCGACCCGCGCGGTATCAAGGCCGCGCTTGAACATACCTTCATCCTCGAACGTATCGCGCCACGGGTCGCGCGCTTCCGGCTTTCGGGTAAACACCTGAACGACCTGATTGGCTATGAGGTGCGCGGCATGCCGCTGACATCATTCTTCACGCCCGCCGCGCGCGGCGAGGTCGAGGCGATCCTCGCCCGCGTCTTCGACGGGCCGGAGACGGCGGAACTGACTCTGGCCGCCGACAGTCCGACGGGGCGCACGCTGGCGGAAGGCCGGCTCCTGCTTCTGCCGATGAAAAGCGATCTCGGCGACATCAGCCGCGCGCTTGGCTGCCTTGTCTACGACGGCCCGATCCGGCGCACGCCGCTGCGCTTTACCATCGCCGGCGCAAGGGTGATGCCGACGGGCGGCGGTGCCACGGCCGGAAGCTTCCGCCGAACTCAGCCGATCGCACAGGGCTTCAGCGAAGCCGGGGCGAGCTTTCTCGGGTCCACCGGTCCCGCCTCGGCATCGGAGCGGCCCTACCTGAGACTCGTCGTGTCTGCCAAAGAATAACGGGCGGCCGTTTCGGGCCGCCCGCACTGACTGTGCTTGCGAGTATCGCGGCGGGCTTCTACATGCCCGCCGCTTTTTGCATTTCGCGGCGGTCCTGAAGCTCTTCCGCGACGAGGAAGGCGAGTTCCAGCGACTGCGAGGCGTTCAGCCGCGGGTCGCAGGCGGTGTGGTAGCGGTCCGACAGATCCTCATCCGTCACCGCCCGCACCCCGCCGGTGCATTCGGTCACGTCCTTGCCGGTCATCTCGAAATGCACGCCACCGGGGACCGTGCCCTCGGCCTTGTGGATGCCGAAGAACTCGCGCACCTCGCGCAGAACGCTCTCGAACGGCCGGGTCTTGTAGCCCGACGCCGCCTTGATCGTGTTGCCGTGCATCGGATCGCAGGTCCAGACGACCTTCGCGCCCTCTTCCTCGACCGTGCGGATCAGCCGCGGAAGGGTGTCACCGACCTTGCCCGCGCCGAACCGCGCGATCAGGGTCAGCCGTCCGGCCTCGTTCTCGGGGTTCAGCTTCGCCATCAGGACCTTTAGATCGTCCGTGGTCAGCGTCGGCCCGCATTTGAGGCCGATCGGGTTCTGCACGCCGCGACAGAACTCGACATGCGCGCCATCCGGCTGCCGCGTGCGGTCGCCGATCCAGATCATGTGGCCCGACCCGGCCACCGGCAGGCCCGAGGTGGAATCGATGCGGCAGAGGGCTTCCTCATATTCCAGCAAAAGCGCCTCGTGGCTGGTGTAGAAATCGACCGCGGACATGGCATGCACGGTTTCCGAGGTCACGCCCGCCGCCGCCATGAAGTCCATCGCGTCCTGGATGCGGTTGGCAACTTCACGGTAGCGCTGCGCTTCGTCCTCATCGGTGAAGCCCGCGATCCAGCTCTGGACCCGGCGCATGTCGGCATAGCCGCCGCTCGAAAAGGCGCGCAGCAGGTTCAGCGACGCGGCCGCCTGGGTATAGGCCTGCAGCATCCGGCCCGGATCAGGCATACGCGCCTGCTCGGTGAACTCGAACCCGTTGATGATATCGCCACGGTAGGATGGCAGTTCCACGCCATCCACCACCTCCGTCGGGGCTGAACGCGGCTTGGCGAACTGGCCCGCCATGCGGCCGATCTTCACCACCGGCAGCTTGGCGCCCCAAGTCAGCACGATCGCCATCTGAAGCAGGACCTTGAAGGTGTCGCGGATGTTGTCGGCCGAGAACTCGCCAAAGCTCTCGGCGCAATCGCCACCCTGCAGCAGGAACGCCTTGCCCGCAGCCACATCGCCGAGGACGCGCTTGAGCTTGCGCACCTCACCCGCGAACACCAGCGGCGGCAGCTTGGCCAGCCGCGATTCGACCTCGCGGAGTGCAGCGTTGTCGGTATAGACCGGCATCTGCACCCGCGGCTTCGCGCGCCAGTCGGATTTGGTCCATGCCTTGGTCATTGTCGATCTCCTGAGGGCATTTGCGGGAACGCAGGGCTTATAACCAAGCGGGCGGCGGCATGCAATTGCCGCAGCGCCAAAGGAGGCCCTTGCCGAGGTCAGGCAAAGGTGCTTTTGTGCCTAAAACGACAATCAAGGTCGCAGAATGCGCAGTGCCGCCACGCATAGACGAACGGTCAGTTCTTCGACAGGCGGCCAGCGCCGCTTCGTGTTCCTGCTTCTCGACCGGTTCACCATGCTGTCCTTCGCCGGCGCGATCGAGCCCTTGCGCATCGCCAACCGCGTTATCGGGCGCCCCGCCTATTCCTGGGTTCTGGCCGGCGAAAACGGGGTTGAAAGCACTTGCTCCAACGGTGCCTCCTTCAAGCTTGACATGGGGCTCGACGAGATCGAGCGGGAAGACACCGTGCTGGTCTGCGGCGGCATCGACGTGCAGCAGGCCACGACGAAGCCGATTCTCAACTGGCTCCGGCGCGAGGCGCGGCGCGGCGCCGCGATCGGCGGCCTGTGCACCGGCGCCTATACGGTCGCGAAGGCGGGGTTGCTCGACGGCAAGCGCGCGACGATCCACTGGGAAAACCAGGACAGCTTCCTTGAGGAGTTCGAGGATGTGAAGCTGACGAAATCGGTTTTCGTGGTCGATGGCAACCGCATGTCAACGGCCGGCGGCACCGCCTCGATCGACCTCATGCTGAAGATCATCGCGCAGGACCACGGCGAGGAGATCGCCAATACCGTCGCCGATCAGCTCATCTATTCCTCGATCCGGACCGATCAGGACATTCAGCGTCTCTCGATCCCGACCCGGATCGGCGTCCGCCATCCGAAGCTGAGCCAGGTCATCCAGATGATGGAGGCCAATATCGAGGAACCGATCAGCCCGGCCGAACTGGCCACCCATGTCGGCATGTCCACCCGTCAGCTTGAGCGGCTGTTCCGGCGCTACCTCACCCGCAGCCCCAAGCGTTACTACATGGAACTGCGGCTGCAGAAGGCACGCAATCTTCTCATGCAGACCGATATGAGCGTCATCAACGTGGCACTTGCCTGTGGCTTCGCCAGCCCGTCGCATTTCTCGAAGTGCTACCGCGCACACTACCAGACGACGCCCTACCGCGAACGCGGCAGCCATGGCGCCCAGGCCATCGCGACGCCGCGCCTGTCGTTCTGAGCCGGCGCGATGCGGCGGGCACCGGATCGCAGCGCCCCGTTTTCGTGCCGGAAACAGTCCATTTCGACGAGGTTGCGCCCGAGTGAAGGCACTTTTCTTTTGCCTGCCCGCAAACTAGGCTCTGCGCAGGACTTAGATCCAACTTGGGAGTGAATAGATGAAAAAACTTCTTTCGGCGACCGCCATGGCCGCCGTGATGGCCTCTGGCGCCTTTGCCGAGGACATCAAGATCGGCGTGATCCTCGGCTTCACCGGCCCGCTGGAATCGATCACGCCCCACATGGGCGCGAGTGCCGAAATGGCGATGAAGGAAGTCAGCGACAGCGGCAAGCTGCTGGGCGGATCGACCGTGACCTCGGTGCGCGGCGACAGCACCTGCGTTGACGCCGCCGCCGCACAGGCCGCCGCCGAGCGTCTTGTCACCACCGACAAGGTCAATGCGATCATGGGGGCCGACTGTTCCGGCGTCACCGGCGCGATCCTTGCCAACGTCGCTGTGCCGAACGGCATCGTGATGATCTCGCCTTCGGCGACCTCGCCCGGCCTGACGACGGCCGAGGACGGTGGCCTCTTCTTCCGCACTGCGCCGTCGGATGCGCGTCAGGGTGAGGTGATCACCTCGATCCTGAAGGACCGCGGCATCGGCTCGATCGCGATTTCCTACACCAACAACGACTACGGCAAGGGCCTCGCGGAATCGATCCAGAGCAACTTCGAGGCCGGCGGCGGCAAGGTCACCATCTCGGCCGCGCATGAAGACGGCAAGGCCGACTATTCGGCCGAAGTCGGCGCCCTCGCCTCGGCCGGCGGCGATCTTCTCGTCGTCGCGGGCTATGTCGATCAGGGTGGTTCGGGCATCATCCAGGCCGCGCTCGACAGTGGTGCCTTCTCGACCTTCATGTTCCCGGACGGCATGTACGGCACCGTCCTTGAAGAGAAGTTCGGTGCCTCGCTGAACGGCTCGTTCGGCGACGTGCCGGGCACCGACAGCCCCGGCAGCGCGACCTTCGTCGAGATGGCCAAGGCCGCCGGCTTTGACGGCACCTCGTCGTTCACGCCGGAAAGCTATGACGCGGCGGCGCTCATCATGCTGTCGATGCAGGCGGCGAATTCGTCGAAAGCGGCCGACTTCGCCGGCAAGGTGATGGACGTCGCCAACGCACCGGGCGAGCAGATCTTCCCCGGCGAGCTTGCCAAGGGGCTCGAACTGATCGCTGCGGGCACTGACATCGACTATGTCGGCGCGTCCGCGGTGGAACTGATCGGACCGGGCGAATCCGCGGGCAACTACCGCGAATACGAGTTCAAGGACGGCAAGATCACCACGGTCGGCTACCGCTGAGACCAAAGGCACAAGAGGCAGCCCGGCTCGTCCGGGCTGCCTTTTCACAAGCTGTCACAAGAAGAACAAAGGGCAGCGGCGAAGCCGCGCCAGCAGGGGTTGGGGAACAATGATCTCGGTGCATGATCTGCACAAGCACTTCGGCGGATTCCGCGCCGTGGACGGCGCCTCGATCGAGATCGCCACGGGCTCCATCACCGGGCTGATCGGCCCGAACGGCGCCGGAAAATCCACGCTTTTCAATGTGATCGCCGGGGTTCATCAGCCTACCTCGGGCCGCGTCATCATGGATGGCGAGGATATCACCGGCCTGCCGCCGCATGACCTCTTCCACAAGGGTCTCTTGCGCACCTTCCAGATCGCGCATGAGTTTTCCTCGCTCACCGTGCGGGAAAACCTGATGATGGTCCCGGCCGCGCAATCGGGCGAGACCCTGTGGAACACCTGGTTCGGCCGCACCCGGATCCGCGCCGAGGAATCCGCGCTTCTGAAGAAGGCTGACGAAGTCCTTGACTTCCTGACAATTTCCCATCTTGCGGACGAACGGGCGGGGAACCTTTCCGGCGGCCAGAAGAAGCTCCTGGAGCTTGGCCGCACGATGATGGTCGATGCAAAGATCGTGTTCCTCGACGAAGTCGGCGCCGGTGTGAACCGCACGCTTCTCAATACCATCGGCGACGCCATCGTGCGGCTCAACAAGGAGCGCGGCTATACCTTCTGCGTCATCGAGCATGACATGGATTTCATCGGCCGGCTCTGCGATCCGGTGATCGTCATGGCCGAGGGCAAGGTGCTGGCGCAAGGGTCGGCTGCGCATATCATGGAGAACGAGGCCGTGATCGAGGCCTATCTCGGCACCGGTCTGAAGAACAAGGTCAAGGCCGAAACGCAGGCGGAGGCCGGGGCATGAGCGGCGGACAGAACCCCTATCAGGACGACCGCGGCAACAAGGACCGCTCGATCACCCGGGCCGGCGGCGCCGGGCTCGACTTTCCCGAACGCGGCGGCAGCGCCATGCCCGATCCGGGCGGCCCCTTCCTGGCGGCCGAGGCGATGACCGGTGGCTATGGTGCCGCCGACATCCTGCACGACTGCACGCTCAGGGTGGAAAAGGGCCAGATCGCGGTCATCGTCGGCCCCAATGGCGCCGGCAAGTCGACCGCGATGAAGGCGGTCTTCGGCATGCTGAAGCTGCGCGGCGGCCATGTGACGCTGGACGGCGAGGATATCACCCTTCTCAGCCCGCAGGACCGGGTGGCCAAGGGCATGGGCTTCGTGCCGCAGGTCGCCAATGTCTTCCCCTCGATGTCGGTCGAGGAAAACCTCGAGATGGGCGCCTTCCTGCGCCGCGACGACATCCGCGCCACGATGGAACAGGTCTTCGATCTGTTCCCGATCCTGCGCGACAAGCGCCGCCAGGCGGCCGGAGAGCTGTCGGGCGGCCAGCGCCAGCAGGTCGCGGTCGGCCGCGCGCTGATGACCCAGCCGAAGCTTCTGATGCTGGACGAGCCGACCGCCGGGGTCTCGCCGATCGTGATGGACGAGCTTTTCGACCGGATCATCGAGGTCGCCCGCAGCGGCATCTCGATCCTGATGGTCGAGCAGAACGCCCGCCAGGCGCTTGAGATCGCCGACATGGGCTATGTCCTGGTGCAGGGCGCCAACCGCTACACCGACACCGGCGCGGCACTTCTGGCCAACCCCGATGTCCGCCGCACGTTTCTGGGGGGCTGAGGCATGGATCTTCTGAACGCGATCGTCGCCCTTCTGAACTTCGTCATCATCCCGGCGACCGCCTATGGCGCGCAACTGGCGCTGGGTGCGCTTGGCGTGACGCTGATCTACGGCATTCTCAGATTCTCGAACTTCGCCCATGGCGACACCATGGCCTTCGGCACCGCGATGGTGATCCTGATCACCTGGGCGATGCAGGGCATCGGCATCAGCCTTGGCCCGCTGCCGACCGCGCTTCTGGCGCTGCCCTTCGGCATTGCGCTGACCGCCGGTCTGGTGCTTCTGACCGACCGGGCGATCTACCGCTTCTACCGCAGGCAGAAGGCGGCGCCGGTGATCCTGGTCATCGTCTCGATGGGGGTGATGTTCGTGATGAACGGTGTCACCCGCTTCGTCATCGGCGTCGACGAGATCCGCTTCGACGACGGCGCGCGGTTCCTGGTCACCGCCAATGGCTTCAAGGCGGCGACCGGGCTGAACGAGGGGCTGGCCTTCCGCTCGACACAGGCGCTGACCATCATCACCGCGGTCGTCGTCGTGGCGGCTCTCTTCTGGTTCCTGAACCGCACCCGCACCGGCAAGTCGATGCGCGCATTTTCCGACAACGAGGACCTGGCGCTTCTGTCGGGGATCAGCCCCGAACGGGTGGTCGCGGTGACCTGGATCATCGCCGCCGGCCTCGCGACCATCGCCGGCACGCTCTACGGGCTCGACAAGGCGTTCAAGGCCTTCAACTACTTCCAGCTTCTGTTGCCGATCTTCGCCGCGGCGATCGTCGGCGGCCTCGGCAGCCCGCTCGGCGCGATCGCCGGCGGCTTCCTGATCGCCTTTTCCGAGGTCGGCTTCACCTATGCCTGGAAGAAGGTCGCCACCTATGTCCTGCCCGAAAGCCTGGCGCCCGACGGTCTGGCACAGCTTCTGTCCACCGATTACAAGTTCGCGGTGTCCTTCGCGATCCTGATCGTGGTGCTTCTGTTCAAGCCCACCGGCCTTTTCAGGGGGAAATCGGTATGAACCTGCGCAACATCGCGCTTTTCGCGCTGGTCGCCGCGCTGATCCTCGGCGAGGGCATGACCGCAAGCTGGAACACCGCGCTCGGCATCCTCAACATGGGGCTGATCTCGGCGATCCTGGCGCTCGGGGTCAACATGCAATGGGGCTATGCCGGGCTGTTCAACGTCGGCGTCGTCGGCTTCGTGGCGCTTGGCGGGCTGGCGCCGGTGCTGATTGCCACCCCGCCGGTGACCGAGGTCTGGACCGCGCAGGGCGGCTTCCGGCTGATCGGGGGGCTGATCCTCGGCGCCGGCG
>JBGSNN010000108.1:0-4542 GCA_041739655.1 Albidovulum sp. | reverse complement strand
CCGCGACAGCGTGAAGTCGACCGAGGCGGGGCTGAAGTATTTCATGCTCGGCGCGCTTTCGTCCGGCCTGCTGCTTTACGGGGCCTCGCTGGTCTATGGCTTTGCCGGGACGACGCTGTTCTCGGGCATCCTGTCGACCCTGGGTGATGGCGTACCGCTTGGCTTGCTGTTCGGGCTGGTTTTCATTCTGGCTGGCCTCGCCTTCAAGATCTCGGCCGCGCCCTTCCACATGTGGACACCGGACGTGTACGAGGGTGCCCCCACCCCGGTGACGGCTTTCCTTGCGACGGCCCCCAAGATGGCGGCGATGGCGCTGTTCGCCCGCGTGGTTCACGATGCCTTCGGGGCGATACCGGGCGACTGGGGGCAGGTGATCGCGGCGCTTTCGGTGGCGTCGATGTTCCTCGGCGCGATTGCGGCGATCGGCCAGCGCGACATCAAGCGGCTGATGGCTTCTTCGTCGATCGCCCACATGGGTTTCGCGCTGATGGGTCTGGCGTCCGGCACCGCAGCGGGGGTGCAGGCAATGCTGGTCTACATGGCGATCTACGTCACCATGAACATCGGCACCTTCGCCTTCATCCTGTCCATGCAGAAGGATGGCCGGCCCGTCACGACCATCGACAGCCTGAACATGTATTCGAAGCGCGAACCGCTGCGCGCGCTGGCCATGCTGATCCTGATGTTCAGCCTTGCGGGCGTGCCCCCGACAGTCGGGTTCTTCGGGAAGTTCTATGTGCTGAAGGCCGCTGTCGACGGCGGGATGGTCTGGCTTGCGGTTCTGGGCGTGATCGCCTCGGTCATCGGGGCGTTCTATTACCTGAGGATCGTATTCTACATGTATTTCGGCAAGGAAGGCGAGACGCTCGACGGCGAGATGCCTGCCGTTCAGTGGGTCATGCTGGTCGGGGCGGCGGCGGCGATGCTGATCGGTATCGTCAACCTTTTCGGGGTCGAGGCCCTCGCCGCAGTCGCGGCGGAATCGCTTGTCCGTTGAGCCCTGGCCAGAGGGTGTAATGCAGATCGCCCTTGCCTCCGTCGACAGCACAAACGCCGAGGCCGCACGGCGCGCCGCGGCCATGCATGATCCGACATGGATCATCGCCGAAGAGCAGACCGGGGGGCGGGGGCGGCGCGGGCGTGCCTGGGCCAGCCCTCGCGGCAATTTCTACGCGACGCTGGTGCTTCGCCCGACAGAAACGCCTGATGTCGTCGCGCTTCGGTCCTTTGCCGCGGCGCTCGCGCTGCGGGATGCCTGCGTTACGCTGACCGGGCTGCCCGATGCCTTTACCCTGAAGTGGCCGAACGATGTGCTGCTGAACGGCGGCAAGGTCGCGGGCATCCTTCTGGAAAGCGCCGGTCAGGGCGGGGTGGTCAGCCACCTTGCCATCGGCATCGGCGTCAACCTCGCCGAGGCGCCGCCCGTCGCCGCGTTAGAGCCGGGGGCCCATGTGCCGGGCTCGCTCATCGGCGAGACCGGCATCCGCATCGCGCCCGAGGCGTTCCTGACACCGCTCGCCAGTGCGTTTGACCGCTGGGAGCGTCAGCTTCAGACCTACGGCTTCGCCCCGATCCGCGCGGCCTGGTTGGCCCGCGCGGCCCGCATCGGTCAGCCGATCACCGCCCGTACCGTCACCGAGACCGTCACCGGCAGGTTCGAGACCATCGCCGAGGACGGCGCCCTGGTCCTTGCCACGCCGCAGGGCCGCCGCATCATCCCGGCGGCAGATGTCTATTTCTGAGAAGGAAGCCGCCCATGCTGCTCTGCATCGACACCGGCAATACCAACACCGTCTTTTCGGTCTGGGATGGCACGCGGTTCCGCTGCACGCTGCGCACCTCGACCGAGCATCAGCGCACGGCGGACCAGTACTATGTCTGGTTCGCGACCCTGATGGCGCACCACAAGGTGCCGATCGACATCGACGCGGCGATCATCTCGTCCACCGTGCCGCGCGTTGTCTTTAACCTGCGCGTCCTCTGCGACCGTTACTTCAACTGCCGCCCGCTGGTGGTGGGCAAGCCCGATTGCGCGCTGCCGGTCGCCCCGCGCGTCGATCAGGGCACTACGGTCGGCCCCGACCGGCTGGTGAACACTGTGGCCGGCTTCGACCGCCACGGCGGCGACCTGATCGTGGTCGATTTCGGCACCGCCACCACCTTCGACGTGGTGGACACCGATGGCGCCTATATCGGCGGGGTGATTGCGCCGGGGGTCAACACCTCGCTCGAGGCGCTGCACGCCGCGGCTGCGGCGCTGCCGCATGTCGATGTCACAAAACCGCAAGCGGCGATCGGCACCAATACGGTTGCCTGCATGCAGTCGGGCATCTATTGGGGCTATGTCGGCCTTGTCGAGGGGATCGTCCGGCAGATCCGGATGGAGCGTGAACGGCCGATGAAGGTGATCGCGACCGGTGGCCTCGCGCCGCTTTTCGAGCAGGGCACCGAAATATTCGACAGTGTCGAGGACGACCTGACCATGCATGGCCTTGTGCTGATTGACCGCTATAACCGGGAACTGGAAAACCGATGACGAAAGACCGCCTGATCTACCTGCCACTTGGCGGTGCCGGTGAAATCGGCATGAACACCTATGTCTATGGCTACGGACCGAAGGGGCGCGAACGGCTGATCGTCGTCGATCTCGGTGTGACCTTCGGCGACATGGAATCGTCGCCGGGCATCGACCTCATCATGGCCGACATCGACTGGCTGGCCGAGAATGCCGCGCGGATCGAGGCGATCTTCATCACCCATGCGCATGAGGATCACGTCGGTGCGATTGGCTATCTCTGGCCGCGCCTGAAGGCCCCGGTCTATGCCCGCGCCTTCACCGCCGCCATCGCCACGATCAAGATGGAAGAACAGGGCCAGCCCCTCGACCGGATCAAGGTGGTCAGGCCGCGGCCCGAGGTCGTGACGGCGGGTCCGTTCAAGGTGCAATTCGTGCCGGTCAGCCATTCCATCCCGGAAAGTTCGGCGCTCATCATCGACACGCCGGCGGGGCGGATCGTCCATTCCGGCGACTTCAAGCTTGATGGCACACCCCTCGTGGGCGAGCCGTTCAATCCCGAGGAATGGCACGCGATCGCGCATGAGGGCGGCGGCGTCAAGGTGCTCGTCTGCGATTCCACCAACGTCTTTTCGCCGCTGCCCGGACGGTCGGAGGCGACCTTGGCGGGGCCGATCTCGGAACTGATCGCCCGGCAGGAAGGGATGGTCGTCGCCACCACCTTCGCCTCGAACGTCGCGCGACTGAAGACGCTGGCCGAGGCCGGGCGCGCGGCCGGCCGGTCGGTCTGCCTGCTGGGTCGGGCGATGAAGCGGATGATCACGGCGGCGGTGGAGACCCGCGTGCTGACCGATTTCCCTCCGGTCCTGACGCCGGAAGAGGCGCTGGAAGTGCCGCGTGGCAGCCTCATGCTGATCGTCACCGGCAGCCAGGGCGAACGCCGCGCGGCCTCGGCCCAACTGTCACGCGGCCGTTATCTTGGCCTTGAGATGAAGGAAGGCGATACGTTTCTCTTCTCCTCGAAGACCATTCCGGGCAATGAGCGCGGCGTGATCCGGGTGATGAACGCCTTCTCGGAAATGGGCGTCGATATCATTGACGACCACGGCGGGCTCTACCACGTCTCGGGCCATGCCAACCGGCCCGATCTTGAGGCGGTGCATGAACTGCTCGCGCCGAAGATCCTGATCCCGATGCATGGTGAACACCGGCACCTGCGCGAACACTGCAAGATCGGGATCGCCAAGGGCATGGCGGCGGAACTGGCGCTGAATGGCAGCGTTGTCGATCTGACCGGGACTGAGCCGAAGATCGTCGAATATGTCGAGGCGGGCCGGACCTATCTTGACGGCTCGGTGCTGATCGGGGCGATGGACGGTGTGGTGCGCGACCGCATCCGCATGGCGCTGAATGGCGCGGTGCTGGCAACGATGATCTTCGACGAAGAGGATCAGCCGCTCGGCGAGGCCTGGGTCGAGCTCATGGGCCTGCCGGCCACGACCAGGACCGGCAAGCCGCTCTCCGACGTGATCGAGGCGGAGTTGAACGAGTTTCTGGACGGTGCCGGTCTCAAGGTCCTCGGCAATGATGACAAGGTTGAGGAGGCGGTGCGCCGCATCGCGCGGCAGGTCGCGGTCGAAGAGATCGGCAAGAAGCCCGAGGTGCGCGTCGTGGTCAGCCGCCTCGCGGTCGAATAGGCGGCCAAGCGCAAAGGGGACGCGGCCCCGGATCAGGTCCGGGGCAGCGGTCCGCCGCCGCGCTGTTGATCAGCTATCTTCGTTTTCGCTCGTCGGACGGAAGCTGCGGGTCAGGAAGTCGGGCATGTGATCGCCCATGCCGACGACTGTGTCGTCACGGCCCTGACGGCGGTCGTCCCTGCGATCCCGGCGATGGTCGTTCCGGTCATGCCGCCGCTCGGGTTCATGCGGGGGGGCAGCCTCGTGCCGATGCTCGGGTTCATGCCGGGCGGCAGGCTCGTGCCGATGCTCGGGCTTCGGCGCGACGACGACGGGCGCCTCGGCAACGCT
>JBGSNN010000085.1:0-1986 GCA_041739655.1 Albidovulum sp. | reverse complement strand
CTGGGCGCCAGCCTGCGTCAGGCCAAGCGGCGTGTCGCGCTCTTGGCGGGGCTCTGCGATCTTGGCGGCGTCTGGACGCTGGAGGAGGTGACGGGCGCCCTGACCACGCTCGCCGACCGCGGGGTTCATGCCGCACTCGTCGCGCTGACAGCGGATGAGATCCGTCGCGGCAAGGTGCCGGGGGCGGTGCCGGAAGATGCCGCGACAGCGGCCGGGATCGTGGCGCTGGCCATGGGCAAGATGGGCGCGGCAGAACTGAACTATTCCTCCGACATCGACCTCATCTGCCTCTTCGACGACGGCCGTTATGCCCCCGACGATGTGCAAGAGGCGCGGGCGGCCTTCATCCGCATCGTCCGCAAGACCGCAGCGATGCTCTCGGACATGACGGCCGAGGGCTATGTCTTCCGCACCGACCTCAGGCTCAGGCCCGATGCCTCGGTGACGCCGGTCTGCATATCCATGTCCGCGGCCGAGCAATATTACGAGGCGCAGGGCCGCACCTGGGAACGCGCAGCCTTCATCAAGGCGCGGGCCTGCGCCGGCGACATCGCGGCGGGGGAACGGTTCCTGAAGGTGCTGACGCCGTTCGTCTGGCGCAAGCACCTCGATTTCGCGGCGATTCAGGATGCGCATGACATGCGGCTCAGGATTCGCGACCACAAGGGCCTGCACGGACCGATCCTGCTTGAAGGCCACAATATGAAGCTTGGCCGCGGCGGTATCCGCGAGATCGAGTTCTTCACCCAGACCCGGCAGTTGATCGCCGGTGGCCGCGACCCCGACCTGCGCGACCGGCGGACCTTGTGCGGGCTGGCGGCGCTGGCCGCGAAGGGCTGGGTGCCCGAGGCGGATGCCGCCGAACTGAGCGGTCTCTACCGCGCCCACCGCGAGGTCGAGCATCGCATCCAGATGGTCGGCGACGCCCAGACCCACGACCTGCCGACCACGCCCGAGGGCTTCGACCGGCTTGCACGGATGATGGGCGAGGGCGACACCGCCCGCTGGCGATCCGGTCTGCACGCGCGGCTGACCCGCGTCAGCGACCTGACCGAGGGCTTCTTTGCCCCCGGCGAGGCCCGCGACCTGCCGGAGATGAGCCGCGAGGCGCGCGCCACGGTCGATGGCTGGCGCGCCTACCCGGCGCTCCGCTCGGAACGCGCGGTGAGGATCTTCAAGCGGGTCCAGCCCGAGATTCTCCGCCGCCTCGACCGTGCCGCCAACCCCGATGAGGCGCTGCGGCAGTTCGACGGATTCCTGCAAGGCCTGCCGGCGGGGGTGCAGCTCTTTTCGCTCTTCGATGCCAATCCGCAACTGATCGACCTCATCATCGACATCTGTTCGACCGCACCGGGGCTTGCCGCCCATCTGTCGCGCAATTCCGCCGTGCTTGACGCCGTGATCGGCGGTGGCTTCTTTGCCGACTGGCCGGGCGGCGAAAGCCTCGCCGCGCAGTTTGCGGCCGACCTCGCACGGGTCGAGGACTACGAGGGCAAGCTCGGGACGGCGCGGCGCTGCGCGCGGGAATGGCACTTCCGCATCGGCGTTCACCATCTGCGCGGCCTGATCGATGCCGCCACGGCGGGCACGGAATATGCCGATCTTGCCGGAGCAATCATCCATGCGCTCTGGCCCGCGGTGGTGGCCGACTTCGCCGCCAAGCATGGCACCCCGCCGGGCCGCGGGGCGGTTGTCCTCGGCATGGGGTCGCTTGGTGCGGAACGGCTGAATGCGGCGTCGGACCTCGATCTAATCGTGGTCTATGACGCCGCAGGGGTGGAGGTCTCGGACGGCAAGCGCCCGCTCGCCGCGCGGGCCTATTACGCGCGGCTGACGCAGGCGCTCGTCACCGCGCTCTCTGCCCCGATGGCCGACGGGCGGCTCTACGAGGTGGACATGCGGCTGCGACCCTCGGGGCGGCAAGGTCCGGTCGCAGCCTCGCTCGCCGCGTTCCAGAGCTATCAGCAGACCGAGGCCTGGACCTGG
>JBGSNN010000043.1:0-3756 GCA_041739655.1 Albidovulum sp. | reverse complement strand
GCAAGCTGCAGGATGCGCCGGAGGCGCGGTTGCGTCAGGAAACCGCCGTTGTAGACAAAGAGCGGCTCGCGCGGCGTGTCCGCGCCCGTCCGAAGCCCGCCGGTCCCCTGCGCTGCGCCGGGCGCAGCCATCAGTTTCCGGTGGCGTTGGTCAGGGCGTTGGCCGAGGCTGCGGTGCCGGTCAGCACCGAAAGCGTCTTGGTCCACTGAACATAGGGCGCCTCGGTGACATAGACCGTGTCGCCATCACGGATCATGAAGTCACGCGCGTTGAAGAGGCCATCGGCTTCCGTCAGGCTGATGACATAGGCGATGCGCTGTGGCCCGATGAGATCCGGACGGCCAAGCACCTGCCGCGCGACGCCTTCCGATTCGTCGCGCAGAACGAAGACGCCCGTCGGGTCGGCGAAATTTGTGGACAGCCCGCCAACCTGCGCGATCGCCTCCACCGCCGACAGGCTCTGGGTCTCGAACGGGATGCGGTTCTGCGCCCCGGTGGCGCCGAGCGCGGTGAAGGTCCGCTGATCCTTCTCGACAAGGATCACGTCGCCGGGGCGTAGCGCGATATCCATGCGGGGATTGGTGTAGAGGTCCTTGAGCCAGACCTTTCCGGAGGTGCCGCCGCGCGTTACCGTGATCTGAGCGACCTCTGGCTCGATCGTCACGCCGCCGGCCTTGGCCAGCATCGCCGACAGCGTCCGTGTCGGCTGCGTGATCGGAAAGACACCCTGACCGCCAACCCCGCCCATGACCGAGACGGTGGACCCGTCGCCGGCGACGCGCGCCACGGTGACCTGCGGGTCCGGCGTCTGGGCGCTGAGCTTGTCGGTGATGATCTGGCGCAGGGCCTCGGGTGTGTTGCCCGCAGCCTTGATGCGGCCCGCGTAGGGCACGAAGATGGAGCCGTCGCCGTCGACCTGAACCTCGCTCAGCGCGGTCGCATTTGTCCCGGCATTGGCCAGAAGACCGTTGTCGACATTCTCCCAGATCGTCAGGCTGAGGACGTCGCCCGAATGGATGACGTCGGACCCGACCAACCCGGCCGACTGGAACGCCTTGGAGAAGCCGAGGCTGGGTTTTGTATCCGTCAGGTCGGTGACGCGGTGATCAACCGGGACGATAAAGGCGTCACCTTGCTTTTCGACCGAAGAGGAGAAGATTTCACGCTTGCTCGGGCCGGATCGCGGCAGGCCGCAGCCAAACAGGCTGCCCGCAACGACGAGACAGACCAGCAGGCTGGTTCTACGGCCACTGACGAAGATCACGACGCTTGGCCCCCTTGCCAGAACCTGCCTGATTTTTGTCGGACGATAGCGAAGCCGGGTCGGGATTACCAGTTGAGCCGTCCCGTTCCGGGCAACTGTTGCCGTGGTGCCGCTTTGCCGGAGATGAGCGCGTCATAGGGATCCTGGGCGGACAGCATCATGTCGACGACGTGACGCAGAATCTGACGACGCCCGCGCGAGGCATAGAAGCCGCCCGGAATCTGAGAGGTTTCAAGAAGGTAGTGGCGATAGTCACGATAGCCGCGGCTGTCGGGTCGTGTCGGAGCGGCAAAGAAATCGGCCAGCGGCTGGTCCGAGACGAATTCGGGCAGGCTGTAGACCGCCCGGCCCATGGCCTTCAAGGGCAGCCCGCGCCAGAGGACCTGCTGACCCGCGGTGGAGTTCACCGTGACCGCGCTGCGGGCGCCGTCGAGAAGCCGGGCGAGCTTTCCGCTGCGCAGGAAATGCACCCGCCCGGCAAGGCCGAGGCGGCGGGTGCCGGCGCGGATGGTCGCGACCACGGCGCTGCGGTCATCCTCCAGCGGATGCGCCTTGAAGACGATATGATGATGCCTCGGCGCGCCTTCGGCAAAGGCCAGAAGGCAGGCGTCGATGAACTCGGGGGTCGAGTGAAAGTCCGAATGCGCGCGAAAGCTCGCGTCATGGTCGAGTTGCAGGAGCACAAGGTGGTAGGGAAAGCCGCCCGTCCGGATGCGCCAGATCGCGATCCCGCGTTGCAGGCTGTGCCACGGCATCAGCAGAAGTCGCCGCAGATGCAGGCGGAACTCGCTGGCGACCGTGATGCCGCGATGCGGGCAGAAGGCGCGGTAGCGGTGATTCATCGTCAGGACGAAGAAATGATAGAGCGCGCCGTAGAAGATGTGTTCGCGCATGTCGCCCCAGGTCGCCGGCGCGCGCGGTTGTTCCATGCCCGACCGCTCAAGCCCGGCGCGCATCTCGGCAAGGGTCATCGACATGAGCCGTGAATGCCCGTTGGCGCCGCCGCGCTCATAGGTCGCCCAGTAGGGGCGCAGATATCCCTCCTCGAAGACGTGTACGGTGATGCCGCGCGCCTTCGCCAATCTGATCGCCTCGACGTGAATCGGGCGCGCGTCGCCGTAAAGGACAAGATCGGTGATCTTCAGATCGTCGAAAGTCGTCGCGCAGAAGTACGGCCAGTCCTCGGGCGCGCCCAAGTAGGGCAGGTAGCCTTCCGCGCCCGAAAAGACGGCATCGCCTCGGTTGAAGCCGACGCGCCCGACCTCGGCCCCGGCCCGCCGCAGACGCTGCGCAAGCTGCCGGAAGAACGGGCCATGCGGACCCTGCAGCATGAGGAACCGGCGCGGCGCATGATCGGGCTGGGACACAGTCATACTCGTTCCGTATGGATCAGCCTTCATCTGCCCGGCATGGCGTCGGATGTCACGGACAATCTGTGGTTCTCGCGCCGGGTGCGCGCGGATATGCTGGCGGGACAACGGCCCCGCTGACTTGTCAGCCGGGAAGCGGCGGGATACGCAAGGCCACAAGGGAGGCCTCATCATGTTTACGGGCATCGTCACGGACATCGGCACGATCCTGCAGGTCGAGCAAAAGGGCGATCTGCGCGCGCGGATCGCGACATCCTATCCCGTTGCCACCATCGCCATCGGCGCCTCCATCGCCTGTGATGGTGTCTGCCTGACCGTTGTTGCGACGGGAACCGAGCCAAGCGGGTGGTTCGACGTGGATATTTCGGCCGAGACCGTGTCGCGGACCAATATCGGCCGCAATGGCTGGGCGCCAGGCAGGCGGATCAACCTCGAACGCGCGCTGAAGGTGGGCGACGAACTCGGTGGGCATATCGTCTCGGGCCATGTCGATGGCGTGGCCGAGATTGTCGCGATGCGGGATGAGGGCGACAGCACGCGCGTCACCTTCCGCGCGCCGCGCGCCCTTGCGGGATTCATCGCGCAGAAAGGATCGGTCGCGCTCAATGGCACCTCGCTGACGGTGAACGAGGTCGATGGCGCGGACTTCGGCGTCAACATCATTCCGCATACGAAAGAGGTCACGACCTGGGGCGCGGCGAAGGTCGGCGACGTCGTGAACCTCGAGATCGACACGCTCGCCCGCTATGTCGCGCGGCTGCAGGACTGGGCGGCGCAATGACGGCGGCAGGTCCAGGCCACAACGGCGGGCCAAGCCTTGAGGGTGGCCGCACCTGGCGCGAACATTGCTGGCGCACGGCGCGGTCCGCGTTGCTGCCGAAGCTGCCGGTTGAGGTCGTGCGGCTGCGGGTGAAGCGTGCCGCCGAGATCGGCCTTGACTACAGCACCTACGCCGGGGTCCGTGCCGCAACAGGACATGACCTTGTCGCCTTCCTGTTCTCGACCAATGCCCTCAGGTTGCTGCGCGATCAGGACCGGATGCGCGCGGAGGAGGCGTCGAAGCTGTCGCATCTGGCGCGGATCGGCCGCCTTGTCGCGGTGCAGCCGCCGCTCGCCCCCGGT
>JBGSNN010000029.1:0-5156 GCA_041739655.1 Albidovulum sp. | reverse complement strand
GCGCAAATGGCGCTGAGCGCGCGCTGTGCCCTGGCGATGCGCGACATGGCGGAGGCGGGCGGGTATGCGGCGCTGGCGGTGAGCGACTGGCCGGCGCTTCAGGCCGATCCCGGGATGCACCCCGGCGCCGCTTTCAGCTGGCTTGAGGAGGTGGACGGCGTACCGGTTGCGTCGGAAGGCGACGTTCTGGGTGCGGTCACGCAACTGGTGGCCAAATCGCTGACGGGCAGGGTGGGCTACCTGCTCGACATGACCGAACCAGATCTGGACGCAGGTCAGCTTCTGATGTGGCACGGCGGCGGCGGGCCGCTCTATCTGGCTGACACGGCGGGGGTGCGCTGGGTCAATCACCCGATGATCGGGCGGGGAACCGCGGCGGGGCCGGTGCACGGCGCGATCAGTGATCTGGTATTCCGCGACGGTCCGGTCACGGTGTTTCGGGTGGCGCGCGAGGCGAAAGCGCTCTTTGCCATGACAGCGCAGGTGGCCGGGCGCGCGCCTTCGGGCTTTACCGGCTGCCGCGGCTGGTTGCAGGACTTCCGCATTGCAGGCTCGGCGGCCGGGCTTGAGGATGTTGTCGCCACGGTGATGGCGCACGGGCTTGAGCACCACTTCGTGCTCGTTCCGGGCGACTGCGCCGCAACCCTGGCCGAATTCGCCTCGTGGACCGGCATGGCGCCGCTGGAAGGGCGCCCGATGCGCGACCATCTGCGCGCCGCTGACTTTACCTGAGCGGCGGCAGCCGGTTGTAGAAATCCAGAAAGATCTCGTCGCGCTGCACATCATGCGCTTCAAGCATGGTGTGGCGCGTAGGGTCTTTACGCCAGTGCAGGTCCTCCGTCAGGATCGGTGTGCTGGTCAGGGTGCTGGGCACCCAGTCGGGATTGATCAGCCATGCAATGGTGATGATGTCCCAAATGACCCAGGTGCGCCGCGCGGTGTCACTCAGCGCGAACATGTGATGCAACGGGTTGTGGGTGTAGAGGTGGTGCAGATAATCGCCGATCGCACCGTGGCCCTGCACGCAACGCTCCATTTCGGGCAGCGAAATCTTCAGTTGCGCGCCGACGTGGTAGCCCGGTTGATAGACCAGCGGCACGCCACTGTCGAACAAGAGCCGCGCGGCGGGCACATCCTGCACCAGATTGAGCGAGGGGCGGTTGCAATGTGGTGCGTCCGAGGGGTAGCCCGAGGTCCAGATCACAATGATATTCTCGATGATCTCGGGCGCGAGCATGAGCGCGCTGGCGATATTGGTGACGCAGCCCATGGCGGCGATGTAAAGCGGGCCGTCGCCGGTTTTCACAAGGTCGATGATGGCTTCGGCTGCAGCCGTCGGCACCGGTGCCCCGGACGCTGCCATGTAGTGGGCGGCGCCGCGAAATACCTTGCCCGCGCTCGGGATGCCAAGCTTTTCGTAGATGCGCAGGATTTCGGCGTAGCTCAGTTCCATGCCCTCGGCGGGGCCGACAAGCTTCAGGTCTTCGACCCGGCGGCCCTGCGCATGCAGGCGTTCAACCCAACCCTGAAAGCCCCCCACCAGATGCTCTTCATATGTCCCACCCTGTATCATCGCACGCTCGGAGGCCCGAAGTTCGGGCAGATGGTGCGCAAATGAAAAAGGCTCGGCCGTGATGGCTTCGACGGTGATGCGCTCAGGTGCCAGCAGTGCCCAGGCGATGGCAAACTGGTCGTCGATCTCGTTGGCGGCATCGGTATCAATCAACAGTCTGACCTTGCCGCGCGGGGGTGCAAGGCGTTCGGCACGAAGGCCGGGGTCTAGGGTGGGGAACAGGGGCATCCGGGCCTCGAGTGCTAATGGTGCCGGGGCGTTCTGGCGTGTCGCGACAAGGTGAAGGTGACATTGCCGGTGCGGTAGACATCCTCGTGAAACACCGTCGAGCCGTCGTCGGCAAAGGCCGAGCAGGCCTGCCGCAACAGCGGGCTGCCGGGCGCGATGTCAAAGACCGCGGCCATCGCGGCATCGGCGATCACCGGGCTGATGTCTTCGCAGGCAGCGGACCATTCGAGTTTGAACCGCTCGCCCAGTATCCGCAAAATCGACTGGCCGGGCCCGGTCTCGGGAAAATCGCGCGCGGCTGCATCGTGCAGCAAAAGCGCTGGCGCAAAGGTGTTGACCAACATCCGGGGGGTTCCATCGACCAGCCGCAGGCGGCTGACGCGGGTCACCGCTTGGCCCTGCATTTCAGCCGGCAGGGAGGCCAGCTCGGGTGCGCCTGCGGCGAAGGTCTGCAATGACAAGAGCCGCGTTGTCGGCTCGTGCCCGGCCCGCAGCATGGCATCGGTAAAGGAGGTCAGGCAGGTGTCGGAGGCGGGAGAAAGCGTAATGACACGGTAGCCCGAGCCCTGACGGCTTTCGACGTAACCATCCTGCACCAGCATATCGAGCGCGCGGCGGATGGTCACGCGGCTTACGCCAAAATGCTCGGCCAGTTCGCTTTCGGTCGGCATCCGCCCGCCAACCGGGTAGCGCCCTGCCTTCAACCGCTCAAGGATGACCTGATAGGCGCGCTCATACTTTGGCAGGTCTTTGTCGGAGGTGGTCATGTGTGGCTCCCGTTGCCCGATCCGGGCCCATGCGTTTGCGAATGGAGACAGACCGCTTCGGGCCGCCGCGCCGGTGTGGTCATGCAGGCCCCCCCGCCGTTCGCTCTTCGGCTTCGCGCAGCGCGCGGCGATTGATCTTGCCGGACGAGGTCATCTCGAAATCGCTGACAAAGGCGACCTCGCGTGGCGCCTTGTAGGCGGCAAGCCGGGTGCGAACATGCTCGGCAAGTGCCGTCTTGAGCGCGTCATCGCCAACCACCCCGGCGCGCAGCCGGACCACCGCCTTGACGATGGCGCCCCGGTCGCGGTCGGGCTTGCCGATCACCGCCACCTCGGCCACCGCCGGGTGCGCCAGAAGACACTCCTCGATTTCCGATGGGCCGATGCGAAAACCCGAAGACTTGATCAGTTCATCCGAGCGACCCTTGTACCAGAAGTAACCTTCGCCATCGCGCACCGCGAGGTCATGCGTGCGCAAATAGGGGCCAAGGCGCATGTCGAGGTCTTTGCCGGGGTTGTTCAGATAGCCCAGAAACCGGGTGGGCGCGGTGGCGGGGGTGACGATCTCGCCCGGTTCCCCATCGGGCACCGGTTGGCCGTCGGCATCGACCAGAAGCACCTCGTGGCCAGGGTAGGCGCGTCCCATCGAGCCGGCCTTGCGCGGATAGAGCGCCGCGCAATTGCCGATCAGGTGGTTGACCTCGGTCATGCCGTAGAATTCGTTACAGACGACGCCAAGCGCCGTTTCGGCCCAGTTCAGGGTTTCGGCTGCCAGCGCTTCGCCCCCGGTGCAGATCACCCGCAGCGCAAGGTCATGCTGCGCGCGCGGTTCAGCCGTCTGCGCCAGGCGCTTGATCGCGGTGGGGGCAAGGAAGCTGTGGGTCACGCGGTGACGTGCCATGAACGCATAGGCATGTTCGGCGCTGAACCGGTGGAGCGACGTTGCGACAGGCCGCCCCGCCATCCACGCGGGAAACAGCATGTCGAGCAATCCGCCAACCCATGCCCAGTCGGAGGGTGACCAGAAGACTGCATCAGGATCGGTCATTGACAGGTTGAAGAAGAGGTTGATCGAGGGGGTATAGGCGGCCAGCACGCGGTGCCCGTGCAGAATCCCTTTCGGCTTGCCGGTCGAGCCCGAAGTATACATCAGGAGCGCCGCATCATCGGCGCCGCCGAACTGCGGCCCAAAGCCGGGTGCCTCGGCGGCAAACGCGGCGGCGAGATCCTGCTCGCCCTTGTGTGGCGCGCGCAGAAAAACGTGGCGCAGATGCGGGAAAAGGTCCGGCGCACGCGCGCGCAGCGGTGCCCAGGCGGTACCATCGGTCAGCAGCACCGGCGCACGGCTGTCGTTGAGGGCGTGGGCAAGGGTATCTGGGCCGTAAAGCTGCGACAGCGTCACCGCGACCGCACCAAGCTTGCACACCGCCATGTGGGCTACGGCGGTATCGGGGTGCTGGCCGGTGTGCAGAGCGATCAGGTCGCCCTTGCCATAGCCGAGGCCACGCAGTGTCGCGGCAAGCCCGGTCGCGGCGCGGTCGACATCGGCAAAGGTCTGGCTCACAACCAAGCCATGCGGGGTCTCGAAAACCAGCGCCACCCTGTCGCGCTCGGACGGACCGAGGTGGCGCCCCAGTGTCATATAATAGATGTTGGCCTCGGCGGCCCAATTGATGTGTAGTGCGCCCGCGTGCCGCGCGAGGTTGAGCGCTGCAAGGTCAGCATCGGACAGGTGATCATACGGGCTCACGGGTTGTCTCCGTTCGCAAGCGCGCGCAGCACGATGGCGGGGTAGTTTGCGCCGGCGGCAACCAGCGCACCGCGGCGCCCGGCGGCGGAAATGCCATCGAGCCGCGCGACGGTGTCGGTGGCGGCACCGTCAAAGCGCACCAGACCAAAGCGGCCATCTGTGCCATCACTGAAGAAGCGGACAGTCGCGCGCCCGGAAAGCTCGGTCCAGCGCTGCCGGTCCGAGCCGCAGTCGCACACCTTGAGCGGCGGAAAGCTGACACTGCCGCAGCCAAGGCATTCATGTGCGAGCGCCCGGCCTTGTTGAAGCGCGTCGACAAACGGGCCGAGCCATCCCGGCTGCAAGGTATAATTTAGCGTGAGGTCGAGCGGTATCATGCGGCCTCCGGCTGGCTGAGCAGGGTCACCGCCGCGGTGGTGCAGATGCCGCCGTGGGTATCGGCAAGGGCATGGCGCGGGGGCCGCTGCGGCTGCAGGCCGGGGTGGTAGCGGCCCTCGAGGATCAGCGCACAGGTCGCGGTCTGGCCGACGCCTGTTGCTCCGACCGGGGCACCTTGCCCTATCAGCCCCCCCGACAGGTTGATCGGCAGCCGCCCCTCGGGGCTGAAGGCGCCATCGGCAAGATCAGCCGCGATGGTGTCGCTGAACCCGAGCGCGTGAATCGCCTGCAATTGGGCGCCTGCATAGGCGTCATAAACCTCGGCCACGCCAATGTCGGCGGGCACCAGACCGGCCATGCCACAGGCGCGCTGAATCGCCAGCCGTTTGGCCGCGAACAGGCCGGGTTCAGGGCGCGCGCCGAGATGCATCCGGTCAGACGCGGCGCCGATGCCGGAAAT
>JBGSNN010000470.1:0-2285 GCA_041739655.1 Albidovulum sp. | reverse complement strand
GCGCTGGCCGCGCGCGGGCATCTCACCGCGATCGAAAGCACACGCGACGTGCGGGCGCTTGCCGGGGCGGGGATTGCCGATGGCAAGATCAAGGTGACGGCGCTCCGTGCCCGGACCGCCGCCGCGGCGACCGCAGAGGTGGTGGTTCATGGCCTCGATCCCACCGGCATCGAGCGTGAACTGGCCCGCGAGACGGCACGCTTTGACCCAGGCATCGGCGCTGTCGAGGTCAATTTCGACCTGCCGCCAGAACTGAGAAATCGCGTGACGTGGCTTGAGATTTCGGGCGAGACCTCGGCCGGTGCGGTCGCACTGACCGATGACGCCCTGAAACGGCGCAAGGTGGCCCTCGTCACCGCCGGCACCGGACAGGAGGGTTTGGAACTTCTGTCGCCCGACCACTATCTGCGGCAGGCGCTGGACCCGACGGCGGACCTGATCGACGGCACGGTGACCGATGTTCTGGTGGCGGCACCGGATGTCATCATCATGGCGGATGCGGGCCGGGTACCGGAAACCGACGCGCTGCTCGACTGGATCGACGGCGGCGGGCTTCTGGTCCGCTTTGCCGGGCCGCACCTCGCGTCATCCGACGTCGGGCGTGACAGCCTCGACCCGCTGCTGCCGGTGCGGCTCAGGATCGGTGGGCGCGCCGTGGGCGGCACCATGAGCTGGGGCGAGCCGAAGGCACTGGCGCCTTTTGCCGAAGGCTCACCATTCTTCGGACTGCCGGTGCCGAAGGACGTCACCGTGGCCGCGCAGATTCTGGCAGAGCCGGGGCCGGACCTGGCCGCCGCGACCATCGCGACCCTGACCGACGGCACGCCGCTGGTGACGCGCAGGCAGGTCGGCGACGGGCAGATCGTTCTCTTTCACGTCTCGGCCAATGCCGAGTGGTCAAGCCTGCCGCTCTCGGGCCTCTATGTCCAGATGCTTGAACGCCTCGCGATATCGGGCCGGGCCGAGCGGCCGTCCGTGACCGACCTGACCGGGACGACATGGCAGGCGGAAAAGGTGCTCGACGCGTTCGGAACGCTGGGCGCAGCGGATGCCATGCCGGGTGTCGCGGGCGAACAGCTGGCCACACCGGTGATCGGACCGGACCTCTTGCCCGGGCTCTACGCCTCGGGTGACCGGCGGTTGGCGTTGAATGCGGTCGCGCCCGATCGGGTGCTTGCGGCGGCGCAATGGCCTGCTGCCGTGACCGTCGAGGGGCTTGCCGTGTCGCGGGAACTGCCGTTGAAAGGCTGGTTCCTCGCTGCCGCCCTTGCGCTTTTGCTCGCCGATATCATCGCGGCATTGGCGCTTGGCGGGCGGCTCGGCAGTCGTCGTGCGGGGCTGGCTTCGGTCCTGGTCCTGGGCGTCGCGCTGGCGGTCGCGCCCGCAGGGTTGAAGGCGCAGACACAGGATGAGGCCGCGCTGGTGCGCGAGGCGGGGAATGTCGTGCTCGCCCATGTCGTGACAGGGGATGCCGAAACCGACCGGGTGGCAGAGGCGGGCCTCTGGGGGTTGTCGGAAGTGTTGTTCGCGCGCACCTCGGTCGAGCCGGTCGAGCCGGTCGGCGTCAATCTCGAAACCGACGAACTCTCGGTCTTTACCTTCCTCTACTGGCCCGTGACCGCCACGCAGAAAGCGCCATCGCCAGCCGCCTATGCCCGGCTCAACCGCTATCTTCGTTCCGGCGGCATGATCCTTTTCGATACGCGCGATGCCGACGTTGCCGGTTTCGGCGCCGCCTCGCCCGAGGGCAAGCGGCTTCAGGCGCTGGCCGCCCCGCTCGACATTCCGCCGCTGGAGCCGATTCCGAAGGATCATGTCCTCACAAGGGCCTTCTACCTTCTGCAGGATTTCCCCGGCCGCTTCGCCGGGCCGCCGATCTGGGTCGAGGCTGCACCGGCTGATGCCGAGCAG
This sequence comes from Albidovulum sp., assembly GCA_041739655.1. GTDB lineage: Bacteria > Pseudomonadota > Alphaproteobacteria > Rhodobacterales > Rhodobacteraceae > Albidovulum. The sequence goes on along the minus strand of JBGSNN010000470.1, from coordinate 374 downwards.
GTCGAGGGGATGCCCTTCCGCAACCTCAACGACAACGTCACCCCGGTGGTGATCGGCGGCAATGACTGGGCCTCGGCCTGGGCCGTGGACGATCAGGGGCGGCAGATGTTTCCGGTGGGCCGGGGCCTTGGCGGCGAACGGCAGCGCGAGATTTCCTATCGCTTCGGCGTCAACCTCATCATGCATGTGCTGACCGGCAACTACAAATCAGATCAGGTCCATGTGCCGGCACTGCTGGAAAGGCTGGGCCAATGATCGGGCAGGTGGTCTTCGATCCGCTTGTGCCGCTGCCCGTGCTGTGGGCCGCCGTGGCGCTTGCCCTCGTGCTGGTGGTCTTCGCCGCCTGGCGCGGCCTGCGCGGCTGGTGGTTGCGC
>JBGSNN010000468.1:0-28115 GCA_041739655.1 Albidovulum sp. | reverse complement strand
TTCGGCAACGAAGAAGCCCCGTGCGGAGCGTTCACGCCGCAAGGGGCGGGATAGCGCGGTGCCGGGCGGGCGGCGGCACTCAGGCGCGCTGTTTCAGCCGCGCCTCGAGCACCTCGAAGGGCACGCCGGGTGCGTCCTTGGCGCAGCGGATCACCAGGCTGGTCTTGACGCTGGCGACATTGGGCGCCGAGGTCAGTTCCTCGGTCAGGAAGGTCTGGAAGGCCGACAGGTCGGGGGCGACGCATTTCAGGATGAAGTCGATCTCGCCGTTCAGCATGTGGCATTCGCGCACGAAGGGCCAGGACCGGCAGCGCGCCTCGAAGGCCGACAGATCCGCCTCGGCCTGGCCGTGCAGGCCGACCATGGCGAAGACCTGGACCTCGAAGCCCAGTTCGCGCGGGTTGACATCGGCATGATAGCCGCGGATGTAGCCGGCCTCTTCCAGGGTCCGGACCCGGCGCAGACAGGGCGGCGCCGAGATGCCGACGCGGCGCGCCAGTTCGACATTGGTCATCCGGCCGTCGGCCTGAAGTTCGGCCAGGATCTGGCGGTCAATCTCGTCAAGCTTGTTGGCGGCCATGCCGGTCCCTCCGGGGAAATTTTGCGGAACTTATTCCTGGCGCGAAGAATACGCAACATTATTTCGCGTCAGGGCAACATTTAGCCACGATCGCGCGGACGTGGTGCGGAGGTGGCAGGGACGCGGCGCGGGGGCTTTCGCTGGCCGGGCGGGCGGATTATATCCCGGCGGAACGGTCCGGACGAAAGGCATGATCATGGACGAGACACGGCATACGCGGCTTTTGATCATCGGGTCGGGGCCGGCGGGATATACCGCCGCGGTCTACGGCGCCCGCGCGATGCTGAACCCGCTGCTGGTGCAGGGCATCCAGCCGGGCGGCCAGCTGACGATCACCACCGAGGTCGAGAACTGGCCCGGCGACAGCGAGGTTCAGGGCCCGGCGCTGATGGAGCGGATGGAGGCCCATGCCCGCGCCATGGGCGCCGAGGTGATCGCCGATCATGTCGCGACGCTCGACCTGTCGGCGCACCCGTTCCGCGCGCAGGCCGACAGCGGCACGACGATTACCGCCGATGCGCTGATCCTGGCGACCGGGGCGCAGGCGAAATGGCTGGGCCTGCCCAGCGAGGAGAGGTTCAAGGGCTTCGGCGTCTCGGCCTGCGCCACCTGTGACGGGTTCTTCTACCGCGGCCGCGAGGTGGTGGTGATCGGCGGCGGCAACACCGCGGTCGAGGAGGCGCTGTTCCTGACCAATTTTGCCACCAAGGTGACGCTGATCCATCGCCGCGACAGCCTGCGCGCCGAGAAGATCCTGCAAGACCGGCTGTTCAAGCATCCCAAGATCGCGGTGCTGTGGAACCACGGCGTCGAGGAGGTTCTGGGCGACGCCGATCCGCTGGGCGTGACCGCGGTGCGGGTGCGCGACGTCAACAGCGGCGCGGTCAGCGACGTGCCCTGTGCCGGGTTCTTCGTGGCGATCGGCCATGCGCCCGCCTCCGAACTGGTGCAGGGACAGGTCGAGATGCATCACGGCAATTACGTCAAGGTGAAGCCCGGCGGCACCGAAACCTCGGTGCCCGGGGTCTTTGCCGCGGGCGACCTGACCGACCATGTCTACCGGCAGGCGGTCACCTCGGCCGGCATGGGCTGCATGGCGGCGCTGGACGCCGAACGCTGGCTGGCCGAGCAGGCGGGCTGAACCGGCGGGTGCCGGGCGGCGACCTGGGCTGGCGGCGGCCGGACCGGAACAGTTTCCGCGTCGGGCGCCGGGTTGCGGCACATTCTCCCTATCGGCGGGAAATTTTTCCGGCAACGCTTGAAACCCGCCACATTTGCCGGCTAAGAGCCGCGCGAAGTCGCGCCCGCGGCATGCGCAGCCCTGCCCCGGCATTCCCAGAGGTCCTTCGCCCATGTCCCTTGCCAATCTCGCTCCGGTTCCGGAGCTCTTTGTCTCCTACGAGTCCGCGCAGAAGCTGAAGGTCGAGGCCGGCAACCTGCCGTCCTGGGATCTCAGCCCGCGCCAGATCTGCGATCTGGAACTGTTGATGAACGGCGGCTTCCATCCGCTGAAGGGTTTTCTGACCGAAGCCGATCACAACGGCGTTCTGGACACGATGCGGCTGAGCGACGGCAGCCTCTGGCCGATGCCGATCAACCTTGATGTCTCCGAGGCCTTTGCCGCCACGGTCGAGCCCGGCCAGGACATCGCGCTGCGCGACCAGGAGGGGGTGATCCTTGCCATCCTGTCGGTCACCGACAAGTGGATCGCCGACAAGCCGCGCGAGGCCAAGGCGGTGTTCGGCGCCGACGATCTGGCGCATCCGGCGGTGAACTACCTGCATCACAGCGCGGGGCCGGTCTATCTGGGCGGGCCGGTGACCGGCATCCAGCAACCCGTGCATTACGACTTCAAGGCGCGCCGCGACACGCCGAACGAATTGCGCGCGCTTTTCCGCAAGCTTGGCTGGCGCCGCGTCGTGGCGTTCCAGACCCGCAACCCCCTGCACCGCGCGCATCAGGAACTGACCTTCCGCGCCGCCCGCGAGGCGCAGGCCAACCTTCTGATCCACCCGGTCGTCGGCATGACCAAGCCGGGCGATGTCGATCACTTCACGCGGGTACGCTGCTACGAGGCGGTGCTGGACCAATATCCGGCTTCGACCACGCATCTCAGCCTACTGAACCTCGCGATGCGCATGGGCGGCCCGCGCGAGGCGCTCTGGCACGCGATCATCCGCAGAAACCACGGGCTGACCCATTTCATCGTCGGGCGCGACCACGCCGGACCGGGCAAGAACAGCCAGGGCAAGGATTTCTACGACCCCTATGCCGCCCAGGACCTGGTGCGCCAGCATCAGGCGGAAGTCGGCATCGAGATGGTCGATTTCAAGCAGATGGTCTATGTCCAGGAAAAGGCGCAGTATTATCCGGTAAACGAGGTTCCCGAAGGCTCGACCGTTCTGGATATCTCGGGCACCGAACTGCGCCGCCGGCTGCGCGAGGGGCTAGAGGTTCCCGACTGGTTCTCGTTCCCCGAGGTGGTGACGGAACTGCGCCGCACCTCGCCGCCACGGGCCAATCAGGGTTTCACCGTGTTCTTCACCGGGCTTTCGGGCTCGGGCAAGTCGACCATTGCCAATGCGCTGATGGTCAAGCTGATGGAGATGGGCGGCCGGCCGGTGACGCTTCTCGATGGCGACGTGGTGCGCAAGCATCTGTCGTCGGAACTGGGCTTTTCGAAAGAGCACCGCGACATTAACATCAAGCGCATCGGCTATGTCGCCTCGGAGATCACCAAGAACGGCGGCATCGCGCTCTGCGCCCCGATCGCGCCCTATACTGCGACCCGCCGCGCAGTGCGCGAGATGATCGAGGCCTTCGGCGCCTTCATCGAGGTTCATGTCGCGACCTCGGTCGAGGAATGCGAACGGCGCGACCGCAAGGGCCTCTACAAGCTGGCGCGCGAGGGCAAGATCAAGGAATTCACTGGGATTTCAGACCCCTACGAGGTGCCGACCAAGGCCGAACTGGTGGTCGATACCGAGAATGTCGATGTCGACCACTGCGCCCATCAGGTGATCCTGAAGCTTGAGGCGATGGGCCTCATCAAGGCCTGATCCGGGCGGACGAGACACGAAAAGCCCCGGTTCGCCACTGGGGCTTTTGTGTTTATCGCGCGGCGGGCCCTATTCGGCGCGCATCATGCGGCGGATGAGGCCGTCCTTGAGCACATACTGGTGGTAAAGCGCCCCGGCGACATGCAGCACGACAAGCGCCATGAGCGCGTTGAAGAGCACTTCATGTACCTCGCCGGCCAGATTGAATCCGCCGAACCATGCGCCGATGCCGGTGGCGGGGATCAGGATGATCAGCAGATAAAGACCCATATGGGTCAGCCTCGCAATCCTGTCAGCAATCGGATGTCCGCCCTCGGGCAGGCCGGGCGCGCCACGGCCAAGACGCAACCCGAGACGCGCAACCCCAAGCGCCACCACCGCGACGCCGATCCAGACATGGGCCGCCGCGGTATTGCCGTAGGCATCACGGCCTTGGTGGATCGCAAACCACGCCGCCTTCATCGCATCGCTGCTGATATAACTCAGGATCAGCAGCAGAACGATACCCCAATGCATGAGGATCTGCGCGCGGCTATAACCGTTGATCTGTGCCATCTGTCCCTCTTGGCGTTTTCATCGCGCGTGATTAACGCGCACCTACACTGATAAACGCATTGAGAGACGATTTCCGTCGCAGTTCAATCCCGATCCGGTGCGCTCAGTGCACGCTGACCGGCGCCATGTCGTTCTGGCGCGCGACGATGAAGGCCAGTTGCCGGTCCCTGACCAGCGCCAGCCGTTCGCCGGAGGCGTCATGCACCGCATAGATCGTTTCAAGGCCCATGGCGTGCTGACGCACCTCATCTGGCAGGTCCGCCACGGCCACCGGGCGCACATAGACGATCCGCTCGCCGGTTTCAGGTCCAAAGTCGAATTTCGTGTCCATTCTGCTCTCCTCAGCCTTTCGTTATCCGGATCGTCTGCACGGTCTTTTCGGGGACTGCCCGCTCCAGATCCACATGCAGAAGGCCGTTTTCAATCCGGGCACCCGCCACCTCGACGCCATCGGCGAGCACGAAGGCCCGCTGAAAGGCACGCGCGGCAATGCCGCGGTGAAGAAAGACGCGGCCCTCGTCGGTATCCTCGGGCTGGCGGCCCCGGATGACGAGTTGGCGGTCCTCGACCGTGATCGACAGGTCAGGCTCGCGAAACCCCGCGACGGCGAGGGTGATACGGAAGCCATGTTCCGAGGATTGTTCGATATTGAACGGGGGATAGCCGTCATTTCCCGATTTCGCGGTGCGTTCCACGAGGCGTTCGAGTTGATCGAAGCCCAGAAGAAAGGGATGTGCGGCAAAGGTCAGTTTCGTCATCTCACGCATGTCCTCGGATACAAGCGACACCTGGCACGGCCCCGATTGCGGCGGCCTTGCCCATGATATGGTCCGCCCGCCTTCCCGCGACAAGAGGCCAGCCCCTCGAAAAGCTTTCCGCAAATCACCGGAATTGCTATGGTCCGGTTCCGTCCCGACTCGAAGAGATCGACATGAACGCCCATTTCGAAATGGATGACATCGAGATGATGCAGGTGAAGCTTGGCGTCCTGCGCCAGGAGCATCGCGATCTCGATGAAGCGATTCATGCGCTGGAAATCTCGGGGCGATCCGATCAGCTCACGCTGCGGCGGCTTAAGAAGCAAAAGCTGGTGCTGAAGGACCAGATCGCGCGGATCGAGGATATCCTGACCCCCGATATCATCGCCTGACGGCATTGCGTGCCGGTGCCGCGTGGCTATAGTGCGCGCTCGCTTCCGGCAGACGGAGAACGGCATGAGCGTGAAGGTCGGCATCATCATGGGCTCGCAGTCCGACTGGGCGACGATGCGCGAGGCTGCGGGCGTGCTGGATGAACTCGGCGTTGCGCATGAGACCAAGATCGTCTCGGCCCACCGGACGCCGGACCGGCTCTGGGCCTATGGCAAGACCGCGGTGGAGCGCGGGCTGCAGGTCATCATCGCCGGTGCCGGCGGGGCGGCGCATCTGCCGGGCATGATGGCGTCGAAGACACGGCTGCCGGTGATCGGCGTGCCGGTGCAGACCCGGGCGCTGTCCGGCGTGGACAGTCTATATTCCATCGTTCAGATGCCGCGCGGCTTTCCGGTGGCGACGATGGCCATCGGTGCGGCGGGTGCGGCCAATGCCGGGCTTCTGGCGGCGGGCATCCTCGCGCTTCAGGATGCAGCGCTTGCCCGGCGGCTCGACGCCTGGCGCGATGCGCTTTCGGCATCGATCCCGGATGAGCCTCAGGATGACTGAACCGCTTGCCGCCGGCGCGACGATCGGCATTCTCGGCGGCGGCCAGTTGGGCCGGATGCTCTCGGTCGCGGCTTCCCGGCTCGGCTACCGCACGCATATCTATGAGCCCGCCGCCCATCCGCCTGCCGGACATGTCGCCGACAGAGTGACGACGGCGGCCTATGACGATCTGGCGGCGCTGACCGCCTTTGCCGGATCGGTCGATGTCATCACCTATGAGTTCGAGAATATCCCCGCCTCGGCGCTCGACGCCCTTGGCGCGCAGCGCCCGATCCACCCGAACCGGCGGGCGCTGACCGTCAGCCAGGACCGGCTGATCGAAAAGGCCTTCCTGCACGATCTCGGGCTTCGGACTGCCCCCTTCGCCGCCGTCGATGACGAGGTGGACCTTGCCGAGGCGATCGCGGAAATCGGCTGCCCCGCGATCCTGAAGACCCGACGGCTTGGCTATGACGGCAAGGGTCAGGTACTTGTCTCCGCGCCCGAGGACGCCGCCGCTGCACTGGCTCAGATGTCGGGTGCGCCCGCCATCCTCGAAGGCTTCGTGACATTCAGCCGCGAGATCTCGGTCATCGCGGCCCGTAGCGTTTCCGGCGCGGTCGCGGCCTATGATCCAGGGGAAAACGTCCACCGCGACGGCATCCTGCGCAGGACGACGGTGCCCGCACAGATCAGCCATGCCGAACGCACCGATGCCGTCCTGATCGCCGGCCGGATTCTGAATGCGCTGCATCATGTCGGCGTGATCGGGGTCGAGCTTTTCGTCACCGACGCGGGCCTTGTCGTCAATGAAATCGCGCCGCGCGTCCATAACTCCGGCCACTGGACGCAGAACGGCTGCGCGGTCGATCAGTTCGAACAGCATATCCGTGCCGTCACCGGCTGGCCCCTTGGCGACGGGTCACGTCATGCCGATGTGGTGATGGAGAACCTGATCGGGGACGACATCGCCCGGCTTGCCGAGATCGCGCGCGAAGGTCAGACGGCGATCCATCTCTACGGCAAGGCCGAGGCGCGACCCGGCCGCAAGATGGGCCACGTCAACCGGATCGGCCCGAAACGCTAACCGCGCCAGGCGCGGAGCCAGAGCGCGTCGAGCGCGTCGATCTCATCGCGGTCAAAGCGGCCCTCTTCCTGCCAGTAGCGCCCCGAAGGCACGACATATCCGAGCGCCGCCTCGCGCGACTTGGCGGCCTCTACCGCGCCGCTATGGGCCGGGTGCAGGACCAATTCTGACAGGGCGTCCGCGGCCGCACGGGGAAAGACAAGACGGCTTTCGGAGTCCGACAGGTTTACGCAGAGGCAGCCCTCTTCAGCCGCCAGCAAGGCCAACCGCGCCGATTTCGCCTCGAGGCTGCGCAGGGTCACGTCGGAGCGCAGGGGATCGGCCGTGCCGGTGCCGTAGAAATGGGTTTCTCCCGTCGCCGCATAGACCATGTTGCAGCCGAAGAACGCGAGGACGCGGGGCCTGAGCGCGCCAAGCGCCCAGTAGCCCGCGGTAAAGGCCATGGTGCCGCCGGCATAGACGAAACCACCGAACCTGTTCTGCACCTCAACATACTCAACCGCAGTCACGATGCGCTGGCCGCGCGCGACATGGTCGGGGCGCCTGGCCTCGGGAAAGTCTTCGGGATGGATGAGATAGTCCCAATCCGGCCGGATGCGCCAGGCGTTGTTGATGGCCACAATCGCATCGAACGGCGCGCGCGGCCACTCGCGCGCGGCAACGGCCTCGGGCGCGCTGCCGAGAATCAGGACTGTGCCACCGATGATGCTCGCGGGTTTCAAGACATTGAACCTGTGCCGGAAAACCGGCGGCAGGTCCAGCGCCGCCGTTCAGTTGCCTGTGGTGATCTCTTCCACCGCGCGAAGAAAATCCAGATCACGGTTGAAGCGGCCGTGTTTCAGGAACTCGATGGTCTCGGCGATGACGATCGGGTTCATCATCATGAAGGTATGTGTCACTGGCAAGACCAGATGGTCGCGCATCCCGCCGATCACGGTGCTCTCGACGCTGACCTTGCCATCATCCTCGCCCTTGATCAGCGCGGAATAGACCGGGTTGAGCGAGGCGTCGCCCGCAATCACGCCAAGGTCGAACTGGACCGGCGGCAGGGTGTTCGGCAGACTGTCCGGGCCGGTCCCGAGTGCCAGCCCCGCCGGGCCGTTCAGCCATTGGAACGGACCGAGGTCGCGAAACTGGTCCACGAGTTCGCTGCCATGGTTCGGCGGCGCCAGCATGACGACGCGGCCCATATCGGGCGGTCGGTGATCCGCGAGCCAGGCCCGCGCAAGGATGCCGCCCATCGAGTGGGTGATGATATGCACCTTCTCGGCGCCACATCTGGCGATCTGCGGGCCGACATAATTCGTCACCAGCGCCGCAATCGGTTCGCTGGTCGAGGGATAGCCCTCATTCACCACGCGATAACCGGCGCGCTCCAGCGCCGCCTCCAGCACGAGAAGCGAGGCTTCGGTGCGCGCCAGACCATGCAGCAGCACGACGCAGTCGGCCTGCGCAACGGTCGGCAGAAGGGTCAGGGCGGCGGCCACGGCTTTCAACATGCGATCGAGCATAGGCGCGTTTCGACCGGTGCGGGAAGGCCTTGCGCCCGGCGTGACGCTTCGTCACTCTCCGCCGCATGAAACCCCGGATGCCCCGCCTCTCGGCCCGCGCCCTCATCCTTCGGGACGACTGCCTGCTGCTCGTCAACGCCTACCGCGGCGGGGTCAGCGACCTCTGGTGCGCGCCGGGCGGTGGGGTCGAGGCCGGAACCTCGCTGCCCGCGAACCTGATCCGCGAAGTGCATGAGGAAACCGGGCTGACGGTTGCGGTCGGCCCGCTGGCGCTGGTCAACGAATTCCACGACCCGGTGACGGGGTTTCATCAGGTGGACCTCTATTTCCGCTGCGACATCGCCGCCGGAGTGATCGCGGCCGACTGGCGCGACCCGGCGCGGGTTGTCACCCGGCGGCAGTTCTTCAGCCGCAGCGACCTCGCCACGATCCGCTTCAAGCCCGACAGCCTGGCCGATGTTGCCTTCGGCGCGCCGGGCATCGCGCATTACGACCCGCTGGAGGTCATCGTCCGATGAGCCGCGCCTTCGTCAAGGAAGACGGGCCCGACACCACCCCCCTGCCCGATCTGCCGATCAGCCCGCATCCGAACTATGTGACACCGCGCGGATTGGCGGCGTTGCGGACCCGACTGGCAGCGGCGCAGGCGGAGCTTGCCCGCCTGAAGGCGCGCGCCGAGCGGCTCGATACCCTTCCCGAACGCGCGGCGGAACGTGACATCCGTTATCTTGAAACGCGCCTGCGCAGCGCCATCCTCGTCGATCCCAAGGGCCAGCCGAGGGATGAGGTCGCCTTTGGCGCGCGGGTGCGCGTCACCGATGAGAACGGCGCGGACCACCTCTACGAAATCGTCGGCGAGGACGAGGCCGACGCCACCGAGGGCCGGATCGCACCGCAATCGCCGCTCGCGCGCGCCCTGACGGGCGCACGCATCGGCGATTGGGTCACGTGGAAACGACCGGCGGGGGAGATCGCGCTGGAGATCGTCGGCATCGCCTACGACTGACCCGGCTATCCGCCAAACGAAAGGGGCCCCGTCACCGGGGCCCCGTCCTGTTCCGTGACGGAACGGCGTGATTACATCATGCCGCCCATGCCGCCCATGCCGCCCATGTCGGGCATGCCACCGCCCGCACCCTTCGGCTCGGGCCGGTCGGCGACCATGGCTTCGGTGGTGATGAGAAGACCGGCGATCGAGGCCGCATCTTCCAGCGCCGTCCGCACGACCTTGGCCGGATCGATCACGCCAAACTTGAACATGTCGCCATATTCTTCGGTCTGGGCGTTGAAGCCAAAGGCCACGTCTTTCGATTCGCGGACCTTGCCGGCAACGACAGCCCCGTCAACACCAGCGTTTTCCGCGATCTGGCGCAGCGGCGCCTCAAGCGCGCGGCGCACGATGGCGATCCCGGCATTCTGGTCGGCGTTGTCGCCCTTCAGCCCTTCGAGCTTCTTCGCCGCCTGGACAAGCGACACGCCGCCACCGACGACGATGCCTTCCTGCACGGCCGCGCGGGTCGCGTTCAGCGCGTCATCGACGCGATCCTTGCGCTCTTTCACTTCGATCTCGGTCATGCCGCCGACCTTGATGACGGCCACGCCGCCGGCCAGTTTCGCGACACGCTCCTGCAGCTTCTCGCGGTCGTAGTCCGAGGTGGTTTCCTCGACCTGCGTGCGGATCTGGGCCACACGGGCTGCGATCTCGGCCTTGTCACCGGCGCCATCGACGATGGTGGTGTTGTCCTTGTTGATCGAGATCTTCTTGGCGCGACCGAGCATGTCGAGACCGACATTCTCAAGCTTCATGCCAAGGTCTTCCGAAATCACCTGGCCACCGGTCAGGATCGCGATATCCTGCAGCATGGCCTTGCGGCGATCACCGAAGCCCGGCGCCTTGACGGCGGCGATCTTCAGGCCACCGCGCAGCTTGTTGACGACGAGCGTGGCGAGGGCTTCGCCTTCCACATCCTCGGCGACGATCAGCAGCGGCTTTTGCGACTGGATCACCGCTTCCAGAAGCGGAACCATCGGCTGGAGCGACGAAAGCTTCTTCTCGTGCAGCAGCACGTAGCAGTCTTCGAGATCGGCGATCATCTTGTCAGGATTGGTCACGAAGTAGGGCGAGAGATAGCCGCGGTCGAACTGCATGCCTTCGACGACTTCGGTTTCGGTCTCAAGACCCTTGTTCTCTTCGACGGTGATGACGCCTTCGTTTCCGACCTTCTGCATCGCATCCGCGATCTGGCGGCCGATTTCGGCTTCGCCATTGGCCGAGATGGTGCCGACCTGTGCCACTTCGGCGCTGTCGGTGACCGGGCGGGACGCTGCCTTGATGGCCGCAACGGCCTTCGAGGTGGCAAGGTCGATGCCGCGCTTCACATCCATCGGGTTCATGCCGGCGGCAACCGCCTTCATGCCTTCCTTGATGATGGCCTGAGCCAGAACCGTCGCCGTGGTGGTGCCGTCGCCGGCCTCGTCATTGGTGCGGGAAGCGACTTCCTTCACCATCTGCGCGCCCATGTTCTCGAACTTGTCAGCCAGCTCGATCTCCTTGGCGACGGTCACGCCGTCCTTGGTGATCCGCGGCGCACCGAACGACTTGTCGAGCACGACGTTGCGGCCCTTGGGGCCAAGGGTCACCTTCACCGCGTCGGCGAGGGTGTTGACGCCGCGCAACATGCGGTCGCGGGCATCGGTATTGAATTTGACGTCCTTAGCAGCCATTTTGCTTGCTCCTGGTTGTCTGGATTTCGATTGGTAGAGCGGACCTCAGGCGATGATGCCGAGGATGTCGCTTTCCTTCATGATCAGCATTTCGGTGCCGTCGAGCGTCACTTCGGTGCCCGACCACTTGCCGAAAAGGATACGGTCGCCCTTCTTGACGGACGGTGCGATCAGCTCGCCCGAGTCCTTGCGCGCGCCCTCGCCCACGGCGACGACTTCACCCTCGGCGGGCTTTTCCTTGGCGCTGTCGGGGATGATCAGACCGCCCTTGGTCTTGTCTTCACCTTCGATGCGCTTGACCAGCACACGGTCATGAAGCGGTTTGAATGCCATCTGGTAACACTCCCTAGGTTCCAGGTTATACGTCGTTAGCACTCACCGGATGCGAGTGCTAACCGCGGTGTAGTTAGGCGTCCGGGCGCCCATAGTCAACTCCTCGGCTGCCATAAAATCGCCGTTCCGACGCCTTGGCGGAGCGCTTTTGCGGCGCCAGATATGGCGCTTGATGCGCCCTCAGCGCAGAATGGGGACCGGATGCTGAAACACATCGCACTCGCGCTGCTTCTCGCGCTGCCGGCGCTGCCGCTTCGGGCGGAGTGTCAGGGGCAGGACCTCTTGCCCGGCCTTCCGGCCTCGGATCGCGCCGAAATCACGGCGCGGATCGACGCGACGCCATACGGCCGCGGCAATGCCTGGCGCGCGACACGCGGCAGTCAGGTGGTGGATATCGTCGGCACCTATCACTTCGACGACCCGCGCCACGACCTTGTGCTTGAGCAGTTGCGCCCCGAGCTTGACGTGGCCTCCGTGGTCCTGGTCGAGGCTGGCCCCAGAGAGTCGGAGCAGCTCAAGTCCGACATGGCGACGCGGCCCGACCTTCTCTTCATCATGCAGGGGCCGACGCTGCCCGAACTGCTGCCCGATGCCGACTGGCGCGCCTTGTCGGATGCCATGGCCGACCGCGGCGTGCCCGCCATGTTCGCCGCGAAGATGCAGCCCTGGTACGCGACGATGATGCTCTCTACGCCGCCCTGCATGATGGCCGAACTCGCGGGCGGCGACACCCGCGGTCTCGACATTCGCATCATCGAGCGCGCAGAGGAGCGCCGCATTCCGATTCGCGCCCTTGAACCGCATGACGCAGCCTTCAAGCTCTTCCAGACCCTGCCGCAGGACCTGCAGATTGAGATGATCCGCATGACGCTTGCCATGGGGGATCAGTCCGAAGACATGATGATGACGCTGACCCGGGCTTATTTCGATGAGGACGCGCGCGTGACCTGGGAATTTGGCCGGGCCGCAGCCTATCGGATGCCGGACATGACACCCGAGAAGGTTGACCGGGACTATGCCATTCTGGAACAGGCGTTGATGATCCGGCGGAATGAAAGCTGGATTCCCGTCATCGAGGACGCCGCCCGGCAGGGCAGGGTTTTCGCCGCCTTCGGCGCGCTGCATCTCTCGGGCGAAAAAGGCGTGCTGGCGCTTCTCGAACGCGCGGGTTTCCGGATCGAGCGGCGCGACTTCCAGCCCGGCTGACAGGTCTGCCGCGAACACAACCCGGTTCTGCGGCAAAGGTGACGCCTGGTGTGGTGACAATCGCCCTGCCCTTGCCTATAAGGCGCGCGACCTCACCTCATTGAGCGGAAAGCATCATGATCAAAGTCTTCGGCCACAAATCCCCCGACACCGATTCCACCGGCTCGCCCATCATCTGGGCCTGGTATCTGACCGAGCAGCGCAAGCAGCCGGCCGAAGCCAAGCTTCTGGGCGAACCGAATACCGAGGCCGCCTTCGTGCTGAAGAAATGGAACTTGCCGAAGCCCGAGATCATCGCGGACGTCGCCGCCGGGGAAAAGGTGGTGATCGTCGACACCAACAACCCCGCCGAACTGCCCGCAGGAATCAACGCGGCCGATGTGATCCAGATCATCGACCACCACAAGCTGACCGGCGGGCTTGAGACCGCGGGCCCCATCGACATCACGATCAAGCCTCTGGCCTGCACGGCAACGATCATGCACGACCTCATGGGCGCCGATGCCGCGAAGATGCCACGCGCGATCAAGGGCGCGATGCTGTCCTGCATCCTGTCCGACACGCTGGAATTCCGCTCGCCCACAACGACCGACCACGACAAGGCGCTTGCCGTCGCGCTGGCCGCCGACCTCGGCATCGACATTCCCGCCTATGCCGCCGAGATGTTCGAGGCGAAATCGGATGTGGGCGCCTTCTCGGACGCGGACCTGCTGCGCATGGATTCGAAGGAATACACCGTCGCCGGCAAGGAACTGCGCGTCTCGGTGCTCGAAACCACCGCGCCCAAGGTTCTGCTCGACCGCAAGGCGAGCCTGATGGCCTCGATGGACGGCGTCGCCAAGGAAGACGGCGCGGATCAGGTGCTTCTCTTCGTCATCGACATCCTCAAGGAAGAGGCGACGCTTCTGGTGCCGAACGACTTCGTCAAGGCGATCGCCGAGGCGTCCTTCGGCTGCAAGGTCACCGGCGATACTGTGGTCCTGCCCGGCGTGATGAGCCGCAAGAAGCAGATCATCCCGGCCCTGAAGGTCTGAGACCGGCCCGAACCCGCAGGGGCGCTGTGACAGCGCCCCTTCCCGCCTCGCGGCCCGAAAGGCGCACCATGCCCCGGATCATCCCGTCACTGTCCGACATCTCGTCGCAGTATGACACGCTGCTCTGCGATCTCTGGGGCTGCCTGCACAACGGCAGCGCACCCTATCCGGCGGCCGTGGCGGCCCTTCAGGCGTTCCGCGCCGGGGGTGGCACCGTCGCGCTTCTGACCAACGCGCCGCGCCCGAACCGCTTCGTAATCGACCAACTCGACCGCATGGGGGTGCCGCGCGATGCCTGGGACATTGTCGTGTCCTCGGGCGACGCGGCCCAGATCGCGATGCTTCGCGGCGCGGTGGGGCAGAAGGTGTATCATATCGGCCCAGCGAAGGATGACGGCTTTTTCACCGCCCTGCCCGAGGACATGTCCGATGCGCCCGCGATTTCCCGCGTTCCGCTCGAAGAGGCCGAGGGCATCGTCTGCACCGGCCCCTTCGATGAGGTGACCGAAACGCCCGAGGACTACCGGCCGACGTTCCTTTACGCCAAGGCCAAAGGCTTGACGCTTCTGTGCGCCAATCCCGATCTTGTCGTCGATATGGGCGAGACCCGCATCTACTGCGCCGGAGCCCTCGCCCGGCAATACGAGACCATGGGCGGCCGCGCGCTCTACTTCGGCAAGCCCTACGCGCCGATCTACGACCTGACACGACAAAGACTCGCGGGACTGGGGCGCGAGACCGATGCCTCGACCATGCTGGCGGTGGGCGACGGCATCTTTACCGATGTCGAGGGTGGGCTTGGCGAGGGCATAGACACGCTTTTCGTCACCGGCGGGCTTGAGGCGGCGCGGTTCGGCGATGACCCCGAAAATCCCGATCCCGCAATGCTCGACGGCTGGCTCGCCGACCATCAGCTGCAGCCGACCCATGCGATCGGACGGCTGCGATAGAATACTACCTTTGGGCAATATTGTTGCCAGATTGACCGCATAAGGGCAAAATAATTTCGCGAAGAGATTGCGTCAGGGCGCAAAACGGCTTATGCTGCACTGCAACATGACACCCGGGATTCGTGATGATGCTTGACAACCTGCCACGCGGAACGATCTGCATCGAGGACATCGAGATCGGGATGGTGCGCTATCTCCAGAAGACCGTCACCGACCGCGATATAGAGATGTTCGCCGAGGTCTCGACCGATCACAACCCGGTGCATCTGGATGAAGACTACGCCCGCGAAACGATCTTCGAGGGCCGCATCGCGCATGGGATGCTCACGGCTGGCCTCATTTCCGCGGTCATCGGCGAACAGCTTCCGGGCCACGGCACGGTCTATCTCGGCCAGAGCCTCAGGTTCATGGCCCCGGTCCGCCCTGGCGACACCGTCTATGCCGAAGTGAAGGTCACCGCCATCGACCACGGTCGCCGCCGTGTGACCCTTGAAACCCATTGCGCCGTGGGCGATACGGTTGTCCTGAAAGGCGAAGCGCTGGTTCTGGCGCCAAGCCGCAAGTTCGACTGATCTTCGGCGGATGCTTCCGCCAGACGGGGGCAGATGCGCGTCTATCACGACTGGGCGGGGCTTGATGCCGACGACAAGGGCGCGTCCGTTGCGATGGGCAATTTCGACGGCGTGCATCTTGGCCATCAGGCAGTCATCGCCCTCGCGCGGGCGCAGCCGGCCCCGCTTGGCATCCTCACCTTCGAACCGCACCCGCGCCAGTTCTTCGCCCCCGAGTCGCCCGCCTTTCGGCTGATGAACGCCGAGGCGCGCACCCACCGGCTTGAGAAGCTGGGGGTGGAGCGGCTCTACGAACTGCCGTTCAGCGCGGCGCTGGCGGGCATGGAGGCCGAGGCTTTCGTGACCGAGGTTCTGGTCGGCGCGCTCGGCGTCGCCCATGTCACGGTCGGCGCGGATTTCTGCTTCGGCAAGGGCCGCAAGGGCACGATCGAGACGCTTCGCCGGATGGGCGCCGCGCTTGGCTTCGGGGTTACAATAGCTGACCTGATCGCGCTCGACGGGGCCGAGATTTCCTCGACCGCAATCCGCAAGGCCTTGTCCGTTGGCCGCCCACGCGATGCGGCGCACATGCTCGGCCACTGGCACCGGATCGAGGGCCAGGTGCTGCACGGCGACAAGCGCGGCAAGGGACTGGGCTTTCCGACAGCAAACATGGGACTTGGCGGGCTGCACCTGCCGCGCCTTGGGGTCTATGCGGTCAAGGTCGATGTGCTGACCGGCCGCCACCGGGGCGGCTATGGCGGCGCGGCGAGCCTTGGCGTCCGGCCGATGTTCGGGGCGAATACGCCCAACCTCGAGACCTTCCTTTTCGATTTTTCAGGCGATCTCTACGGCGAACATCTCTCGGTCGCGCTCATCGACTACCTCAGGCCGGAAATGACGTTCGACGGGCTCGACGGGCTCATCGCGCAGATGAACGCCGATTGCGACCGCGCGCGCGCGATCCTCGCGGCGCTCTGACCCCTTTCCTTTTCGCGCCGCGCCGGGCAATGTCCCCGCCCATGAAAGACCCGATCCCCCGCGATGGCCTCAGGCCGGATTTCTGGAAGCGTCCGCTCAACACGCTGACCCCGCGTGAGTGGGAGGCGCTCTGCGACGGTTGCGGCAAGTGCTGTCTCAACAAGCTTGAAGATGCCGATACCGGCGAGATCTTCTTCACCCGCATCGCCTGCCGCCTTCTCGATGACGAGACCTGCCGTTGCGGCCAGTACGAGGAGCGCAAGCGCTTTGTCCCCGAATGTGTGGTGCTGACGCCGCGCACGATTGGCAAGGTCGCCTACTGGATGCCCTCGACCTGCGCCTACCGGCTGCGCCATGAGGGCAAGCCGCTTTACGACTGGCATCCGCTGATCTCGGGCCGGTCGGAGAGCGTGCATGAGGCGGGCGAATCCGTGCGCGGCCGGACCCTGCCGGAATACGACATCCCGGAGGAAGACTGGGAAGATCATATCATCGAGGATCTGTGATGGAATTCGCCTCCGACAACACCTCGGGCGCCGCGCCCGAGGTCATGGCCGCGCTGACTGCCGTAAACGCGGGTTTTGCGCCTTCCTACGGCACCGATGCCGTCATGGACCGGGTCCGAGCAAAGATCCGCGAGATTTTCGAGGCGCCGGATGCCGCGGTCTATCTCGTCAACAACGGCACCACCGCCAACGCGCTGTCGCTGGCCACCTATTGCCGGCCCTGGGGCGGCGTCTATTGCCATGAGGCCGCCCATGTCGACGTGGACGAATGCGGCGCGCCGGAATTCTTCATCGGCGGCGGCAAGATGATGACGGTGCCGGGGGCGAACGGCAAGATGACGCCCGCATCCCTGCAACGCGCCATCGAGGCGACGCCGCAGGGCTTCGTCCACGCCATCCAGCGCGGCATCGTCACGCTGACCAACACGACCGAAGCCGGCACTGTCTATAGCGCCGCCGAAGTCGCGGCTCTTGCCGCCGTTGCCCGGTCCTTCGACCTGCCCCTGCATCTCGACGGCGCCCGCTTTGCCAATGCGCTGGTCGCGACCAACGCCAGCCCGGCCGAGATGAGCTGGAAGGCGGGCGTCGACATCCTGTCCTTCGGCGGCACCAAGAACGGCTGCATGGGGGTTGAGGCGGTCGTTCTCTTCGATCCGTCGAAAGCCTGGGAGTTCGAGTTGCGCCGCAAACGGGGCGGGCATCTCTTTTCCAAGCACCGCTACCTCTCGGCGCAGATGGAGGCCTATCTGACCGACGGGCTCTGGCTTCGCCTCGCCCGTGCGGCCAATGACAAGGCGGCCGCACTCGAAGCGGTGTTCCAATCCCGGCCCGAGGCAAGCCTGCTCTATCCGCGTCAGGCGAACATGGTCTTTGCCACCCTGCCGCGCGTCCTGCACCGCAAGCTTGAAGCCGCCGGGGCGCATTATTACTGCTGGCCCGGCGACCCCGCGCCCGAAGGCCCGGATGACGAAGCGATCGGCGCGCGCTTTGTCTGCTCCTGGTCTACGACGGCGGCCGAGATCGACGCTTTCGCCTCGGCACTGTCTGGCACCGCCTGAAGGCGCGCGCTTTTCTGCGACAGGGCGGGAAATTCGATGCGCGCCATATTGGCCGCCCCCGGCTTCGGCCCTATAAGGCGGCGCAGCCGAAAGGACAGCACATGCGCAAGGCGAAGATCACCCGGAAGACGGCGGAAACCAGCATCTCGGTCGAGGTCAACCTTGACGGGACCGGCCTCTATTCGAACCAGACCGGCGTCGGCTTCTTCGACCACATGCTGGACCAGGTGTCGCGGCATTCGCTGATCGACCTGACCATCCGCGCCAAGGGCGATCTGCATATCGACGATCACCACACCGTCGAAGACACCGGCATCACGCTCGGACAAGCCCTGGCGTCGGCGCTTGGCGACAAGAAGGGCATCCGTCGCTACGGACATTTCACGCTCGCAATGGACGACGCCCAGGTGGCCTGTGCGCTCGACCTTTCCGGGCGGCCCTATCTGGTCTGGAACCTGGCATTCCCGACCGCGAAGATCGGCAGCTTCGACACCGAATTGGTGCGCGAGTTCTTCCAGGCGATCTCTACCCATGGCGGCATCACGCTTCATGTGGACAAGATCCACGGCGTCAACAGCCACCACATCGCCGAAGCCGCGTTCAAGGCGCTGGCCAAGGCGTTGCGGATGGCGGTGGAGCCGGACCCGCGGAGCGATGCGCTGCCCTCGACCAAGGGCGCGCTCTGACCCGATGCTGACGGCGATCATCGACTACAACAGCGGCAACCTGCATTCCGCCGAAAAGGCGTTTCAGCGCATGGCGGCCGAGACCGGCGCGGGGAAGGTCATCGTCACCGCGCGGCCCGAGGATGTGGCGCGCGCCGACCGGATCGTGCTGCCCGGCGATGGCGCCTTTCCGGCCTGCCGCGCCGCGCTCGATGCTGTGACCGGCATGACCGAGGCGCTCACCGAGGCCGTGACGCGGCGCGGAGTGCCCTTCCTCGGCATCTGCATCGGGATGCAGATGCTGGCGACACGCGGCCTTGAGTACCGCGAGACGCCCGGCTTCGGCTGGATCGGCGGCGAGGTCGTGCATATCGACCCGGCCGACCGCGCGCTGAAAGTGCCGCATATGGGCTGGAACGATCTTGTCATCGACCATCCGCATCCGGTCCTGCGCGGCATCGAAACAGGCCAGCACGCCTATTTCGTGCATTCCTACCATTTCCGCGTGACCGACCCGGCGCACCGGCTCGCCCATTGCGACTATGGCGGCGACATCACCGCCATCGTCGGCCGCGACACCATCGTCGGCACCCAGTTCCACCCGGAAAAAAGCCAGGCAACGGGGCTTCGGCTGATTGCGAACTTCCTCGCCTGGGCACCGTGACCAATATCGCCGCCTTCCTGGACGAGATCACCGCGGCGATGGCGGCCGCGCCGGATCGCGGCAAGGTCGCCACCTATATCCCCGAGCTTGCCGGCGTCGATCCGGCACATTTCGGCATCTCGGTGGCCCTCGCCGACGGCAGCCATCACAGCGCAGGCAGCGCGGATCTGCCCTTTTCGGTGCAGAGTGTGTCAAAGGTATTTGCCCTGGCGCTCGCCCTCGGACGGCTCGGCGATCAGCTCTGGTCCCGTGTCGGGCGCGAGCCGTCGGGCCTTGCCTTCAACTCGATCCTCCAGCTTGAACATGACCGCGGCATCCCGCGCAATCCGTTCATCAACGCGGGCGCGATCGTGGTGACCGATGCCGTCCTGTCCAGCCACGCGCCGCGCGAATATCTGGGCGAGCTTCTGCGCTTCATCCGGACCGCAGCGGGTGATGACGACATTCATATCAATCAGGCCGTGGCACGGTCCGAGTTCGAGACCGGCCACCGGAACTTCGCGCTCGCCCACTACATGCGCGCATTTGGCAATCTGACGAACACGCCGGAACGAGCGCTCGGCGCCTATTTCCACCAATGCGCGGTAGAGATGAGTTGCGACCAACTGGCCCGCGCGGGCCGCTTTCTGATGGGGTCTGATGCCGCACCGCGTCTTCTGTCGGCCGAGCGGGTGCGCCGCATCAACGCGCTGATGCTGACCTGCGGCCACTATGACGGGTCAGGCGATTTCGCGTTTCGGGTCGGGCTGCCCGGCAAGTCCGGTGTCGGCGGCGGCATCCTTGTGATCGCACCGGGGCGCGCCTCCATCGCGGTCTGGTCGCCGGGACTGAACGCGCATGGCAACTCCCTGCTCGGCACGGCGGCGGTCGAAATGCTCGCCCGCCGCACCGGCTGGTCGGTGTTCGGTTAGACTACTTCACCCGCGTCCAGTCCGAGGCGCGGCAGATCATCCCGCCAAGAACGCACCCGGAGACGGCGAGCGAGCTGCCGCGCATCTGCATCTTGGAATTGTAGGTCTTGTCGCGATCGGGCGCCCAGACCTTGCCGTTCGCATAGCTGCCATCCCCGGCGGGTTGCATGTCCCAGACGATCTGCTTGCCGATGTTGGGCGACGCGATTTCCGTACCGGACCCGTCAAAGGCCTTGACCAGCGTCCCGCACAAGGCGGCACCGCAGGGCACGATCTGCACATGGCCGAAATTTCCGTTGTCGTCGGGCTTGGTCTTCCACAGGCCTTCGACGGGATCGGCGAAGGCGGCTGTGCCCAGGACGATGGCGGCGGCGGCGGCGAATAGAGTCCTCATGTCTGATGTCCTCCCTGACATTTGCCCAATTATCCGCCAATGCCCCCCGCGCCGTCCAGCGTGACGTGACGTTTGCCGGCCTTTGCAATCAGCTGCTGCCTGTGGCAAGAGGCCGCGAAACGGAGACTGCCATGATCCTCTATCCCGCCATCGACCTCAAGGACGGCCAGTGCGTCCGGCTCCTGCATGGCGAGATGGACAAGGCCACCGTCTTCGGCGACGACCCGGCGGCGCAGGCGGCAAAGTTCGAGGCGGCGGGCTGCGCATGGCTTCACCTCGTCGACCTCAACGGCGCCTTCGCCGGTGCGCCGGTCAACGCCGCCGCAGTCGAGGCCATCCTCGCCCGGATCAAGGTTCCCGCCCAGCTTGGCGGCGGCATCCGCGACCTCGCCACCATCGAGAAGTGGCTGTCGAAGGGTCTCGCGCGCGTCATCCTCGGCACCGTCGCGGTCGAGAACCCCGACCTCGTCCGGCAGGCTGCCCGCACCTTCCCCGGTCAGGTCGCGGTCGGGATCGACGCCCGGAACGGCCGCGTCGCGACGAAGGGCTGGGCCGAGGAAACCGGCGTGCTCGTCACCGATCTCGCCCGCAGTTTCGAGGACGCAGGCGTTGCCGCGATCATCTACACCGACATCCTGCGCGACGGCGCGATGCAAGGCGCGAACATCGCCGCGACCGAGGCCCTGGCCCGCGCCGTGACGATCCCGGTGATCGCCTCAGGCGGCGTGGCGTCTCTCGCAGACCTGATCGCGCTCCGCGATACCGGCGTCATCGCCGGAGCGATCTCGGGCCGGGCGCTCTACGACGGCGCCATCGACCTCGCCGAGGCGCTGGCGGCGTTGCGGGGTTGACCGGATTTTCTCCTGCCTAAGGGGTCAAGACCATGGGAGCGGCCCTTCAAGGCCCACCTGCCCGAAGACGTTTTCCCGATGCCAGCGCAGGTTCTCCGGATGGGGCCAGTCGCGCTCGTCTTTCGGGAGGCACAGCCTGCCGTCCGGCGCGATCAGCCGGTCCACGACTTCGCCCGGTACCTTGTTGCGTGAAACGAGGACCGTCCAGTCATCGGCGACGGTCAGAGCCCGCGGTCAAACATCCAGTGCAACGTCCCTGACAGCGCGAGCCCGTTCCTGACCGCGTCGCTTCCCAATCGCTCGACCGGGCGGATATGAGCCGCCTGCACTTCAGGCCGCCCGCCACCGTTGCGCAAACGAAGGCCGGAAATCGCGCAACGGTAGTCATAGGCTTCACGAACCTTGCGCCGGAAGGCGACATCCCGATAGGGCCGACTGGTTAGCCGCTCGATGACTGGGCGCTCGACAGGTAGCGCGGCATCGTCCGCCTCGTGGCGGACCGGATCGTAGCGGCGGGCCTCGACCGCCTCCAGATCGACAGGCAGGCCATGGCGCACGATCTCGGCAAACTCCTGCTCGGGCAGGCGTCGTACGGCCAGTTGCTGGGCACCGCCGGCCTTTGGCTTGCCGTCCGGGGCAGTCAGCGACCGCTCGAATGGATGCCCGTTGCGCAGTCGCGGCACCTCCCGGTCGAAGGGCAGATAGCTGCCGGGCGCAATCAGGGCCAGAAAGCGCCCCTCCGCGCCCGGCTTCGGAATAACACGGTCGATCCTTGCCGCCGCGAAGTAGCCGCGTTTGCCGGCCTTGACGGGTTCATAGTAGATCACCCAGTCACCCACTGCGTCCGACACGGCTTTCAGATAGGGGCGCGGGAAATCATAAACCCTGTCGGGCTCGTCGTCGTAGATCGAATCCGCCTTGTGCAGGAGAACGAGTTTTACCATACGTTCAGGAAAGCGCGGCGCCACGATTTTGCAAGCCCATTCCGCCTATTGCGGCCATACTGCGCCTTGCCTTGCCGCTTGCCTTTCGCCCTGGCGCACGGCATTGAGACCTCATGCTGAAGACCCGCATCATACCTTGCCTCGACGTGGCCGATGGCCGCGTGGTGAAGGGTGTGAACTTCGTCAACCTGATCGACGCCGGCGATCCGGTGGAGGCCGCCAAGGCCTATGACGCCGCCGGCGCGGACGAAATCACCTTTCTCGATATCCACGCCACCCACGAAAACCGCGGCACGATGTATGACCTCGTCACCCGCACCGCCGAACAATGCTACATCCCGCTGACCGTCGGTGGCGGGGTCAGAACGCATGAGGATGTGCGCGCGCTCCTGCTCGCCGGGGCCGACAAGGTCAGCTTCAACTCCGCCGCCGTCGCCGACCCCGACGTGGTGGCCGGGGCGGCGGACCGCTTCGGCAGCCAATGCATCGTCGTCGCCATCGACGCCAAGACGGTGGCACCGGGGCGGTGGGAGATATTCACCCACGGCGGGCGGCGGGCGACGGGGATAGACGCGGTCGCCTTCGCCCGGACCGTCGCCGCCAAGGGCGCGGGCGAGATCCTTTTGACCTCGATGGACCGTGACGGCACGCGGGCGGGCTTCAATATCCCCCTGACCCGCGCCATCGCCGATGCCGTCGATATTCCCGTCATCGCCTCCGGCGGTGTCGGCACGCTCGACCACCTCGTCGAAGGCATCACCGAGGGCCATGCCTCGGCCGTCCTCGCCGCCTCGATCTTCCATTTCGGCGATTTCACCATCCGCGAGGCCAAGGAACACATGGCCGCCGCCGGTATTCCGATGAGGATGACATGACCACGCTCGCCCGTCTTGCGGCCACCATCGAGGCGCGGAAGGGGGCGGACCCTGAAAGCTCGTGGACCGCGAAACTCCTGTCGAAGGGGCCGGAGAAATGCGCCGAGAAATTCGGTGAAGAGGCCATCGAGGCGATCATCGAGGCGGTCAAGGGCGACCGCGCGCGGCTGA
This sequence comes from Albidovulum sp., assembly GCA_041739655.1. GTDB lineage: Bacteria > Pseudomonadota > Alphaproteobacteria > Rhodobacterales > Rhodobacteraceae > Albidovulum. Next base: position 4,826 of record JBGSNN010000468.1, on the reverse strand, counting down.
CCGCCGAAGCGGCGGATGTGCTCTATCACCTGCTCGTCATGCTCGCGGCGCGGAATGTGTCTCTGGCCGATGTGCTGGCAGAGCTTGCGCGTCGCGAAGGCACCTCCGGCATCGCGGAAAAGGCGGGCCGCTGAGCCGGACGATTGCGCGGCGGGACGGGGCGGCCTATTGCAGGATCAGGGACGGAAAAGGACGGCGTCATGGGGATCGACAAGCAAAGCGAAATCGCGGCCAATCTGCAGATCGGGCCGACCAGCCTCGGCATGGTGCGGATCTATGTCGAGGCCGAGGGCATGGAACTGCCGCTTGATTTCGAACCCGAAGAGGCCGAGGAAATCGCCGAGGAACTGCGCGCCGCGGCTGAAGCCGCGCGTGGCATGACGGCCCCCAAAGGCCCTAAACGGAAGAAATGACGCCGGGGTCGCGCAGACCCTGAAGCCTCATCGCGGCGTGACGTGCGAACTTCTGCGTGATGACCTTGCGGCGCGCCCCGGCCAGCGCCGTCTCGGGCCCCATCCGCACGATTTCGGCGCCGTAGGCGTCCGCGACGATCAACCCGGTCTGAGGCGGCAAGAGATCGACCGGGAACTCCAGATCGACCGCCCAGAAGAAACGGTCGCCCCATTCCAGATAATTCTGCCACTTGCGGTCCGTGATGTAGTCCATCCGGCTCGACTTGCATTCGACGATCCAGATTTCGCCCTTCGGGCCCAGCGCCATCACGTCCACCCTGAGGCCCGGCGCGGGCACCAGTTCTTCAACCGCCGCAAACCCGTGTCCGAGCAGATGGCGGCAAACGCCGCGCGCGAGGAGTTGGCCGGGCATGAGGTCCTGGGGCATGTGCGGAATCTGAACATAAAGAGAACAAAAGTCCAGCCCCGGATCGCCCGCCCGGCCGACATCATACGGCGCGGCGCCGTCAGAGCGCCTCCGCGACCCGGCCGGTCTGCCGTACCACGACATTCACACCCAGATTGACCAGAAACACCGCCATAGCGCTCACGGTCAGAAGCGACCCGACGATTGCGAGGACTTCGCCCCCGCCTGTCACCGCCAGCGCGACGCCCGGGACCATGGTCCACACCCCCAGCGTTGCGAGGATGAAATGTGCCCGCGACAGAACCGACGCGGCGGCGCGCGGCGTCAGATGATAGAAAATACCCATCAGCGCCATGATGACAAAGCCGACAAGGTTCAAATGGGCATGTGCGGGCGCCAGGGAGAAATCCTGATTGATTCCCATATAGATGCCGAGCAGCATCCCGGCCGAGACATAAACAACGCCGGAGCCGAAGAAGAGAAGACCAATACCTTTCATGATGTGCATCCTGTTTTGGCTGTCGCCGCCCCACTGGGGCGCGAGGCCGCGACATATCATCGCAGCAAGCCAAACGTGAAGGTCAGGGATTCCCGACCCGGAAGCCGATCAGACGCTCATACCAGGACACGACCCTTGCTGAGGACCGCCGATACACCTAAGTTGGTGAGTGGCGGGTTCTGCCCCTCTCGTACGAGGCCTTTTTCCAGTGGCCGATAATCTCTTCCGAGGGAGCTGGCTCTGCCGGGATCGTGGTCCCGGTATCTGGCACCCACCTGGTAAACCAGGCTCTCGGGAAATACACGTCTCTACGGTTGCCGCGGTTCCCGCCACTATCCGCTATCCGCTCAGCGTTGAGACGTCCGGTCGCGGTCAGGCGCCGTGGCTTGGGCCATGGCGGTGCGTGATGTGGCGACCGGAATGCGCCGCCCCTTGCCGCCGCTCGTCCCGTTGTCTTCCATGCGCATGACGGCGATGGCGAACTGCACGCCGGCAAAGACAATCCCGTTGAACATGAACAGCATCAATCCGGCGATCCATCCTGCGGGCGAAGTGGAGATCAGGTGCCACAGATTGCCGACGTTGAGCCAGAGAAGTGCCGCAACGAAGGCAGCCGAGAGCAGGAAGCCGATGATGACATTCTTGATGTAAAGACGCACGAGAGCGGGCATGGAAAGTCCCCTTTCACGGACAGTCTAGCGACCAGGCGCCGGTAATCCCAGCGCCACGCTGTCGCAGCGCCTCAGCCGAGGGCGAGGCAGATCAAGGCAAGAATCGCCGGCGCGGCCTGCACATGGAAGATGCGCCGCGACGCCGTCAGCCCGCCAAGGATACCGGCAATTGCCACACAGGACAGGAAGAAGACGGCGATCTGCCACCAGATCTCCGGTCCCGCCAGAAGCGACCAGACCAGACCGGCCGCGAGCAATCCGTTGTAAAGGCCCTGATTGGCCATCATGGATCTGGTCGGGGCGAAGAGGTCTTTCGCAACCGTGCGAAACACGTTTGGCCCGCGGCTTTCCAAGGCGAACATCTCCAGCCAGAGGATCTAGAGGTGAAGCGCCGCGACAAGACCGATGAGGAGCTTGGCGGCCATCAGCATCAGAACGCCTCGGGCCGCGCTTCGCGTGCCATATGGTCAAGCACCGCGTTGACGAACTTCGGTTCCTTGCCCTCGGGAAAGAACGCGCGGGCGACATCGACGAATTCGGTGATGATGACCTTCGGCGGCGTCGCCGTGGCACTGAGCTCCGCCCCCGCGGCGCGAAAGAGCGCGCGCAGGACCGGGTCGATGCGGTTGATGGGCCATGTCGCAACCAGGGCGCGGTCGGTCATCTGGTCGATCTTCGCCTGCCAGTTCACCGCCGCTTCGACGATCTGGCGGAAGAGGTCGCGGTCGCCCTCGGCCATCTCGTCGTCGTCATAGATGGCGCCAAAGCGATGCGTCTCGAACTCGCGGGCGACCCGGTCCACGGACTGGCCCGCGGCCTCCATCTGAAACAGGGCCTGCACCGCGTAGAGCCGCGCAGCGGCCTTCATCTGGCGCCGTTCGGCAGAGTTGGTTTTCGGCTTTGCGTCGCTCATGCGCGGGCGGGTCCTTCGGTTTGCCCGGCGATGCGGAAGTCCTCGCCCTGCGGCTTGAACCCGATCCCCTTGGTCTGGCGCGCCCATTTGCGGGAAAGCGCGACCAGATGCAAGGCCGCAGCCGCCGCGCCGCCACCCTTGTTCTGGCCTTCTGGGTCGGCACGGACCACGGCCTGATCGCGGTTTTCCACGGTCAGGATGCCGTTGCCGATGCAGGCGCCATTGAGGCCAAGCAGAGTGAGCGCGCGCGAACTGTCGTTGCAGACCGTGTCGTAATGCGTCGTCTCACCCCGGATGACGCAGCCGAGCGCGACAAAGCCGTCGTAGTCGGCCATGCGGGAGGCGAGACCGATGGCGGTCGGCACCTCAAGCGCACCGGGAACCTCGACCAGATCGACCGTCGCCCCGGCCTCGGCCGCAACCGCCCTCGCGCCCGCCACAAGGTTGTCGGCAATGTCCCGGTAATAGGGCGCGACCACGATCAGAAGCTTCACCGGCTTGTCGAAGCGCGGCAGGTCGAGGATGTGGTGGTTTTCGTTCGTGGCCATGCCTAGCCCCTCGTGATCGGGCGGGTGCCCACGATTTCGAGATCATAGGCATCAAGCCCAAGGTAGCGGGTCTGCGGCGAGTCGGTCAGCAGGATCAGCTTGCGCAGCCCCATCGAGGACAGCATCTGCGCACCGAGGCCGGTGTGCTTGACCGTGCGCGGACCCTCCTCTTCCTCGACCAGAAGCTTGGCGTGTGGGTTGCGAAAGACGCAGACGACGCCCCTTCCCTCGCTCGCGATGATCCGCATCGCACGCTCCAACTCACCTGCGGGCGCAGGACCGAGGGCCAGCATGTCCTCAATCACGTTCAGGGCATGGGTGCGCACCATAACCGGCTCGGGCGTGGTGATATCGCCCTTGGTCAGGGCGACATGTTCGACGCCTTCGGTCAGGTCGGTGAAGACGCGCATGGTCCAGTCGCCACCATAGGCCGAGGTCACGGGCCGGCACAGCGTTTCGCGCACGAGGTTGTCGTGGCGACGGCGATAGGCGATGAGGTCGGAAATCGTGCCGATCTTCAGCCCGTGCTTCTTCGCATAGACGATCAGATCGGGCAGCCGCGCCATGGTGCCGTCGTCCTTCATGATCTCGCAGATCACGCCCGACGGGTTCAGCCCCGCAAGGCGGCTCACATCCGTCGCGGCCTCGGTATGACCGGCGCGGACCAGAACACCGCCGTCGCGGGCGCGCAGCGGGAAGACATGCCCCGGCATCGCGATGTCCTGCGGCCCCGTCTTCGGGTCGATCGCGACAGCGACCGTCAGCGCACGGTCGGCGGCCGAGATACCGGTCTCCACCCCCTCACGCGCCTCGATCGAGACGGTAAAGGCGGTCTCATGCCGCGAGGAATTCGCGGTCGCCATCTGCGGCAGTCCCAGCGCCTTGATGCGGTCCCGTGTCAGCGTCAGGCAAATCAGGCCGCGCCCGTGCGTCGCCATGAAGTTGATCATCCTTGCGGTCGCGAATTGCGCCGGAATGACCAGATCGCCCTCGTTCTCGCGGTCCTCGTGATCGACAAGAATGAACATCCGGCCGTTACGGGCTTCTTCGATGATCTCCTCGGTCGAGGCGATATTGCGGGAGAATTCGGTGCTCATGGCAGGGGGTCCTTCTGTCTCTTGCGCCGCGATACCCGAAGGATCGGGATTTTGCCAGCCCGCAGGCGCGCGCTAGACGGGCTGCGACGTGGCCACCCGGGCGAAATAGCGCGCGGCCGGAAGGAAACCCGCCATATGTGCGGTGGCGGACCAGTCCGCTTCCAGAGCGGTTTCGCCGATGACGAGGATGCGGTCGGTCGGCGCGCGAACAGTAGCGGCCATCGCCAGCAGCCGTTCGCGCGTCTCGCGCCAGGTCTCGGCAAGCCGGGGCGCCCTGTC
>JBGSNN010000463.1:0-6734 GCA_041739655.1 Albidovulum sp. | reverse complement strand
TCGGCGAGCGCCTCCTGCGCGCCCCCGATGACCGCTTCCAAGTCTCCCCTCTTGAGCCTGTTGGCAAGAAGCTCGTCGTCGTGCGAACGCACCAGTGCCCGCGCAGTGACGGCGTCGCCCGGTCCCCAGAAGAGGATCTGGTCGCAGCCGGCGAAGAACTTGCGCGCCACGGCGGCGCAGGCCTCGGAATAGGAAGCCGCGAAGCCGGCCACATCGCTCCTGGTACCGCCGATTCCCACCGTGAGGCTCAGATGAAGCTCACTGTTGGCGATCTCCTTGATGTGCCGGGCGGCCCCCAGGGCACGCTGCCGGTTCGTCGCCTCATCCTGCGTGGCGCTGTCCACAAAGAATCCCACGCGATGCTCGTCGTAGAAGGCAAACGCGTTTGGGAACGCAGCCTGCAGCGTGCTGATGGCGTACTCCGCGATCATGGTGAGAAGGTAGTGGACCTGGGTTTCCCCTTCGCTGTCGAGCAGGATCAGGAAATGGTCGATCTCCATGACCCAGGCAAAGACGCCCCGGCCCGCAAGCTCGATCTTCAGCTCCTTCAGCTGACCCTCGATCGCCATGGTCGAGCTGTAATTCGCCTTGGCCAGGTGATAGAAGAAACGCTCCCGGGCAACTGGCAGGTAGCCCGCGAGCGACCCCTCCAGCTGCATGTTGCGCGCCAGAGCGCCGAACAGCTCGGTCCCTATCACGCCCAGCTCATCGCCGTCCCCGGCGGTCCCGGGCGGCGCCGACCCTTGGGAGCCGCCTTTGTCGAGCCGCGCCATGATCACGTTGATAGGCCGATACATACGCTTGGCCAGCAGGTAAGACAGCATGCCGCCGAGCGCCAGGGCAAGCAGCCCCACCTGCAGCGTGATGCTGCGGATGATTCTGGCGTCGCGGATGATCTCGTCGGTGTCGACGACGTTCACCAGGTACCAGTCCACCTCCGTGAGAGCCCGGTACATCACCGTGCGGTTCTTCCTGAGCAGATCGAGGGAGAAGGAACCCTCTTCCCACGATGCCGCCCGGATCTCGCGCAGCAGGCCCGCAACTCCGTCTCGGCTCGCGAGCAGCGGAGAGGTGGCCCCGATGATCTGTCCATCGCCGCGCAGGATCAGAGCCTCCATCGAAGCGCTGAGATTCGCGGAGGTCAGGACTTCGCCCAGCGCCTCGGGGTTCAGGAGGAGTGCCAGCACGACCGGCGGCTCCGAGACGCCCAGCGGCAGCGACCGCAGGACAGCCACCGAACGTTCCAGCACGACAGGCGACGGATTGGAGGCCGTGGGCTCCCGCGAGACGCGCGCGATCAACTCGAAGCTCATGGCCCAGGGTGCCCTGAGCACCTTGCCGAGCAGGTCGCTCTGCTCGCTCTCGATGACAAAGTGCCGCTGGAGGAACGTGGCGCGATCGTGCATCGTGGAGGTGTCGACGACCACGTCCATGTTGCGGAAGTAGACGAGGAAGTCGTGAATCAGGCTGTCGGAGCTCTTGGCCCTGTCCAGAACCTCGATGAGCTTCATTACCCGGAACAAATCGGAGCCGTCGGGCTCGGACCTGACCCTTCGCAGGTGGTCGAGGTACGGGTTCTCCGAGCTCTGATAGAGCGTGTTCTTGATCCCTCGCAGCCGCTGGTCCAGGTTCTTCTGCGTACGTTCCAGGGACCTCAGGTAGATGGCGCTCACCTTGAGCCGGATCACCCGGGCCGCCATGCCGTAGGAGACGTAGCCCACGATCAGGATGGGCACAACCACGATGAGGAAGGAGTTGAGGAAAAGCCGAACAAAGTAGCGTCCGAATCTCATCCGCTCGATGGAATTGTATTCCCCGCGGGCCTCATTGCCAAGGCCCCGAGCCCGAGCCGAGGACTCTGCGCTATGGTCCTGGCCGTGGCGGGGGGGGTGCAGGCGGCCATCTGCGGGGACTGGTGGTGGCGAGTGCGGCAGTCAGGCGGTCTTGTCAGACCGAGGAGGTAGCGGGCTCAGACCCGCGCGGCATGCGGGTCAGGGGTGGGTGAGCGGGCGGACCGCTGCCTGCCCGCTGACGCCTGCCAGCGCGTCCTGCCCGCCCACGGAAATTCGGCAGACCCTCACGTCCCCGCGACCTCACGATGTCGTGACCCACCCCTGCGGTCGTTCCATGATGAGCTAACGTGCAGACAGACAACGGGGCAGAGGACCGGTGAACCGTTTGACCGACATGATGGGGCGGGCGCTGGCGCGCTATCTGCAGACGCGGGTGGACGGCTACCGGCCCTATGCGGTCACGCGGTTGCCGCTGCTGCGGGCCTGTCTGCGTCCCGCCGATATCCTGCTTGTCGAAGGCGACACGCGGATTTCCTCGGCCATCAAGTATCTCACCACCTCGACCTGGTCGCACGCCGCATTCTTTGTCGGCGACCCGGACGGGTGCGATCTCATCGAGGCTGATCTTCAACATGGCGTCCGCGCGGTCGCGCTCGATGACTATGCCATTCTCAACACGCGGGTCTGTCGCCCCGTCGGCCTCGGGGACGCGGACCGCGACAAGGTCGTCGCCTTCATGCGTGCGGCGATCGGCAAGAGCTACGACCTGCGAAACTTCATCGACCTCGCGCGCTATCTTCTGCCGCAGCCGCCGGTGCCACGGCGCTGGCGACGGCGGATGCTGGCGCTCGGCTCCGGCGATCCGACGCGGGCGGTCTGTTCGACGCTGATCGCGCAGGCATTCCAGCACGTCCGCTACCCGATCCTGCCGGAACTGAAGGCCGACCCCGACAATCCCGCTGCGCGCGAGGTGTTTCGCATCCGGCACCATTCGCTGTTCGTGCCGCGGGATTTCGACCTCTCGCCCTATTTCGCCATCGTGAAACCGACGATCGAAGCGGGCTTCGACTATCGGGCACTCAACTGGTATGACGACGCGTCCGATGCAGCGGCAGAGGCGGCGCGCCTCAGCCCACCGTCACCTCCAGTGTGACCTCGGCTTTCAAGAGCTTCGAGATCGGGCAACCCGCCTTCGCCTTGGCGGCAAACTCGCGGATCGTTGCCTCGGGGGCGTCGGCCTTGGCCCTGACCGTCAGGTGCGCCTTGGTCACGGTCGGGCCGCCGTCGGTGGTCGGGTCGAGCGAGATGGTCGAGGTCGCCTCGACCTTCTCGACCGCGATTTTCTCGCCGCTCATCAAGGCCGAGAGGAACATTGCATAACAGGCGGCATGGGCGGCGCCGATCAGCTCTTCGGGATTGGCGCCGGTCTTGTCCTCGAACCGGGTCGCGAAGCTATAGGGCAGGTCCGACAGCGCCCCCGACTGGCTGGTGATGGTGCCGGCGCCGTCCTTGAGGCTGCCGGTCCAGACGGCCGAAGCATGTTTCTCGATCATCGCGCATTCCTTTCACTCTGGGTCTCGGTGCGGCGCCTCATCGCGCCAGGGGTTCAACATTCGACTGGGCAGCGGTCCCCTCCCCACTCCAGCGCATGTCGACCCGCTCACTCTGGCCTGTCTTGAGCCCGCGCACCAGACGCCGCCGCAAGATCGCCTCGCGCCAACGGCGGTGCAAGGTCGGGCGGCCGTTCGAAATGCCGGTGGCAATGCGTTCGCCGAGAATATCCGAGCCGTGGGTCGGAAAGTCGTGCAGGACCGGCGCCGGGTTGACGAAGGCGGGGGCCAGCAGCGGAAAGCCGCGCCCGGCGCTACGGGAGAAGAGGTAGTGATCTACCGGCATCCCGATCTTCGGATGCGCGGCGATGAGCCGCCCTGCGGCTGCGGGCGTGATGGCATAGGCGCAGGTGCCAAGAAACGTCGCCACCTGGCGGTAGAGCACGACGCCGCCACCGATCGGCAGATATTCCAGCTTCTGCCCGATCGGATGGCGGCGGCTGCGCTCGCCCCCCGGCCAGTGTTCGAGCTTCAGCGCCCCGATCCCGTGCCGCCGCATCACGGCACCAAGATCGCTCAGCGCGAAATCGCTGAAGGCGGCGGAGAGCCGGGCGTCATCCTCAAGCACGATGACCGCCGCCACCGACATCGCCGCAATCCGGTGCCAGAGGCGTTGATGGGTCAGCGTGCAGCAGACATCGCCAAGGGTTGCCGGATAGTCCCGATCACGTCGGCCCGCTGCGAATTCAGCCCGAAGCAGATCGGCACCGGGGGCGAGCCGGTCGATGGCAGCGATGCGCTGGCCGGACAGCCCGAGCGCGTCAAGTTGCGCCGAGAGGGCCTGCCACCGGCCCGGCACACGGTCGAGAGTCAGAACGAAAATCGGGGTCAAGACTTTGGGCACCCTCGCAGCGGCGCAACCTTCGCACCGTCGCAGCGCGAAAACCATGGGGAATTGTGGCGGAAATAGGGCAGAGCCTGCCACGATGCCACAAAATTGCGACGCCGGCGGCCAGATTCGGGACCGATTCGCCAGCACTATCTGCCAAGAGACCCGCCGAGGCGTGCGGCGGTGTGCGGCATGAACTTCGCGTTATGGGTGAAATTCAAATTCCGCCTCAACCTTAGGCGACTTCCTGCCGACATTGTTCCCGATCCACTACAAATCCGCATAGAGGTGCCATTCCGTTGCGATTTCATAAACATGCGGTTTCCGCGCCGCAAAAAAGTCTCAATTATCGACTGAATTGTTAAAGCAACCCGCAACAAATGGAGCTGCCATGTTGAATCATTCACTAAAAGCGCTGGTCGTGGCAGCCACGCTTGTCACGGCCGGGCTCGCCCAGGCCGGGACCGTCAACTACACTGTCGATAGCGGCTGGAACCGTTTCCAAGCCGGTGCTGTTGGGACGCAAGTCAACAGACAGTACAGCTTTTCCCTGACCCAGAATGCCATCCTGTCCGTCGTCGATGGATTTCTGGCCGGGGACCGCTATGAAGTCTTTGCCAACGGATCGTCGATCGGGATGACGTCTCTTCCCGGGACCGGGCCTAACACCGGGATGAACTTCGATGCTGCGCTTGCCGATGGCATTCACAGCATGGGGCAATTCATTCTCGGGCCGGGAAGCTACCTGATCTCCCTGGTTGTGCTGAGCCGTTCCGGAACCGATACCGGCGGGCATATCGGCGCCTTGCGCGTCGATGTGGCGCCCGTCCCGGTTCCTGCGGCGGGGGCTTTGCTTCTGTCGGCTCTCGGGGCCATCGCGCTTCGGCGTCGGCGCCGCACAGTTTGAGGCAGGGCAGGCAAAAGACCTTCCATCGGCAGTTGTACACCCAAGAAGACCTTACCCACCCATTCCCCAAACAAAGGCGCCGTCCGTTCCCCAACGGGCGGCGCCAACCGTTTCAAACCTCGCATCCGGCACAAGATTGACGTTTGCGCGATTGTGAAGTAGTCAAAGCCATCCCACATCCGGTGGGTTCGCCGGGGCGCTCGGAACAACGCGTCCCTTTTCCTGCGGTCCGATACCGCATCATATGGACGCCGATGACAAAATTTTCCGACCTGAAGCTGGACCCGAAGGTCCTGCAAGCCATTGCCGAAGCCGGCTATGAAATCCCCACCCCGATCCAGGCCGGCGCGATTCCGCCCGCGCTGGAAGGCAAGGACGTTCTCGGCATCGCCCAGACCGGCACCGGCAAAACCGCCAGCTTCACGCTGCCGATGATCACGCTCCTCGGCCGTGGCCGGGCGCGGGCGCGGATGCCGCGATCGCTGGTCCTTGCGCCGACACGGGAACTCGCCGCCCAGGTGGCCGAGAACTTCGACGTCTATGCCAAATACAGCAAGCTGACCAAGGCGCTCCTGATCGGCGGCGTCTCGTTTGGCGAGCAGGACAAGCTCATCGACCGCGGCGTGGACGTTCTGATCGCGACGCCGGGCCGCCTTCTCGACCATTTCGAGCGCGGCAAGCTCTTGCTGACCGGCGTGCAGATCATGGTGGTGGACGAAGCCGACCGTATGCTCGACATGGGCTTCATTCCGGATATCGAGCGGATCTTCTCGCTCACGCCCTTCACGCGGCAGACGCTCTTCTACTCGGCCACCATGGCGCCCGAGATCGAGCGCATCACCAACGCCTTCCTCCATTCCCCCGCACGCATCGAAGTCGCGCGTCAGGCGACGACATCCGAGACGATCGAGCAGCGGCTGATCGAGCTGACGCCGACGCGCAAGGACCAGACCGCCAAGCAGAAACGCGAGCTTCTGCGCGCGGTGATCACCGCCGAGGGTGAAGCCTGCACCAACGCGATCCTGTTCTGCAACCGCAAGACCGAAGTCGATATCCTCGCCAAGTCGATGAAGGCGCACGGCCTTGACGCCGCGCCGATCCACGGCGACCTCGACCAGCGTCAGCGCACGCAGACGCTCGACGGCTTCCGCGATGGGTCGTTGCGTTTCCTCGTCGCCTCGGACGTAGCCGCGCGCGGGCTCGACATTCCGGCGGTCAGCCACATCTTCAACTTCGACGTGCCGAGCCATGCCGAGGACTATGTTCACCGCATCGGTCGCACCGGGCGCGCCGGCCGCAAGGGCGTGGCGGTGACCATCGCGACACCCTCGGACAAGAAATACCTCGACGCGATCGAAAGCCTGGTGAAGACCACCTTGCCCCGGGTTCCGGCGCCTGCCGGCTTCACGCTGAGCGAAGCGTCGCAACAGCCCGCCCGCAAGGACGAAGACCGTGGCAGGCCGCGCCGTGCACCCGCCGAACGGTCGCGTCGCGACCGCCCGGTGAAGCCGCATGGCGAAGAAGCGTCGCTTTTGCCGCTTGAACAGTCTGCCGCCGCGCCGCAGACCGAGACGCGCCCTGCCAGCGTTGCCGAG
>JBGSNN010000444.1:0-8787 GCA_041739655.1 Albidovulum sp. | reverse complement strand
GACGCTGGAGGCCGGGCAGGCGGCGAGCCGGGTGGCAGTGATCCCCGAGGTGCGGTCTGCATTGGTGGCGTTCCAGCGCGCCTTCGCCCGGCGCGAGGGCGGCGCGGTCCTCGACGGACGCGATATCGGCACGGTGATCTGCCCCGAGGCCGAGGTGAAGCTTTTCGTCACCGCCAGCGCCGAGGTGCGGGCGCACCGGCGCTGGCTGGAAGTCGGCGGCGACGAGGCCATGGTGCTGGCTGAGGTGGCGGCGCGCGACAGGCGGGATGCGGAGCGGGCGGTAGCGCCGCTGAAGCCTGCGGAGGATGCCGTGTTGTTGGATACGTCTGACATGACGGCTAATGAGGCCGCGGCCCGGGCGGTGAGGGTGGTGCGGGACAAGCTAGGAAGCCAGCCGTGAATTCTTCAAGCGTCACCGAAGCAACAAAAGCTGCAACTGCCGAAATCCGGAGAAGGCTTGAACCCTTCGGCGTAGTCGATGGCGCGTTCGAGGCGTTTCGCGCTGGTCACATGCCGGAAAAAGGACCCTATTGGTACTCGGCCACCGTCTTCAACGGATTGAGTGAGTTCGAGCTGAACAAACTTGAATGTCGGCTCCCCTTCCCCGCTCCCGAGCAAGCAAAGGCGGTTATACCCACACCCCTTCGGCAGTTCTTGACCGTGACGAACGGCATGCGCTGTCACAACTTGGCGATCTACGGGGATCAGGGGCGCATCGACCAGGGAGCCGGAGCGCCTTTCGACCTCTCCAACCCTCAACTGGTGAGGCCACCCAACGTACCAAAGCGCTGGTTCTGCTTCGGTTCGATGAATGGCCCATGGGCTTCGCAAGGCGAGCTTTACTTGACTGAAAGTGAGGAGGTAGTTCTCGTCCATCGCGATACTGGTGATATTGGTGAGCGTTGGTCAGATCTGTCCGAGTTCTTGTCATCGGAGATTACGCGGATCTTGTCTTCTCATGATGCCAAGGGCGACATGCTGCCGGGTGCGTTTGAGTTTCCCGGCGACACGGCGGATTGGGAGGCAAAGGCAGAGCGGGCAAGATACGGTCCATTTGGTTGGAAAAAGCTCTTTCGTGGCCTGTCAATCTGGCTTGCCAACATTCGACATCGGTAGCCCATTCTCCTTGCTTCCGCACCCGCTTACCGGTATAGGCCGCCCATCCTGAGGCAGGAGTCGCTGAGTACCGGGCCGGTTTCCGGGGCAATGCGGCTTTTTGTCGTGGGCAGATCAAAGACCGGCGGAGCCAACCGCATGGCCAGTCAAACATGATGAAAAGGAACTGAACACGCATGTGCGCTAAAGCGACGATGGAGGAATTCGAAGCCCTCCTCAAGGAAAGCTTCGAGATTGACACGCCCAACGAGGGCTCGGTTGTCAAAGGCAAGGTCATCGCGATCGAAGCGGGCCAGGCCATCATCGACGTCGGCTACAAGATGGAAGGCCGCGTCGATCTCAAGGAATTTGCAAATCCCGGCGAACAGCCCGACATCAGCGTCGGTGATGAGGTCGAGGTCTATCTCGACCGCGTCGAGAACGTCCGCGGTGAGGCGGTGCTCAGCCGCGAGAAAGCCCGCCGCGAAGAGGCATGGGACCGTCTGGAGCAAGCCTATGCCAAGGAAGAGCGCGTCGATGGCGCCATCTTCGGCCGCGTCAAGGGCGGCTTCACCGTCGATCTTGGCGGCGCTGTGGCGTTCCTTCCGGGCAGCCAGGTCGATGTGCGCCCGGTGCGCGATGCCGGCCCGCTCATGGGCATGAAACAGCCGTTCCAGATCCTCAAGATGGACCGCCGCCGCGGCAACATCGTGGTGTCGCGCCGCGCCATCCTTGAAGAATCACGCGCCGAACAGCGCGCGGAAGTCATCGGCAACCTTACCGAGGGTCAGGTTGTGGACGGCATGGTCAAGAACATCACCGAATACGGTGCCTTCGTCGATCTCGGCGGTGTGGACGGCCTTCTCCATGTCACCGACATGGCATGGCGCCGCGTGAACCACCCGAACGAGATCCTGAACATCGGCGAGACCGTCAAGGTTCAGGTGATCAAGATCAACAAGGAAACCCACCGCATCTCGCTCGGCATGAAACAGCTTCTGTCCGATCCGTGGGATTCTGTGGAAGAGAAGTTCCCGCTCGGGTCGGTCCACAAGGGCCGCGTCACCAACATCACCGACTACGGCGCATTCGTCGAGCTGGAAGCCGGGGTCGAGGGTCTCGTCCACGTTTCCGAGATGTCCTGGACCAAGAAGAACGTCCATCCGGGCAAGATCGTCTCCACCAGCCAGGAGGTGGACGTCATGGTGCTCGAGATCGACACCGCGAAGCGTCGCGTGTCGCTCGGCCTCAAGCAGACGATGCGCAACCCGTGGGAAGTCTTTGCCGAAACCCACCCGGTCGGCACGCAGATCGAGGGCGAAGTCAAGAACATCACCGAGTTTGGTCTGTTCATCGGCCTTGAGAATGACATCGACGGCATGGTCCACCTCTCCGATCTCAGCTGGGATCAGCGCGGCGAGGATGCGATCCAGAACTACCGCAAGGGCGATATGGTCAAGGCGGCCGTCACCGAGGTCGACGTCGAGAAGGAGCGCATCTCGCTCTCCGTCAAGGCGCTGGGCGAGGACAGCTTCAGCGAAGCGATCGACGGCGTGAAGCGTGGCTCGGTCATCACGACCACGGTCACGGCGATCGAGGATGGCGGGATCGAGGTCGAATACAACGGCATGAAGTCCTTCATCCGCCGCTCCGACCTGAGCCGCGACCGCGCCGACCAGCGCCCCGAGCGCTTCCAGGTCGGTGACCATGTCGATGCGCGCGTGACCAACGTCGATGTCAAGACCCGCCGTCTTGGCCTGTCGATCAAGGCGCGCGAGATCGCCGAAGAGAAGGAAGCCGTGGAGCAATACGGCTCGTCCGACTCGGGGGCGTCGCTCGGCGACATCCTCGGCGCCGCGCTGAAAGGCGGCTCCGACAAGTAATCCGCGTCATGGCGGATCAGACGGCCCTGCCTGACCGGCGGGGCCGTTTTCGTTTGCGAATCGCATCGCACCTCGCTGAGGCGACGCGCCGGTTGCTGCGACGCATTCTGCCCGATGCTGCGCTGCAACATCGCAAAGGTTCGTGAAAACCCGCGCCAATCCCCGTATCGGGTCGGGAAAACCTCTTTATTCCAATGGCTTTCCTGTTTCGTGATGAATTGTTTGCGCCTATAGTCGCCCGAAGAAAAAGACGATTGCCGGACACGTCGGTCTGCCAAAGGGGGGTTAAGTCCATGATCAGGTCGGAACTGATCCAGAAGATTGCGGAAGAAAATCCGCACCTTTTCCAACGTGACGTGGAGCGTATCGTGAGCACGATCTTCGATGAGATCGTCGAGGCGATGGCGCGTGGCGACCGGGTCGAACTGCGCGGCTTCGGCGCGTTTTCCGTCAAGAAGCGCGACGCCCGCACCGGTCGCAATCCGCGCACCGGAGAATCTGTTCCTGTCGATGAAAAGCATGTTCCCTTCTTCAAGACCGGAAAGCTCTTGCGGGACCGTCTGAACGGGGATTAAACCGCCCTCATGCTGCGCTTTCTCCGCATCCTCTTCCTCGCGATTCTGGGTATTGCCCTGCTCGCCGTTGCATCCGCCAACCTGGACCCCGTGACGCTTCATGTGCTTCCGAGCGACATGGCGGTTGTCCTCGGCGTCAATTGGCAGATGCAGCTTCCGCTGTTCCTTGTAATCTTCGCCGGAATTCTCGCAGGTCTCGGGATCGGCTTCGTCTGGGAGTGGTTCCGCGAGGCCAGGCACCGCGCCGCATTGGCCGAACACAAGCGCGAGGCGGGGCAGTTGCGCCGCGAGGTGTCGAAGCTCAGGACCGACACGCGCAAACCCGATGACGATGTGCTGGCGCTGCTTGAGGGCGACGGCGCGGCGCGCTAGGCCTGCGGCATGGATATCCGGGTCAAGATCTGTGGTTTGCGCACCGGCGCGCATGTCGAGGCGGCCGTCGCCGCCGGCGCGCGCTATGTCGGGTTCGTATTCTTCGCAAAGTCGCCGCGCAACGTGACCGTTGCCGCCGCCGTCAGGCTGGGCGAGGGTGTTCCGCCCGGTGTCGCC
Source organism: Albidovulum sp. (assembly GCA_041739655.1). GTDB lineage: Bacteria > Pseudomonadota > Alphaproteobacteria > Rhodobacterales > Rhodobacteraceae > Albidovulum. The sequence goes on along the minus strand of JBGSNN010000444.1, from coordinate 4,685 downwards.
AAGGTCGCGCTGACCGTCGACGCGACGGATGCGGAACTGGATGCGATTGTCGCGGGGGTTCCGCTCGACATGCTTCAACTGCATGGCGCGGAGACGCCCGAGAGGGTGATGGCGGTCCGCGCCCGCTACGGTCTGCCGGTGATGAAGGCGATCGGAATCGCCGGACCGGAGGATCTGGACCGCATCGCTATCTACGGCAAGGTCGCCGATCAGCTTCTGGTCGATGCCAAGGCGCCCAAGGGCGCGACCTTGCCCGGCGGCAACGGCCTTGTCTTCGACTGGACGCTCATCGCGCGCAAATACTGGCCCTGCCCGTGGATGCTGGCGGGCGGGCTGACACCCGGCAACGTCGCCGAGGCGATCCGCCTGACCGGGGCGCGGCAGGTCGATGTCTCCTCTGGTGTCGAAAGCGCGCCGGGGGTGAAGGACGAAAACCTCATCCGCGCCTTCATCGCCTCGGCGCAGGGGGCGGTGTGATCCGGTTCCGAAACGCCGCTCGCGATGACGTGGCGGCAGTGGTCGCGCTTATCGCGGATGACGACTTTGGGGTGGGGCGCGAATCCGGCACGCTCGCTGCCTACCTCAACGCCTTTGACGCGATGGTGGCGGAAAGCGGCACGACGCTGATCGTCGGCGAGGAGGAGGGTCGCATCGTCGCGACCTACCAGATCACCTTCATCTCGGGCCTGTCGCTGCGCGCCTGCCGTCGGGCGCAGGTGGAGTCGGTCCGCGTCCGAAGCGATCTGCGGGGCCGGGGGATCGGCCACCGCCTGATGGCGGATGCCGAGGCGCGGGCCCGTGCCGCCGGGTGCAGCCTGATCCAGCTCACGACCCGCGCCGCCCGCACCGAGGCACATCGTTTCTACGAGGCGCTTGGCTTTACGCCATCGCATATTGGCTATAAACGCGATCTGTCCTGAGAGGAGTGGCACCCATGGCCGATGACCTGTTCAACAGCTTCATGAACGGCCCCGACGAGCGTGGCCGGTTCGGCGACTTCGGCGGCCGCTTCGTGTCGGAAACGCTGATGCCGCTCATCCTCGCGCTTGAGGCGGAATACGAGAAGGCCAAGACCGACACGACCTTCTGGGACGAGATGAACTGGCTCTGGAAGCACTATGTCGGACGGCCGTCGCCGCTCTATTTCGCCGAACGCCTGACCGACCATCTCGGCGGCGCGAAGATCTACATGAAGCGCGACGAGCTGAACCATACCGGGGCGCACAAGATCAACAACGTGCTGGGCCAGATCATCCTCGCCCGCCGCATGGGCAAGACCCGGATCATCGCCGAAACCGGCGCCGGCCAGCATGGCGTGGCAACGGCCACGGTCTGCGCCAAGTTCGGGTTGAAGTGCATCGTCTACATGGGCGCCCATGACGTCGAGCGGCAGGCCCCCAACGTCTTCCGGATGCGGCTTCTCGGGGCTGAGGTCGTGCCGGTGACCTCCGGCCGTGGCACGCTCAAGGACGCGATGAACGACGCGCTGCGCGACTGGGTGACGAACGTCCGCGACACCTTCTACTGCATCGGCACCGTGGCGGGCCCGCATCCCTATCCGGCGATGGTGCGCGACTTCCAGTCGATCATCGGCAAGGAAGTACGCTGGCAACTGGCCGAGCAGGAGGGCGAAGGCCGCCTGCCCGATACGCTCGTCGCCGCCATCGGCGGCGGCTCGAACGCGATGGGGTTGTTCCATCCCTTCCTCGATGATCCTTCCGTTCGGATCATCGGCGTCGAGGCCGGCGGCAAGGGTGTCGATGCACGGATGCAGCACTGCGCCAGCCTTACCGGTGGGCGGCCGGGCGTGCTGCATGGTAACCGGACCTACCTGCTGCAGGACGACGACGGCCAGATCCTCGAAGGCTTCTCGATCTCGGCCGGGCTCGACTATCCCGGCATCGGGCCGGAACATGCCTGGCTGCATGAGACCGGCCGCGCCCAATATGTCGCGATCACCGACAAGGAGGCGCTGGGGGCGTTCCAGTTGTCCTGTGCGCTCGAAGGCATCATTCCCGCTCTGGAGCCGAGCCATGCGCTCGCCCATGTGATGAAGATCGCACCGAGCCTGCCGCGCGATCATATCGTCGTGATGAACATGTGCGGACGTGGCGACAAGGACATCTTCGCCGTGGCCAAGCATCTGGGATTCGACATCAAGACCTGAGCGGGAGCGGGCTTTTGCGCCCCGCGACAGCCGATTCGCATTTTCGAGCCCGGCCGCGCCCGCGATCCTGCTGGCCGCGTTGATCGGGTCCGCGATTGTCCGGATCTGCGCGGAACGTTAACAATTTGGACGGAAACATGGCCTCCCTGCGCCATTGGTGACACGGCGGCGTCAGTAAAAAGCCTCATAAACCTCGGTTTATCCGTCTTGCCCTTCGGTTTATAGCCTCAGGAAGCGTTTGGAATTCAACTGGATAGGCAAAGGGCGATCACCCGCCCTGCATCTTTTGAAACGCACCAAACGAGGATACGACCATGATCCATCCTGCACATGACTTCGCCGAACGGGCGCAACCGATCTGTGTCAGCGTCGCGCCGGACCGCCTTGGCGCCATCGTGAAAGATCAGGTGAGGGCGATTGCCTCCGAGGGATATTCCGATTTCGACGTGCGCTGGAACGGTATCGCGCTGTCGATCGAGGCGCGGAACGACGAGGCCATCCTTCGCCGCGATTTTTCGCCGATTGGGACCCTCGCGATGGAACGGATCGTCGAACGGGGAATCATCGTCGAACGATTCTTCGACCACGACGGGATTGCGCTGATCCACGAGAATATCTTTGCCGATTCCGACGACCGTTGATGGTATGGCAACCTGTTGACCCCGTTTTGATGATTTTCTTGCCCCCAACAGCGAATGTTGCGATCACCGTTGCGGGGGCGTGTGTGTCGTGTGGTTATGAACAGACGCTTTTTCTTGCTGACCTCAGCGGGTTCCCTTCTTCTCGCTTGTCCGGTCCTCGCGGCGGCCTCGCATGAGGCCGAAGTCGCACGCACACTTGTCGGTCAGGGCTTTGCCATCACCAGCCAGCGCCGGACCTTTCTCGGACGGGTGAGGTTTACCGCCACGCGGGGCAAGACGCAGCGTGAAGTGGTCGTTGACCCGTCCTCGGGCGAAATCCTGCGCGACTATTCCCAGGAGGGCGAAAGCGTCAGGGCCGAAGTGCGCGCCGGCAACAAGGAGGGCGGCGCCTCTGGTGCAGAATCGGCATCCGGCGGCGAAGACTCCTCCGGCGGCGAAGGCTCCTCCGGCGGTGGCGGCGAAAGCCCCGCTGGTGGCGGCGAGCCCTCGAAAGAGCCATCCCGAGAGCCAACCCGCGAACGCGACGGTATCAGGAAATGACGCGCCCGGCTCACCCTCATCCGCAGTCCACGCGGGTCGTGACAGTCGCCGCGCCGAAAGGTCGGGCGCATGCGTGATCTCGTCCTGATCTCGCTGCTCCTCGTCACGCAGCTTGTCTGTGCCTTCTTCTTTGTCGGCCAGACGATGATGACACTCTTCAATATCGAACACAGCCCGATCAGCTGGGAACTGCGCGAGATTCTCGAAGTCGCGGCGGCCCTCGGGCTGGTCTTCGGCGCAGTGCTTGGCGGTGTCGTTCTCAGGCGCAGCCTGCGGCGCCAGAAGCGTGCCGAGGATCAGCTCCGTCAGGTGTCGGGCGCCTTCATGGAACTGATGCACAGCCGCTTTGCCGACTGGGGTCTGACCTCGGCCGAGCGTGATGTCGCGCTCTTCGCCATCAAGGGGATGAACACCCAGGAAATCGCCACCCTGCGCGGCACCGCCGGCGGCACGGTCAAGGCTCAGACCAACGCAATCTACCGCAAGGCCGGCGTGACCGGGCGGTCGCAGCTTCTGAGCCTCTTCATCGAGGATCTGATGGATGAGGACCTTCTGCCTGCCATGACGGGCATGGCTGCGAATGATGACGCGGTCGAGGTCATGCTTCAGGCCGTCAGCTGACCGGCCCGTCCTCGGCATGAAGCTTCAGGATATCCAGCGCGACAATGTCGGTCGCCCGCAGATGCGTGGCCGCAAGATGTACCTTGGGCGCGCATCCCTCGTCATGCGCCTGAAGGAACCGCGCGGCGCAGAGGCACCAGCGGTCGCCCGGCTTCAGCCCGGCAAACCGCGCCTCGGGGCGCGGCGTCGAGAGATCGTTGCCGACGTATTTCGAATAGGCGAGGAACTCTGCCGTCATCACCGCGCAGACGGTATGGCTGCCGCGGTCTTCCGCGCAGGTATTGCAGTGCCCGTCACGGAAGAAGCCGGTCAGCGGCGCGGTCGAGCAGGGTTCAAGCACTCGGCCCAGCACATTGCGCGGCGGGTAGGGGGTTACCATCTCACATCCTCCGGTGGCGGCGCTGTCCGGTTGATCCAGTGTCCGTGAAAATCGGCACGGCCAGGCCGATGGGTCTGCCCGCCCGGCCAGGTCGCGATCCGGTCACGCACCGCCCAGTCCGGCAGACCACCTGCGGCCAGAAGCCGAAGCAGCCGCGCGGTGAAGGGCGATCCGAGAGCAGCACAGCTTTCCGCCTGCCCGAGGAAGGCCGCCCGCCAGGTCACCGGAACCTGTCCGCCAGCTTTTGCATGATGCTGCGCCGGTCCTCGGGTTCCGGCGCAGCGGTGGTCGCGGGTGTCTCCGGCCCCGGTCCCGGCGCGGGCCGGGACGGGCGCGG
>JBGSNN010000418.1:0-6174 GCA_041739655.1 Albidovulum sp. | reverse complement strand
GTTCGCCGAACGGGTCGTCGTGCAGCAAAGCCAGATCGCGGCCCTGCCTGAGGGCATCCCGATGGCGGCGGCGGCGCTTCTGTCCTGCGGCGTCGTGACCGGCCTTGGCGCGGCGATCAACACCGCAGGCATTCGTCCGGGCGAGGTCGTGGTCGTCATTGGTGCGGGCGGCGTCGGCCTCAACGCCATTCAGGGCGCACGGCTGGCGGGGGCAGCACGGGTCGTCGCAGTTGATCGGAGCGCCGACAAGCTCGCGGCGGCAGCGGAATTCGGCGCGACGGACGGCATCCTCGCCGATGCCGTCAAGCCCTGGTCCGACCTGAGGCGGATCGCCGGGCGCCTGGCGGATGTGGTTCTGGTCACGGTGGGCGCGATTGCGGCCTATGACGCCGCGCCGCGGTTCCTCGCCCCCGGCGGGCGGATGATCGCGGTTGGAATGCCGCATTCGGGCGAAACCTCGCGCTATGAACCGGTGATTCTGGCCGCAACGGGGCACAGCCTGACGGGATCGTTCATGGGCGATGTCGTTTTGGCGCGAGACATTCCCTGGATCGCGGACCTCTATCGTCAGGGGCGGCTGAAGCTCGATGAGCTGATTTCGGGGCGCTTCACGCTCGATCAGATCAACGAGGCGATCGCAGACACCAAGGGCGGCAAGGCGCGGCGGAACGTGATCCTGTTCTGACGCAGCAACGGGAGACAGGGATGAAGCTGAAGGACCTTGAGATTTTCACCGTGGCGCCCCCCGCGCCGGGCTGGGGCGGGCGCTACTGGATCATTGTCAGGCTCACCACCGATGACGGCATCACCGGCTATGGCGAATGCTACGCCTCGACCGTCGGGCCGAAGGCGATGGCGGCGGTGATCGAGGATGTGTTCGCGCGCCACATGGCCGGCACCTCGCCCGAGGAGATCGAGCTGATGTACCGCCGCGCGTATTCGGCCGGCTTCACGCAGCGGCCCGATCCGACCGTGATGGGGGCGTTCTCGGGGCTGGAGATCGCCTGCTGGGACATTCTCGGCAAGGCGCGCAATCGGCCGGTCTGGGCGCTTCTGGGCGGCAAGCTGAACGAACGCCTGCGCAGCTACACCTACCTCTATCCCGAGCCGGGCAAGGAGAGCGCCGCATTCTGGACCAGCCCCGACGGTGCCGCCGAGGCGGCGGCGCGCTTTGTCGGCATGGGCTTCACGGCGGTCAAGTTCGACCCCGCCGGTCCCTACACGGTCCGCGGCGGGCATGATCCTTCGTTTTCCGACATCACGCGGTCCGCAGCCTTCTGCAAGGCGATCCGGGCTGCGGTCGGCGATCGCGCCGACCTTCTTTTCGGCACCCACGGCCAGTTCAACATCGCCGGTGCGATCCGCCTTGCACAGGCGATCGAGCCCTATGGCCCGTTGTGGTACGAGGAGCCGATCCCGCCCGACAACCTTCTCGATTTCGCCGAGGTGCAGAAGGCCGTGCGCATTCCCGTGGCAACAGGCGAACGCCTCACCACCAAGGCCGAGTTCGCGACGCTGCTCAGGACCGGCGGCGCGCGCATCCTGCAACCGGCGCTCGGCCGTGTCGGCGGCATCTGGGAGGCGAAAAAGATCGCCGCCATCGCCGAGGTCTTTACTGCGCAGATGGCGCCGCATCTCTATGCCGGGCCGGTCGAATGGGCGGCGAACATCCACCTTGGCGCCTCGATTCCGAACCTCCTCATGGTCGAGACGATCGAGACCGGCGGCGCCTTTCACCTCAGGCTCATCAAGAACTCGATCCGCTGGGAAGAGGGCTATGTCATCGTTCCGGACGCGCCCGGCCTCGGCATCGAGTTTGACGAGGATCTTGCCCGCGCCCATCCCTATACCGGCGACCGGCTGCACCTTGAGATGCAGGAGGCGCCCTGCGACTATGCCCGGCCCAATGCCTTCGAGGGCGGCGCACCGTCGAGCCTGCCGCACCGGAAAGGGAATTGATGCCTCGCGCCCGATGCGCGCAACTTTCTTGCTTGGACAAGCCCCGCTTTGGGGCTAATCACAAATAAGACAGATCGGCGGAGATGGTGGAGTGAAGAGCGAAGGCCCAAGCGATCCGCGACGCCCTCTGACGCTGCGCGATGTCTCCGAGGCGTCGGGCGTGTCCGAGATGACTGTCAGCCGGGTTCTGCGCAACCGCGGCGACGTGTCGGCATCGACGCGCGAACGCGTGCTGAAGGCCGCCAAGGCGCTTGGCTATGTGCCCAACAAGATTGCCGGTGCGCTCGCCTCGCAGCGCGTCAATCTTGTCGCGGTGATCGTGCCGTCGCTGTCCAACCTCGTCTTCCCCGAGGTGCTGAGCGGCATCTCGGAGGAACTGGAGGATTCCGGTCTGCAACCCGTCTTCGGTGTTACCAATTATTCCGCCGAACGCGAGGAATCGGTGCTTTACGAGATGCTGTCCTGGCGCCCCTCGGGTGTGATCGTCGCCGGGCTGGAACATACGCCCGCCGCCCGCGCGATGCTGGAGAACGCAGGCATCCCGATTGTCGAGATCATGGACGTGGACGGCGATCCTGTGGATTCCGTCGTCGGCATCTCGCATCGGCGCGCGGGGCTCGAGATGGCGCGCGCCATCATCAAGGCGGGCTACCGGCGGATCGGCTTTCTCGGCACCAAGATGCCGGATGACCACCGCGCGAAAAAGCGGCTGGAGGGTTTCGAGGCGGGTCTGGCGGAGGCCGGGATCGCACTTGCGGACCGCGAGTTCTACTCTGGCGGCTCGGCGCTCCTGAAAGGGCGCGAGATGACCGCGGCGATGTTGAAGCGCAGCCCGGATCTCGATTTTCTGTATTATTCCAACGACATGATCGGTGCAGGCGGGCTGCTCTACTGCCTCGATCAGGGGATCGACGTGCCCGGCAAGCTTGGCCTCGCCGGGTTCAACGGGGTCGATCTTCTCGACGGACTGCCGCGCAGGCTTGCCACGATGGATGCCTGCCGTCACGAGATCGGGCGCCGCGCGGCCACGATCATTGCGGGCCACAGCCATGCCGGCGTCATCGGCGGTGAGCGTGTCGAACTGAGTCCGGTGCTGCAACCTGGCGACACGATCAGGCACGTCTGAGAATATAGATGTCCATGATCCAGCCATGGTCCGCGCGGGCCCGGGCGCGCAGTGCCACGATCCTGTCGGAAACCTCGGCCAAGGGTCCGGACAGCGTGATCTCTTCCGTCATGCCGACATAGGCACCCCACCAGATCGTCACGCCTTCGGGCGGGACCGACCGGAACGAACAATCGCCGTCCAGCATCACGGCGACGGTGTCGGCCCCCGGTGGCCAGCCTTCGTCGCGCAAGCGGCGTCCCGTCGTCACCACGAAAGGCGCGCCGACATCGTTGATCGGGATCGCATGGGCCGCCGTCAGCGCCTGCAGCGAGGTGATGCCGGGAACCACGGTGACCGTCAGTGGCAGGTTGCGCCCGACGCGTCCGGCGATGCGCAGGGTGCTGTCGTAAAGCGAGGGATCGCCCCAGACCAGAAGCGCCACACGTCCCGTGGTTCCAACCCCGTCGAGGATGGTCCGGCGCCACACCGCAGCGATGGCGTCGTGCCAGTCATCGACCCCGGCAAGGTAGTCGGACCGCTGCGCGTCGCGCTGCGGCAGGTCGAACTCCGCGATCCTGACGCTGCTATTGGTCAGCACATCGGCACAGATCGACCGCCGCAGGTCGGCCAGATCGGCCTTGGTCTCACCCTTCCTCGGGATCAGGATCAGGTCAGCCGCATTCAGCGCCCTGATCGCCTGAAGCGTCAGGTGCTCGGGGTTGCCGGTGCCGATGCCGATGAGACTGAGGTCTATCATTGGGGTCTTGTTGCAACAAAAAAACGCGGCCCGCAATCGGGGCCGCGCTCCTGCCATGTGATTGCGCGCTCAGGCGGTCTGGTGCAGGCGGCGTTCGAAGAGACGCCCGCCGGTCAGGTCGCGCAATGACTTCGCGGCGGCGAGGACGGCGAGATCGACCAGCGGCTCGATCAGCACCACCATCATGTAGGCTGCGCCAAAGCTCGTCACCGCAGCGAAGTTCGCGGCGCTGAAGCCCTGGCCGTAGAAGGCCCAGAAGCCGACCCAGGCCACCACACCGGCCTGGAAGGCGATGGAGAGCGCCAGCGCCTGACCGTAGCGCAGATCGACATAGGCGGTGTCGCGCGCGATGATCCGGCGGGCCAGCATCTGCAGGCCAAAGAGCGGCACCAGAAGCGTGGTGACGTTCATGCCGTATTGCGGCAGGTCGAAGGGCGCGAAGAAGATCCCCTGGATCAGCAGGCCGAGGGCGAGGCCCAGGGCAGCGGGTGCCGCACCAAAGAGCAGGAAGAGCGTCGAGCCGAGGATGAAGTGCACCTCTGACACACCAACGGGAAAGTGCGGCAGGATCTGGAAGAAGGTGAAGACGAGGCCGGTCGTCGCGGCGACGCGACCGAGGAAGGGCGCAAGGCCAGTGGCGCGGGCGGTCTTCAGACCCTCTCGCAGCGCGACGGTGCCGGCAGCGGCGGCAGTGGCGTAGCTCAGCACGATCTTGGCGCCATCCACGAGGCCCGGTTCGATATGCATGGTGATCTCCTTCGAGGTTGGATGGGATGCTGTAGGTGGAGTCCAAGGCAGGGCCGCCGGGTGGCCGCCCCCGCCGCTCTTGCTACGCGGGTTCGTTCGACCAGAACCGCCCGGCGAGCCAGCCGAGGATGGCCCAGGCGGCAAAGCCGACGCCGAGGACATTGGCGCTGAAGGCCGCCGCAAGCTCGGGTGGCGCAACGCCGTAGAACTCATCGAGATGCGGTGCGCCAATGACATGGGGTGCCGCCAAGAGGGCGCCGCCGAGAAGCGCCGTCAGGAGCGTGCGTCCATAGCCGAGAAGCGCGAGCCCGGTGCCGGTGGCCAGAACCGTCCCGAGCCACCAGACCTGCCGCGCCGACAGATCGGCGGCGACGGAACCCGGCAGTTCTGGCGCAAGCCCCATGGCGGGGGCAAGCTGGAACGCCACGAAACCGGCAAGACCCCAGAGGATCCCCTCGCGCGCGTCGATCCGACGGCCGAATTGCTCGGCCAGGGCGAAACCCGCGACGAGAAGAATGCCGTAGGCGGCGTAGATCAGGCCGGTGAAGAGAACCGTCAGAAGGTTGCGCGTGACTGCGGGCTCGGCGTCACTACCGCTGGCGGGCGCATGAACATGTCCGGTCTCGTCGGCCGAGTGGCTGTGGCCTGACTCGGCCCCGACGTCGCCCGAGCCACCGAAATGCACGAGGGTTCCGGTTTCATATTGCTCGCCCAGAAGGATCAGATTCTGGATGAACGCGAAATGCAGCAAGGCCGCAAACAGCCCTGCTGCAAAGCCGGCGAGAATGCCGCCGACCAGCATGCGTCTGATCATGTGATGTGACCGTCGCCCGCCTTAGTGGCAGGGGAACCCGGTGGCGTGACGCATGTCGTGCGCGGCGTCATGCAGCGTCGCCGACTGGGCGTGGCCCGCCACAAAAAGCACCGTCGCGCCGATGAGCGCCACGAACAGGATGGAAAGCAGGCCGGCGGAAGACAGGGCAGTCGTGCGGTGGGTCGTGTTCATGTCGTTCTCCTTGCCGTCACACCCGACGGCATTTGCGTTGTCCGTGCGCCTGGCCGGTCTCCTGACTTGCGGGTCGCTGCGTACTTTCCGCCTTCCCGGGGCCGAAGCCCCAGTGGCCCGTTGGAAAGCCGCTCGCCGCTCACAGTCGCGGGGGCGGTTGGGGCTTTGGGTGCCTGATTGGGTCCACCCTTCCCCATTCCCGTTTGAGTCCGGGCGCTTTGCGCCTGTCGGACACCATGCCCCGCCATCTGGCAGGACAGCGGGCCCGCGGTCAAGCCGGATTCGCGTCGGCTAGCGGTCCGAATGCGACGCCTCAGCCGGGAATGCGGGCGATGGCCTTTTCGCGCAGCGCCCCAAGCGGGCGGGCATCGGCGAAATTGCCGTCGGGCGTCTCTGCGTAGAGCCGCATGAAGGTCAGAAGCTCCGGCAGATCGTCGGACGTGATCTGCCCGAAAAGATAGGCGGTCTTGCCTTCGGCGCGGAAGGCTATGGTCGAGGGCCGCGTGCATCCGGACATGCAGTCGGTCTCCTCGACGATGGCCACCGCCGCCATGCCCGCGTCGCTTGCGGCTTGCCGGAGCGCCTCGGCGAGGCCGC
>JBGSNN010000413.1:0-10102 GCA_041739655.1 Albidovulum sp. | reverse complement strand
CCGCGCAGGCATTGCTGCCGGGTCCGGCATGAGACCTCGCGACGGCGCGGCCGCGCGCGGAAGCGGGCAGCGGCAAATGCCGCGGAGAGCCGCGCCATTGGTGCTTGCCCCGCCTTTCCCTCCGCCCCCGTCACCAGAATCCGCATCCGCGCCTCCGCCATTGCGGTGGTGATAAACGTCATTCCGGGATCCGGTCAACATATTTATCATACAAATCCTACTAAAAGATCAGATATGTATATTGACGATCGGGCCGCCTTGCCGCCATAAGTCCCGCAGGCAACACAGAGAGGCTGACGATGTCCGTCCTGAGGCTCGAGGCCGTGGCCAAGAACTTTGGCGCGATAGAGGCGCTGAAAGGGGTGTCCTTGCAGATCGCCAGAGGCGAGGTGATCGGCCTCATGGGCGACAACGGCGCCGGCAAATCCACGTTGGTCAAGATCATCGCCGGTAACTTTCGCGCCTCGGCAGGGCGGGTTTTCATCCAGAATCGCGAGGTCACCTTCCACGGGCCACTGGATGCGCGGCGTCATGGAATCGAGATCGTCTATCAGGACCTCGCGCTCTGCGACAACCTGACCGCCGCCGCGAATGTCTTTCTGGGGCGGGAACTGACGCGCCGCATCGGTCCGGTGCGGATCAATGACTACGCCGCGATGAACCGTCGCGCGGCCGAACTCTTCCAGGAACTGAAGTCGGAAACCCGCCCGCGCGATCTGGTCCGGCAGATGTCCGGCGGGCAACGCCAGGCTGTCGCGATCGCGCGCACCCGGCTGTCGAATGCCGACATCGTCCTGATGGACGAACCCACCGCCGCGATTTCGGTGCGGCAGGTCGCCGAAGTGCTGAACCTGGTCCGCCGCCTGCGCGACAGTGGCGTTGCTGTGGTCCTGATCAGCCACCGGATGCCGGATGTCTTTGCTGTGGCCGACCGCGTCGCGGTCCTGCGGCGCGGGGCCATCGTGGCCGACAAGCCCGTGGGCGCCACCTCACCGGAAGAAGTGACCGGACTCATTACCGGAGCCATCGACTATGCCTGACATCAAGTCCGACATGAACGCCTCTGACCTGGCGCAGGCCATAGACCGGCAGACCAACACGCGACTTGCCGCCCTCTTTGGCGAACAGGCCACATGGGTCTTTCTGGCCGCAGCGCTGGCCGTGCTGGTGCTGGGCCTGTCGACCGACACGTTTGCGTCGTCACAAAACCTGTTCAACATCACCCGCAACTTCGCCTTTGTCGGGCTGGTCGCGGTTGGCATGACGGTGGTCATCATCTCGGGCGGGATCGACCTTTCGGTGGGTTCGGTGGTCTGCCTTGCCGCGATGGTGCAGGCCATCGTGATGAACACGGGCTACGGGTTCTGGACAGCGGCCACCATGGCGCTCGCGGCCTCGGCGCTGGTCGGCTTTGTCAACGGCGCGCTGATTGCCTGGCTCAGGATGCCGCCCTTCGTGGTGACGCTGGGGATGCTGTCGATTGCCCGCAGCCTGGCAATGGTGCTGTCGGACAACCGGATGATCTATGAGTTCGGGCCGGATCAGGCGCTGTTGTTCTATCTTGGCGGCGGCGCGACCCTTGGCATCGCCCATCCGGTGATTGCATTGGGCATTCTGGGCCTTGTCACCGCCTTTCTGCTGCGCTGGTCGCAGTGGGGCACCCATGTCTTTGCCATCGGCGCCAACGAACGGGCCGCCGTGCTGACCGGCATTGCGGTGCCGCGCGTCAAGATCAGCGTCTACATGTTCTCATCGCTGACGGCCGGCATCACTGGCATTCTTGAGGCGGGATGGCTCGGCGGGGTCACCACCAATCTTGGCCAGTCGATGGAATTGGCCGTGATTGCCGCCGCCGTCATCGGCGGCGCAAATCTTCTCGGCGGCTCTGGCACCGTGGTCGGCGCCATCGTCGGGGCGGCCCTGATCGAGATCATCCGCAACAGCCTGATCCTGCTCGGCATATCGACCTTCTGGCAGGGCGCTTTCGTCGGCTTCTTCATCATCGTCGCCGTGGCCTTCGACCGGCTCCGCGCTTTGCGCGCAACCCAGCTTTAGGCGGCGGGCAGGTCGATGTCAGGGACGTTGCCAGCCGCACATCCCCCCCCTGCCCTTGAGCGCGCCGTCGGGCACATGTCAATTTCGCGGGGGCTTCTGAAGGTCGCGCGGTATCATCTGGAATTGCTTCGGCTTTCGCGCATAGCAGGCTGTTGACCAGGATCGACCGAAACCAATACGGTGCGCCGCAAGACCGCTGGCAACCTGTTCAACGAGGAAGATCATCATGCCGAACTTCGTGATCCCGGCACCTGCTGTGGCGTGGGTTCCGGTCGCCGGATCGGGCGTCTTCCCGGTACGACGGGTCTATTGCATCGGCCGCAACTATGCCGCCCATGCGGTCGAGATGGGCCACGACCCAGATCGGGAAGCGCCCTTCTTCTTCCAGAAGAATCCGGGCAATCTCGATCCTTCGGGCGCATTTCCCTATCCGCCGATGACCTCGGACGTGCATCACGAGGTCGAACTGGTCGTGGCGCTGAAATCCGGCGGCAGCAACATTCCGCTCGATCAGGCGCTCGATCACGTCTGGGGCTACGGCATCGGTCTCGACATGACCCGGCGCGACCTTCAGGGCGAGGCCAAGAAGCTTGGCCGCCCGTGGGAAATCGGCAAGGCCTTCGAGCGCTCCGCCCCGGTCGGGCCGCTCCATCCCGTCTCCGAGACCGGCCATCTGTCCGAGGGACGGATTACGTTGATGGTCAACGGCAAGGTCCGCCAAGAGGGCGATCTCAAACAGATGATCTGGAAGGTGCCAGAGATGATCTCGTGCCTCTCGGACTATTTCGAACTGGCTGCGGGCGACATCATCATGTCGGGCACGCCATCCGGTGTTGGTCCGGTGGTGATCGGCGACATGATGGAGGCCAGCATCGCGGGGCTTGGAACGCTCTCGGTCGAGGTGGTCTGAGCGGCGGCTCACAGGTGGGGGCGGCGCAACCGGATCGGCGGTCTGGTCAGGTGCGCGTGCGTCCGGCCACAGGCACGAGCCGCCCCCGGATACCCAGCACCCGGATCTTGGCAGCGCGGGAAAGCACTGACGAGGTTTCGCCGGACAGTGTGCCGCCATCGCGCGCGCCGCCCGACACCGACGGTTCGTCCTGCATCCTGCGGTCATCGCTGATGCGATGCGCCGGGCGGGTTGCCCCGGCTGCAACTAGCGCCAGGACGGTGACGATAGTGATTCCGGCGAGGACGAGGTTGCTGAGGGCCGACCTCGCAAGCCGTCCCAGGCCAGGAGACGCCGGATCGCGCGCCGCACTGGGGGCGAAGACCGCGCGGGAGGCAGGCTGCGTCGCCCCGGCGCCCGAAAAGCGGCCCAGCGTGACCCTTTGGAAGAACCGGGTGCCGCTTTGCGAGGGGCGCTCTGCGGCCAGAGCCTTGATGCGCGCCGGGGCGCGGTCTGCAATCATGCGCGCAAACCGCCGAACAAGATCGCCCGGACCGCGACTTTGGGGCTGCTCTTCAGCAGCATGGTCCAACTCGCAAAGGCCACGAAGGCTCGTCGTCATGGCGCCGCGAAGCCGCTTCACCCGGCAACTCCGACAGGCGCTGCGGACGAGCCAGGACAGCGCGAATACTGCGGCGAAGGCAGCGATCAGAACCGGGGGGCGGGTCTCCAGACTACCGAGCGCCCCCGAGACGGCAAGGACACGGTCGGCGAGAAGGCTTGCACCTCCGGCGGCAACGAGCGCGACGGCCGCCCAATGCCCGGACCGGGTCGCGACAGCCTGCGTCACGTCGCGCACATGGCGGCGGTTCTCGTCGCCGCAGAAATCCGTGGCGACGGCGGCGGTGATTGCGCGATGGCAGGAAAGGACATGCGAAATGGCCCTCAGGGCCCGAACCTGACGATCGACGGCAATCAGCGATCGCGCGAACTCCGTCTTCAAGCCATCGGGTCTGGCGTCCTTCCAGGCCGTCAGCTCTGCCATCAGGTCCGCCAGGGTGGCAAGCTCGCCGCGGCCTGCTTCGTCGCTCCTGTCGGGGTCGTCGATCAGACCGGCAAACCCGCGCGCCGCGCGCTGGAGCCGGTCAAAGGCCGCGGACACGCGGTCCTGATAGGTCGCGGCATCGGTCTCGTCCCGGATCTGGCTGAGCGTGATGAGGTCAAGCAGGCGCCGCATTGCATCGTCCATCGCCTCGCACTTGAGGCGCGCGGCGACAACGTCGGTCAGGCGGGCCTCACCGGCCACCAAGGCACCGTCCCTGCCAAAGAATTCGAAGGTCCCGATCTTCTCCACAAGCGCGGTGCCGATCCGGTGATCCAGTTCGGCAACACGATCGGAAAGCGCCTGGCGCATGGCGTCCTCAAGCTCGCCGACCGTGGTGAGCAGCGCCTCATAGGCGGCGGCTGACCCCTTGGGAGCGCGGTCCGAACCGGCCCCCGCGATGATCGTTTCAACCGCCTCAAGGCGCGTCCATGCGTCGCGAAGGTCCGTGTAGAGCTGCGCGATGCGCGCATCCGCATCGGAGGTCACCGTCGTTTCAATGCTGTGTGTCATTTCAAGAATCCTCGGGAAATAGGCGCGTTGCTTCTGGGCCCGCGCGTGATGAAATCAGTCAGCCTACGGCGCCGGTGCTGATCGGCACCTTCTCGACACCGCCGCACCGGACATGCAGAATCATCTCCCCGCCGCGTGATCGCAGCGTGAAAAATGGCGGAGAGGATCGTGAGATCGTTGACCGGCCGTGCCGATGGGACGTTGACTGGCGTCATGCCAGCGGAGGTGCGGTCATGGACTGGGAACTCGGGGACAAGGCCGAAACAGCAGGCTGGGACCCCTATCTCGATTGGTCCATGACGCTTCTCCGGCGCAGTCCCTGGCGCAGCGTGGTGACGCAAAATCTGCCCGAAGGCTTCTTCGGCGCGGACGCGGCCGGGTCCGCGGGCGCCCCGGCACCGGCAGGGGATGACACCAAGGGCTTCGCGCTCTACGAGCCGATCTTCGTCAGGGCGACCAAGACCAAAGACCCTGCCGGGTTCTTCAAGCTTGTCGAGAACGACAGCACCCTTCGCTATGAGCCATTGGAAAGGCTGATCGCCGAGAACCGTCCGGCCGGAACGCCGATCGAGGTCTTTCTCTATGCCCGGGTCTTGCAGGTCCCCGCGACCGAGACATCACGCGGTCGCCCGTTCTATGACATCCTCCATGTCGGAAGTCCGGTCGAGATCGATAGCGGGCGCAAGCCGCGCGATTTTGCGATTGACCGGCTCGACCGCGCCGCGTCGAAGGTTGCCCTTGGCATCATTGATGACGGCATCTGCTATCTGAACCATCGCTTCACCCTGCCTGCCGCCACGTCGCCGGCAAGGTGGACGCGGTTCCTGTCATTCTGGCATCAAAGCCTCGCCAAAAGCGACGCCACGGGCGCGCTCCATGTCGGCAGCGTCCTGGCGCCCGCGACACTCGACACCTTCCTTGCCGCAGCGACGGCGGAGACCGAACTCTATCGACGGGAAAATCGGCGCATCTATCCGCAGGGCCTGACCCAGACCAACCTGCAACTGGCGAGCCACGGCACCCATATCCTCGATCTGGCCGCAGGCGGGGCCGAGCTTGCGGACGTGCCGCTGATCGGCGCGCAGCTTCCGCCGGATGCGGTTGACGATACCTCGGGAGCCCGGCTTGAGACCCACCTGCTTCAGGCACTGCGCTGGATGATCCTGGTGGCGCGTGGCAACGGGATCAACGACCTCGTCGTCAACGCCAGTCTCGGCGTGCTGGCGGGCCCGAAGGATGGCAGCAAGTTTCTCGAACAGCAGATCGACCGCGAAATCGCGCTGGCCGCTCATCCCGCGCTGAAATCGCCGGTGAATGTGGACATCGTCCTGCCCTTCGGGTCCGAGTACGAGACGCGGCAGGTTGCCGAGATAGAATCCCTCGGCACGACCGGCGCAAGCGTTGGGCTGTGCCTGCAACGCGACGACCGCACCGCAAGCTACGTCGAAATCCGGCCGCAAGAGAGGGACGACGCCATCTACGAAGCCGACCTTGGGGCGCTCGAGGTGACGCTTGTCGCGCCCGACGGAACCCGTCTCGGGCCGCTCCGGCCGGCACCCGGATTCCATGTCGACATCATCGCCGTCGGCAACACCGTGGCACGCCTCTACCGCACCAAGGTACGTCCGGGCGCTATCGGCGGTCGACGGGTGCGCTCGTACCTCGCACTCGCCTTTGCGCCGACCGGAGTTCTGCCACCTGAAACTGGAACGCCGGCAGCCACGGGCTGGCAGATCACCGCCCCCTCCGGGCGTTGGCGGATCGACCTGCACTCTTCAAAGCCGGATGCCGGACCGGTGACGCTCCAGATTCAGCGTGACGACGCGGCGGTGGGCTACAAGGTGGTGGGCAGGCAGGCTTATTTCGAGGCCGACCCCGGCGGCGACTGGAACCCTGAGCACCGCGACCACAGCGGCCTCGGCGCGGGCCCGATCACACATGCGGGAACCAACAATGCCTATGCGACATCGCGGTCGAAACAGGTTCACCCCGTCGGCTCGGCGCTGGTGCGGCAAGGCAAGCCCCCGGTCGTCAAGCCCGCGCGCTACGCGAGCGAAGGGGCGACCTGGACGGTCAGGGCACCGGAAGCCGCGGCGCTGACCGAGACCGGCCGCACCGGATCCGGCATCACGGCTTCGGGATCGGCCTCCGGCAGCGCCGCGCAGCTCGTCGGTAGCAGCGTGGCGGCGGCAACCTACAGCCGCGCCCTCGTTCACAAACGCCTGGGCAAGACAGCCCTTTGCGAGGTCGGGAACACCGCAGCCCACGCGCGACTGGGCGCCACGACGATCGTCAGGAACCCCGCCATCCGACGGCGCGACGGCTAGGACCCGTTACGGGTCCGGCTAGTGGCCCTGCTCGGTGCGCGCCGCCGCGAAGAGCGCGCCGGTGATGCCGTCACGAAGATAAACCGGTTTCGGAAGGTCGATTGTCACCACAGCGGTCTTCGGCAAGAGGCCGAGGACTTCGGTCAGCGAGAAGTCCCTGGCGTTCAGCCCAGCCCCCGCAACCTTGAAAGCCCGTGTCTGCCCTGCCCCTGTCGCATAGTTCACGATGGCTTCGCCAAGCGCGACGCCAAGAAGCGCTCCGGCCATGCTGTCCATCGGATAGTGCACTCCGGCAATGGTCCGGTTGTCCGCGATGCGCGCCGCGATGCGCATGGGAATCGTTTGCTTTTCAATGGCATCGGTCGCGGAATACATCCCGGTCACGGGCTCGGTCAGCACCGCGTCGATCACGGTGGCCAGCGCGAAGGCCTCGGTCGCATGTCCGCTCGGCCAGGCGGCATGGGTCGGGGTCTGGATGACGGGCAGGATTTCCATCGCATATTCCACCGCGCGCGGCACGTCGAAGTAGTGCTTCAGCGGCATGACCATGTAACCGGCAACCCTGACCACCGCTGTCAGAAGCTCAAGCGTCCACTCGGTCTCGACATCGTGCAAATGCAGCGCCGAGCCGAAGAATGACAGGATGTCGTCCTGTTGAACGACGATTTCCGCAAGCCGGTCGGCGCGCAGGTCGGCGGCCTGATCGACAAACTGCAACTGGGCCTGTATCGCCCCCATGTCCGTGTCCGGGCGGGTGAACCCAACCAGTTCAGCCCCCGCTCCGGGTCTGCCGTTCGTATCGAACAAGGTCCTGACGCTGGCGCGTCTGGTTTTATCGTAGGGGGGCGTCGCGCCGTAGCCGGGAACCACCCGGAACAGCTTCAGCAGCACATCGTCGATGACGACCTGACGCGGAATGGCGTCCAGCGGTTTCATCCGGGGCCACATCGCGCCCAAGGTGTGGGGACCGTTCGCGTCATAGGCAGGCCTGCGCGACGCAGCGCCCGTCCAGTACCCTCGAATGCCGTTCGATTGTGCCAGGAGCGCCTGCGAAAGGTCGCTATCGTCGGCGCCTCCGGCGTGATCGGACTCGGAACCTGCGGCCTTCCCAGCCTTGCCCGCCTTCCCGGCTTTGCCGGCCTTCCCCGCCTTGCCCGCTTTTCCAGCCATGTTCGAGACTGCCCCCACCTGAAAGTCGGTATTCCAGAGTCGCAACCGGCGTCGGCATTGTCCAACACTCGTCGCGGCGCCCGCCGATTTTTCACGGCAGATTCACGTGCCGGTTTATTTCCGGCGCGATTTCGGTCATAGTCGCAGTTTGGATGCAGCTTTTCGGTAACGGCAATGTCGGCGTGTCGCATGACGTTCCGCGGAATGTTTTCGGTCATTGCCGAGGACGGAACAGTGCTGACGCCAAACGGTGCAAAAGCGCAGGCCCTGCTGGTTCTGTTGTACGACGCGCCCGAGCATCGCCGGTCGCGGCGCTGGCTTGAAAGCCGGCTTTGGAGTAATCGCGCCCCGCAGCAGGCCAGCGGGAGCCTGCGTCAGGCGCTGCGCGAAATCCGGACCAGCTTTGGACGCTTTGCGCCGCTGCTTTCGGCGGACCGGACCAATGTCTGGCTCACGGCAGACCAGATCGGGACAGACCTTGAACCGCCGCCGCCAGAGGCCATCGCCCCCGATGAAATTCTCGAAGGGCTCGATGTCCGCGACCCGGAATTCGAATCCTGGCTCGCCGCCTTCCGGCAGCGGCTCTGCACGGATCGGGACGCAAGGAACCCGCCGTCGTTGCGGCCGATCAACCTGCATTGCAGGTATGTCGGCGAAGAGACCGGCGGCGCAAGAATTGCCGCGCAAGCGCTTGCCGATCAGATCGGCCAGAATATCGAAGATGCGCTGTCGGCCTGGCGCGTCGCCGAAAACATCGTCGCGCCGGCCCCTGGCCCGCTGCGGGTGGACGACATTCAGGTCAGTTGCGAGGTCGCGCATGACGGGTCGTCCAGCGTCGTCTTCACCCGGGTTGTGCATGAACAGACCGGGCGCGTGCTCTTCTCGGGGTTTCGGCAGCAGCCCGCCGGCAAGACCAGCGCGCTGACCAATGAGTTCATTGCAGAGTTCGCCCACAACGCGGCGGCCCGCAGCCTGTCCAAGCTGCCTCAGACGCTGGGTCCGAACCGGCCCGAAGTGATTGCCGCGGGCTTCGCCAATCTGGCGCTGCGCCGGCTCTACTGCTTTGACACCACCCAGGTCTCAGAGGCGGCCGCCCTGATGGGGCGCGCCTATGACGCGGACCGCAATGGCGTCTATCTCGCGTGGCAGGCCTTCATCCGGATGGCGCAGGTGATCGACAGGCTGGAACCTGCCGGGCCCGATCTTGTGGCCGAGGTCGATGCACTGACCCGGCAGGCGCTTGACCTCTCGCCGCAGAACGCCCAGGCCTTGGCATTGGTGGCCTTGACGCGGATGATGCTTTTCGACGAGATCGAGCAGGCCGCACGGCTGGCCGAAGAGGCGCTTTCAGCCAATCCGGGAAACCTGCTCGCGCATCAGTCGCTGGCCATCGCCTATGGCATGACGGGCCGCAGTGAAGAGGCCTACCGCGTGTCGACGTTCTGTCAGACCGCCCTCGCGCGCGCCGACATCAGGCACCTTTGGGACCTCTATCACAGTCTCGTCTGCATCTCGACGCATCGCTTCGCCGAGGCGCTTGACGCCGCCAAACGTGCCGCCGCGCGGTGTCCGGAATTCCTTGCGCCGCACCGTCAGATCCTCGGCCTGTCGCTGCACTCCGGGGATACCGACACCGCGCGCAGCGAGTATCGCGCGCTCAAACGTCTCGAACCCGAATTTTCGCTCGATCGCTTTTTCGCCGACCCAACCTATCCCGTTGACACGCTCCGCAAAGCCGGTCTGCTTGACCGGCCCTTAGACGACCTGCCGGACTGAGCCCGGCCCCGGGCGGGCGTCGCGCAGGGGCTGCGAAGGTCCGGATCGGGGTCAGACGATGCTTTCTATCCGGGACGACGGGAAGAGCGCGACGATCCGCGCAATCTCGGCCTTGACGGGCATCAGGCAGGCGGCGGTCGAGAGCGCATCCGCGGTTGCGGCCGACGCGGCCGAGATCGAGACGCTGCGCCAGGCCGCTGGCGTCGGCAGGCCCGTCGCCGGATGCAGGATATGGCCCACCATCCCGGCCTGATCGAAGGTGGTGCCGAG
>JBGSNN010000369.1:0-4304 GCA_041739655.1 Albidovulum sp. | reverse complement strand
CCGGCGGGGTGAGCGACGCCAGCGCGCCGCGCTGCACCTGATCGGAGAGCGAGGCGTGCTCTGCGGTCACGCCCTCGACCAGCCGAGCGGCGGCGCTTCTTGCGGTCGGGTTCGCCACCATTCTGCCCTCGGTTGCCCTGCCTGCCCTGCCGCCTATATCATGGCGGACATCCCGACAAGGACAGCGCCATGACCGATACTCGCAAGAACGACCTTCCCGACGCCGCCAAGCGCGCCCTGGCGGCGGCCGAGGCGCGGCGGCGCGCCCGCACCGGAGCGGAGCTGCCAAAAGAACACGGCGGCCGCGATGGACCAGAGCCGGTGCGCTACGGCGATTGGGAAAGGAAGGGTCTTGCCATCGATTTCTGAGGCGGTCTTCAGGCCGCCCGCAGCCCCGGTGGCGGGGCTCGATGCCCCCGAGCCGGCGTGGCACCTCAGATCCCCAGCACATCCATCATGTCATATTCGCCGGGGTTCCTGTCCTGCCCCCAGAGCGCCGCGCGGAGCGCACCACGGGCAAAGATCGCGCGGTCGGTCGCGACGTGGCGGAGGATCACGCGCTCGCCCTCGCCGGCAAAGATCACCTCATGTTCGCCGACGATGTCACCGCCCCGGATCGCGGCAAACCCAATATCGCCACGGCGCCGCGCACCGGTGATGCCGTCGCGGCCACTGGCGCGGGCGTCCGCAAGGTTCAGTTTGCGTCCCTGCGCCGCCGCCTCACCCAGCATCAGAGCGGTGCCCGAGGGGGCATCGACCTTCATGCGGTGATGCGCCTCGACGATCTCGATATCCCAGTCGGCATCGAGAGCCTCGGCGACCTTTCGGGTCAGACGGGTCAGGAGGTTCACGCCAAGGCTCATGTTTCCGGCGCGGATGATGACCGCATGACGGGCCGCAGCCTTGATCTTTTCCAGATGCCCGGCCTCAAGGCCGGTGGTGCCGATGACATGGACGGCGCGCGCCTGCGCGGCCAGCGCAGCAAATTCGACCGTGGCAGCGGGGGCGGTGAAGTCGATCACCGCCTGCGCTCTGGCGAAAGCCTCCAGCGGGTCGTCACTGACGGTCACGCCGGTTGCGGCACCGCCCATCGCCTCGCCAAGATCACGGCCGATCCAGGGTGTGCCCCTGCGCTCCACCGCGCCGACAAGACGCGCCTTGTCGGACGCCGAGATCAGCTTGACCAGCATCTGGCCCATGCGACCAGAGACCCCCGTCACCACGATCCCCGGCAGTTCCTGCGCTGATTGCATCCCGTCGCCTCCTCTTCCGGTCGGCCCGGTTTAGCCGGTCCGCCAAAGGTTGGCAAAGCCCCCGTTGCGGGTTGATCGTGCTTGGCCTACATCGGGGTCATGGCACACAGTCACCTGAGCACGGGCAAAGCCCCATCGCAACGTCAGCTTCGGGTCGGAGAAGCGATCCGCCGGAGGCTGTCGGAGATTCTCATGCGTGGGGAGGTCCACAATGACGATCTGGCGCGCCATTCCCTCACCGTGGGTGAGGTGCGGGTGTCGGCGGATCTGCGCGTCGCCACCGCCTATGTCCTGCCGCTGGGCGGGTCCGGGGGCGACGAGGCGCTGAAAGCACTGAACCGGTCAAAGGGCGAAATTCGCCATCTCATCGTGCGCGAGATGACACTGAAATTCGCGCCGGAACTGCGCTTCATGCTGGATGAAACCTTCGATCAGATGGACAGGATGCGCCGACTTCTGGCCGATGAGAAGGTGCAGCGCGATATCGCAAGACCCGATGATCGCGATGACGATCTGGGCTAGGCTCTTCGCCCTCATTGCCTGCTCCGCCCCGGCAGCGGCCGCGACCTGTACTACGGAGACCTTCGAGGAAGTGCGCTATTCCGTCTGCGAAGTGCATGCCGGCGACGATCTGCGGCTGTTCCTGAACGGCCCCGACGGCATACCGCTGGCCGGGTTCGACCGGGTCGAGACACAACTTGCGTCCGAGGGGCGCCGCCTCGCCTTCGCGATGAATGCCGGCATGTATCATCCCGACAGAAGCCCGGTCGGACTCTACATCGAAAAGGGCGAGACCCTGCGCCAGATCGTCACCTCGGCCGGGCCGGGGAATTTCGGTCTCTTGCCCAACGGTGTCTTCTGCATCCGGGAGGGCGCCTTCGCGGTGATCGAATCCCGCCGCTATGTGCGGGACAACCCCGCCTGCCGGTTCGCGACGCAGTCCGGGCCGATGCTGGTGATCGACGGGGCGCTGCATCCGAGATTTGTCGCCGGGTCGGACTCGCTGAACTACCGCAATGGCGTGGGCGTCAGCGCGGATGGCCGCACCGCATGGTTCGTCATGTCGGATGCGCCGGTGAACTTTCACCGCTTCGCGCGGGTCTTCCGCGACAGGCTGAAGACGCCCGCGGCGCTCTACTTCGACGGCAACATCTCGCGCCTCTATGCGCCCGAGATCGGGCGCAACGATCTCGGCTTTCCGATGGGGCCGATGGTCGGCCTCGCGGTTCCGGCGGATTGACGCGGGCCCGGCCTTTCGGCTAAGCCCGGCCCCTTGGATCTCGTGAGGCAGGCAATGGCACGCAAGAAGGGCCGCGACATTTCGGGCTGGCTGGTGGTCGACAAACCAGCGGGCGTGACCTCGACCGCGGTCGTCAACAAGGTGCGTTGGGCCTTCGGCGCGAAGAAGGCCGGGCATGCCGGGACGCTGGACCCCGAGGCGACCGGCGTTCTTGCAGTCGCGCTCGGCGAGGCAACGAAGACGGTTCCCTACATCACCGACGCGCTCAAATGCTATCGCTTTGCGGTGCGGCTGGGGGCTGCGACGCGGACCGACGATGCCAGTGGCGAGGTGATCGCGACCTCGGGCCTGCGGCCCGCCGATGAGGCAATCAGTGCGGCACTTGGCGCGTTCCGCGGCGAGATCATGCAGGTGCCGCCGCAGTTTTCCGCCGTGAAGGTGGACGGCGAACGCGCCTATGCGCTGGCCCGGGCGGGCGAGGAGATGGAGTTGGCGGCGCGTCCGCTTTGGGTCGAAAGCCTGGAAATGGTCGCGCGCCCCGATGCCGATACGGTCGAGCTTGAGATGGTCTGCGGCAAGGGCGGCTATGTCCGGTCGATCGCCCGCGACCTGGGGGCGGCGCTCGGGTGTCATGGTCATGTCCTCTGGCTCCGCCGCGAATGGTCGGGCCCGTTCGCGGCATCGGATGGGGTGAGCCTTGAGCGGATCGACGCACTCGCGGGGACCGCCGCGCTCGATGCGCTTCTTCTGCCCTTGGAGGTAGGACTGGCCGATCTGCCAGAGCTGAAGGCGACGGCCGAGGGCGCGGCGCGGCTGCGCAACGGCAATCCGGGACAGGTGATCGCCTCGGACGTGGACTGGGGCGACGCGGCGTGGGCCAGTCATCAGGGCCGCGCCGTCGCGGTCGGCACCTACAGGTCGGGAGAGTTGCACCCGAGTCGGGTGTTCAATCTCTAAGGCAGTGCCCGGGGGTTTGCACCCCGGACCCCCGCAATGTATTTGCGCGATGAGGAAGCTCAGAGGGCGAGTCCGACCTTCCGCCCCTCATGGAACGCATAGGGTGCCTGCCTTGGCGCGGCGGCGTCGCCGATGAGGTGGGTTTCGATCCCGGCAAGCTCTGCGGACAGCGGATCGAAGGCGCGGTTGGTGGTGGACATCACGAGCGCGGTGGCGGCCTGGCGGGTCGTCTCTCCGGTCAGGAGATTGCGCAGCGTGGCCGCGCTGCCGTGCCAGTCGGCGACGAGATGCTCGGTGAGAAAGCGGACGCCCAGTTTCGCGAGGCGGGGGCGCAGGCCGATGTCGGCAGAGGTGCGGGCGAGTTCCTTGCCGATGAACGGCTCAGGCGTGACGATGGTCACGCGATGCCCGCGTTCGGCGAGCGACCAGGCGGTGCCGAGACCGCGCCAGTTGCCGCCCTCGTCGTAGAGGATCACCTCGGGCCCGAGCTTCGCCTCGCGGCGCATCACCTCCTCGGGCGACCAGACGTTGCCGTTCTCGATGCCGGGAAGGCGATCCCTGCCGGGCAGCCAGCGCTGAAATCCGTCCGGGTCGGGCAGCGAGCCGGTGGCGAGGACGACGCCATCGGGGGCGCAGGCGCGGATGTCCTCGGCTTCGGCATAGGTATTGAGGTGCAGGCGGACCTGCAACCTTGCAAGCTGGCGTTCGTACCAGTCCATGAGGTCGAGGATCTGGCCGCGCCGGGGCTGCATTCCGGCCAGCCGGAACTGGCCGCCGATGTGCGGTTGCGCCTCGAAGAGGGTGACGCGGTGGCCGCGTTCGGCGGCGACCCGCGCCGCCTCCAGCCCAGCCGG
>JBGSNN010000060.1:0-20220 GCA_041739655.1 Albidovulum sp. | reverse complement strand
CCGCCGCCCGGTCCGGCGCCGCAGCTGCCGCTTCGGCTGCCGGGATCAGCGCATCAAGCATGGTCTTGTCGCCCGGTTTCGCCTGCCCGACCATCGCGATCTTGCGCGCCGCTTCACCAAGCGATGACCCGAGCGGTGCCGCATCGACGCGGCTCAGCGCCGCAATCAGCAGCGCGAAGAGCGAGCCTGATGCCCCCCCAGCCGCCACCCGAAACGCCTTTGCCGGGTCGTCAGGCGCCGCCGCGGCCGCGCGCAGGCCCTTGAGCATCGTCGCGCCGTGGTCGCCGTCGCCGGTGGCAGCATCGAGACCGTTCAGCATTGGCTCCAGTCGCTCGAAGCGGGTCACGAGATGATCGAAAAACGCTCTCATGCGAAGGTCTTGCGCATGAAATCCAGCGCCGCGCGCGCGGCGCCGGTGGCATCGGGCTCGATCGCGCGCCAGATGTTGAGGTCGGCGCTCGCCGGGTTGCCCGGCACCACGAACATCTCGGCCACGATCCAGCCGCGGTAGCCCGCATCCGCCAGCCCCGCCCGAACCTCAGCCCAGGGCACATGCCCTGAACCCGGCACGCCGCGGTCGTTGTCGGATACATGGAAGTGCACCAGCCTGTCGCCCGCGCCGGCAATTGCTCCGCGAATGTTCTTTTCCTCGATGTTGAGATGGAAGGTATCGAGCAGCGCCCCGATCCGCGGCGAGCCGGTGGCGCGCGCCAGTGCCACCGCTTCGGCGGCGGTGTTGACCAGATCGGTCTCGAAGCGGTTGATCGCCTCCAGTCCCAGTCTCACGCCGTGCGCCGCCAGATCGGCGTCGATCTCTGCCAGCATCTCGGCCGACTGCGCGGCGCGCGCGGCTTTGCGCGGCGGGTCGAACACACCC
Organism: Albidovulum sp.; assembly: GCA_041739655.1. Classification (GTDB taxonomy): domain Bacteria; phylum Pseudomonadota; class Alphaproteobacteria; order Rhodobacterales; family Rhodobacteraceae; genus Albidovulum. The sequence goes on along the minus strand of JBGSNN010000060.1, from coordinate 19,343 downwards.
CACGGCGCATAGACCACCCCGGCAAGCCCGCTGCCGCCGAGTTTGGCCACGGTGCGCACCGCCCAACGCAGATGCGCAAGTCCCGCCTGCCGCACCCCGGCATCGTCCGAGGTGATGTCGGCAGCGCGCGACAGCCCGTCGGAGCAGGTCACGCCCAACCCATGGTGACGGATCAGCTTGCCAAGCGCGGCGGCTCGGTCGTCATCCATCCCCAAGAGCGAGATCTCGACGCCGTCAAAGCCGAGGTCGGCCACGGTTTTCAGGATCGGCGCGATATCGTCGGTCCAGCGCGCCATCCAGAGTCCTGCGTGCACACCAAATTTCATGCCTGTGCCCCCCGTCATTCCAGCACCCACAGCGTCTGGCGCGGCAGCGTGATCGGAACGGTGTCGCCTGCCGAAAAGCCTTCGGCATCCTCCGGGTTTGCAATCGCCTCAAGTGCGACATCACCCACGCGCAACCGCAAGCGGGTTTGGGTCCCAAGGTAGATGCGCTCGACCAGCGTTGCGGTCAGGGCGTTCTCCGCACCCGCCCCGATCTTCACGTTCTCGGGCCGCACGGTCAACTTGCCCGCACCCTTGCGCGCACCTTCCGGCAGCAAGAGGCGCCCGAGCGCAGACTCGAACACGGCGCCATCCGATTGCCCCGGTACGAAATTCTGGCCGCCAAAGAACCGCGCCACCGGTTCGTCGGCAGGGCGTTTGTAAAAGACATCGGCCGGGGCGTATTGCCGCAGCTTCCCGTCAAGGATCAGCGCCACCCGGTCGGCCAGAACCACCGCCTCTTCCTGATCATGCGTCACGAATATCGTCGTGATGCCCATGTCGCGCTGCAGGCTGCGGATCAGGTCGCGCATCTCGAAGCGCAGATGCGCGTCAAGGTTTGAAAGCGGTTCATCAAGCAACAGCACGTTCGGCTGCACGATCAGCGCCCGCGCCAGGGCGACCCGCTGCTGCTGCCCGCCCGAAAGCTCGGCCGGGCGGCGGCGGCCAAGCTCGGGCAGTTTGACAAGCGCCAGCATTTCAGTCACCCGCGCCTCGATCTCGGGTCTGGGCACGCCCCGCATCTTCAGCCCGAAGCCAACATTGTCGGCCACGCTCATGTAGGGGAAGAGAAGATAGTTCTGGAACACCATCACCACGCCCCGGCGCTCGGGCTTGTCACGCAGGATCGAGCGGCCATCAAAGGTGACATCGCCCGAGGTCGGTTCCAGCAACCCGGCAATCATCTTCATGGTGGTGGTCTTGCCGCAGCCCGAGGGGCCAAGCAGGGCGGTCAGCTCACCGCTTGGAATTTCAAGCGACAGCCGGTCGAGCGCGGGAATGGCGGCGCCGGGATACTGCTTGGTAAGGCCGTTGATGCTGACATGAGTCATACCCGGCCAAAGCCTCCGACGGCGCCACTGCGGCCCGAAAGGTGTCGTGCGGTCAGGATCAGGATCAGGACGCCGGGCAGAATGTAGATCATGCCGATGGCTCCGGTGATGTCATTGCGTCCCGAGGTCGCAAAGTTGAACAAGAGCAGCGGCAGCGTGACCACCCGCCCGCCGCCGATCATCAGCGTCAGGATGTACTGGCTCCAGGACACCAGAAAGGCAAAGAGCCCACCGACAATGATCCCCGGCAAAATCGCGGGCAGCGTGACATACCAGAAGGTCTGCAGCGGGCCGGCGCCAAGGCTGCGCGCCTGCGCCTCGAACGCGGGGTCGAAATTGGCGAAGATCCCCGACATCACCAGCACCATGTAAGGCAGGGTGGGGATCAGGTGCACCAGCACCACACCGGTGACGGTGTTGGTCAGACCAAGGTTGATGAAGACCGAATGGATGCCGAGGATCACCGCGATGCCGGGTACGATCACCGGTGCAAGAATGAGCAATTCGACCAGTTCCTTGCCGCGAAACTTGTGCAGCCCCAGCGCGCGCCCCGCAGGCACCCCCACCAGGATCGACAGCCCGGTGGCCGCCAGCGCAATCCAGATCGTCAGCCACAGGCTTCCAAGCACGCCGGACCCATCAGAAAGCGCAAAACGCCACGCATTCAGCGTCCAGACGGTCGGCAGGATGTCGGGGAAGAACCAGCCCCGCGCAAACGACCAGATCGCCAGCGGCACCAGCGGCAGCACCAGCCAGACCACCAGAAGCGCCCCGGTCAGGACGCGGAAACCAGATTGAAATAGCGATTTGCGTTCCAAGTTCTCAACCCCGCATGTTGCGGCGCGAATAGCGCACATAGAGCAGGATCATGATCGCGCTCACCACCGCGATGACAATGGCCATCGCCATCGCCTCAGGCCGCGCGGCAAGATCGACATCGGTGTATTTGCGGTACGCAAGCACCGGCAGCGCCGCCGGGTAGTTCGCCCCCAGAATTGCCGGAATCTCGTAGGCGCCGAAGGTGAAGGCAAACACCATCACCGATGCCGACAGCACCCCCGGAAAGATCAGCGGCAGCAACACATAGCGGAACGCCTGCCAGCGGTTGGCCCCCAGCGAACGCGCGACACTTTCATAGTCCTCGCCAAGCGCCTGCATGTTGGCCAGCACGATCACCCCGATGAACGGAATCTCCTTCCAGACATATTGCAGGATGATGCCAATGGCGTAGGGGTCGAAGACCAGCGCCGGGAAGTCGCCCGGCTTGGCGATCATGCCCCATTCCGCCGCCAGCCGCGCAAAACTGCCGGATTGCGAGAAAAGGTAGAGAATACCGATCGCGCCGACCAGATGTGGCACCGTCAGGTTCAACTGAAAGAGAAAGTTGATCGCGGCCCGGCCAAAGAACTGTCGCCGCAGCAACAGCGCCGCCGCGACCGCCAGCACCGATGAAATCAGCGTCGAGGTGAAGGAGATGTGGAAGGTCAGCAAGAACGACAGGTAGAATTCACGCGAGGTGAACACCGCGACATAGGCATCAAGATTGGGCTGCGTCAGGCCGATGACCGGCATGTAGTTGAATGACCGCACGAGGCCGATTGCAAGGCCGCCAAAGAAGAGGCCGCCGATGATGACCAGCGCCGGCGCGAGCAACAGCGCGATTTTCAAGCGATCAGACATGTCTGCCCGCGACCTCCCGGAGATTCCAGCATGGCAAAGCGTTCGGCGGCACCCGGCTGGTGCCACCGAAGCCGATGCTCACTGGCCGACGTTCTTCTGCCAGCCCTGTTCGATCGCGGTGATCCACGACGCCTGCAACTCTGGCAGCGCTGCCTGAGCAAGTTCGGCCATCGGCACGACCGACGGATGCTGCACCAGCGAGGCGAACTGCGCCTGAATCTCGGGCGAGGTGCGGCTGATCTCGATGGCCGCCGTGGCCCCCCAAACCTCGGGGCGGGCCTTTTCGAACTGCATTTCACCCGACAGCAAGACGTTTTGCAGCACCAGAGCCGCCGCCTTGTTGGGCGAGTTGAACGGGATCAGCGTGTAGTTGGTGTTGCCGATGGTGCCATCGGTCAGCCCGTAGGAGCGCACAGTGGGTGGGAAGGTCCCGTTCTCGACCGCAGTCCCGAACGAGGACGGCTCGTAGCTGAAATACAGCGCAACTTCCTTGTTGGCGAACAGTTGTTGCAGCGCGTTGATCGACGCCGGATACGTCTTTCCCTCGCGCCACAGATAGGGCTTGAGATCGTTCAGGATTGCCCAGGTTTTCTCTGCCGCCGCGTCGTATTTGGCCTGATCGAAATCTCCCAGCAGGTTATCGACACCACCCGCCGCGTAATAGAACACATGGCGCACGAACACTGAGCCGGAGAAGTCGGGCGGGGCAGGATAGGTAAACTGGCCCGGATTGGCCTTGATCCAGTCGATCAACTCGGGAATTGATCTGGGCGGGCTGGGTAGCGTCGCGCTGTCATAGGCAAAGGCGAATTGCGCCTTTGACCATGGCACCTCGCAGCCGTCCACCGGCACCCCGAAATCGTTGGCGATGGCGGCGTTGTCCCAGTTGACCAAGGCGTTGTTGGGCAGGATTCCGGTGTAGCCGCAGTAGGCCAGATCGGCCTGCTTCATGGTGCGGAAGTTTTCGCCGTTGATCCAGATCATGTCCACCGAGCCCTTGTCGGTGACTCCGGCCTCTTTCTCGCCAAGCACGATGTTCACAACCTCGACGGTATCGGTGACGCCGACCCGGTTGAGCGTGACCCCGTACTGCGATTTCAGCACCTCGCCGACCGTCTCCGAAACATAGCGGTTGATGTTGTCGGCGCCGCCCCACATGAACCAGTTCACTGTGCCGCCGCGCGCCATCTCGACGACCTGATCCCAGGTCATCGCGTTCAGCGCCGCCCCATCGGCCGTATCCGCCTCTGCCATCGGTGCGAAGGCGGCAACCGAGGACAACAGTCCCCATATTATCAAGCGTTTCAATTGATCCTCCCGGTTGGTTGGTATTTTCATTGCGGACAGGCACCTTGGTTCCTGCACCATTCCCTTCATGCGGCGCGACGTGCGGCCGCCTCCTCGGCCAGGTCGAGAGCCACGTCGAAGATGACTTCATTCGATTTTGCGAGCGCGGCGGCGTCTGGTTCCGCCAGCGCGTCAAGAAATGTGCGCCCGGCCGCCAGCATGTCCCAGACACTCAGCATCGACAAGGCCGCGGCGCCAAAGCGCCGCGCAATTGCCGCGACCACCGAGGTTTCCATGTCGACCGACAGAAACCCCTCGCGTGCCCAGGCCTCGCACATCGCATCCGACTGCGCGAAAAGGCTTGGCCAGGTCAGATGCCGGCCCTTGCGGACCTTGATGTCCCGGGCGGCCAGATTGGCCTCGGCGCGCGCGATCCAGCCTGTATCGAGACGCTCGCTTTCGGCGCCGCCGTAATGGAGCGAAACGCCATCCCGCGCGGCACAGCGGGTCGGCAGGATCACCGTTCCTGGTGCCGCATCGTCCACAAAGGTCCCGCAGGTGCCGATCTGGATGAGCAATCGGGTGCCCATCTGCGCGAAGACATGCGCGGGTTCGGCCGCCCGCGCCGCCCCATAGGCGCAGCAATAAGCCACGCGATTGCCCTTCCATGTGCCCAGGAACATGTCGGGAAACGCGGTTTCCTGCACATCTTCCAGTTTGCCCAGACGCGTCGCCAAGGCTTTCTTGTGCCACCATGTTCCTTCAAGGATCAGCGCCGAAGGCTCGTCACCCGCGCCCATGCCAAGCGCCTTGCGCCATGTATCCGGATGCAGGTCAAGGATCGCCATATCCTGATGCTTAACGCCCTCCTGGCAGAAGCGTTTAAAAGTTGTTCCTACAAATTGGTCAGAAAGATTTTATGAGTCAAGTGGTTTTGGCGGTGTTGCAGAAGGCACTCGCCCCCGACCCACGCATTACGTGAGGAAGCGCCTAACCCACTTGATAACAGAGCGTTTTCTGCTGTTCGGAGTCAAGTTTGCAGGGATGTTGCAGGACCGCGCCGGAATGCTGTGGTGCCGCATGAGGGACTCGAACCCCCGACCCCCTCATTACGAATGAGGTGCACTACCAGCTGTGCTAATGCGGCATACGGCCTGCGTTTACCCGCTTGGGCTGCCCAGCGCAAGACTCCACTAGCCTAGTGGAGTTCCTTTTCGCATGACAGAAGGCATGACGCTTGCGGCAGGACTGAGCAAAGGTGTTGCGGCCGGTCTGTCCGGCGTTGTTGCAGAAGTACGGCGTGATGCGTGACTGCCACTTCCCCTTTGGCTTCAGGCGACGCGGATGATCTCGGCGGCGCCGAGTGCGTTGAAGCGGTTGATGAGTGAATCCTCGGACCCCAGACATCTGCAACAACGCCGGGCGCTGCTGACAGGCGCGCTTGCACGACATGCCAAGGACAGTTGCAAGTGTTTCTGCGGGCTGAACCTGGATGGCCGTGACGTGGAAACCCTCGACGGGCAGAAATTTCTGGCCGTGAACGGGGTGCAGACGCTCAGCCAAAGCATCGCCAGCATGGCCCACCAGATCGAGGCATTGCGGCAGGCGGGCGTTTGTTGGATGGCTTTGTACGAGGCCCCACAAGCGCGCACTGGTCGGACACCGCGACAGAAGGACACGCGCGCTCTGGTACCTAGAGGGCGATCACTTGCAGGTCCCGGGCGCAGAACGCGCCGGAGAAACGCTTCTGCGCCTCGGCTTCGATCTCTTCAAGTTCATCATCGGTGCGGCCGGGGGAGTGATGGACAAAGCCAAGGCGCCTTGCCCCGGCGGCGATGGCCAGCCGCACCCCCTGCTGCCACGTCGAATGGCCAAAGTCCGGGTAGCGGTCAAACTCGTCCTCCGTGAAGGTGGCGTCATAGAGAAAGAGGTCAACGTCCCTGATAAGCTCCATCACGGCTTGGTCAAGCGTGCCGGGCACATGACCTGTGTCGAAGATCATCGCCACGGAATGTCCTGCATATTCCACCCGGTAGCCAATGGCACCACCCGGATGATTCAGCATGCGGGTCTGCAATTCGACCCCCTCGCAAGGCGTCAGCCGGTCCCCTGGCCGAAAGGTATGGTTTGCGATCTGCGCTTTGAAGACCGCTGGCCCCACGGGAAAGAAGGGCGCGCGCATGAAGTCCGCGATCATGGCTTCGGTGGTCATTTCTGCCCCGAGATGACCCGACCAGAAGGTCGCTGTCGTATCTGTCTTGTAGAGCGGCAGGAAGAACGGCAGACCCATGATGTGATCATAGTGGCAATGGCTGAAGAACAGATGGAACGCGCGCTTGCCTTCCGCCTGCAACGCCTTGCCCGCCAGCGGCAAACCTGACCCCGCGTCAAAGAACAGCACATGTTGACCGCACCGCAGCTCAAACGTGATGGTATTGCCGCCGAACCGGCTGCATGTCCGCGAAGCGATCGGCAAGCTGCCGCGCGCACCCCATATCCGAAGTTCGAAGGGACCTTTCGTCATGACACAAGTCACCTGCGGGTCGAGATGCGTACGACGTCCGTCAATGGAGATCCTGAGCCTTCTGGCTTCTCTCTGCGGTTAGCTCCGCAGTCGTCTGGCTGAGACGCTGCGCGAGCACACGAAGGATTTCAAGCGTCATCTCCGGGAAATCCGACAGCAGGCGACTAAAGTTCTCCTTGGTGATCCGAAGCACCTCAAGCTGGGATTCCGCGCGCACCGTCGCGGTTCGCGCAACATTGCAGATGATCGAAATCTCGCCGACGACGGAGTTGTCGTACAGATCCGCGACCCTGATCTCGCCACTCGGGGTCTCGACCAGCACTGCTGCGTGGCCTTGCAGGATCACATAGGCGGCATCCCCGTCCTCGCCCTGACGGAACAGAATGTCGCCGCTGCGATACGTCAACCGTTCCGACGTGAACGCCAGAAGCTTCAGTTTGGCCTCAGCGATGCCCGACAGGAGCGGCACCTGCTTGAGCATGTTGACTTCGTCATTGAGCAGCACGGCATGACACCTTGTTTCGCGTAGGACCGGCACAACTCACTATGCCGCGTACACGACATTGAAGCTACAGATTGCTTTCGTCAACGCATCTGATGGGGTGCGCCCTTCCGCTTCGCGCCCTGAAACGCCTTGCCATGAACCCCTCGCAGTCTTGCCTTGGCTTGACAAGTCCGGGGGGGCTACCAACTCTTCCAGGCGATCAGGAACCCTGCTGCATCCGTCGCCTCGCATCTTGCCGCGTGCAGTTGCGCGTCGCCCAACGCTGCGCTTCGTGGAAGGTGGTCAGCCACCAGACCGGAATCCAGCACCGTGACCGGCCCAAGTCGCGCCGCCAGGGTGAACGCAAGCGGCCCGGTGATCCACCAGGCAGGCGCGTCGGGAAGGCGGTCGGCAAATGCCGGCAAGGTTGCGATCAAATGCTCCAGCGCCGGATGCCGGGCCGGAGCCGCGATCACGGCATTTGACAGCAGGAGGCCATCGCCCGCAACCAGTCGCGGCGATGGTTCCGCAAGGGCTGAAAGACCCCGCAGCGGAAAGACTGCTTCGGGCGGCAGATCTGCCCGGGCCGGGTACCAGTCGCAATCGAGATAGACGCCGCCTTCGCGCAGCAGAAGGTGATAGCGCGCGACATCGACCGCCCCTGGCAAATCACCACGCCTGAGCATCGACTGCCACAGCGGATCGCCGGCGACCCCGAGATCCTCCAGCGCGGATTCATCCCACAGGCGATAGACCCAGCCATGCCGTGCCGCGAAGGCCGCCCAGGACGCACAGGCGATCGGAGGCGGGCCGCCAATCCATATCTGATGAATACGCTTCGGCACCGCCCAGGATGCCGCCGCAACGTGAGCGGCACGCGCGCCGGACCCAGCCGCGAAAAGATCGTTCGAAATGCCGGCCGGGGGGACCGCCGTGGCCCTCAGTCCGACAATCTGAACTTGATCACCACTGATCTTCGCGAGGCGAACCAAGGCCGAGTGAAGTTTCCGCGGAAGCCCAAGCGCCGTGCCAGATCCGAGCAGCGCCGCATCAGGGTCTTTCGCAATGGCCCTGAGAATTTCATTGGCTTCGGCACTGTGCCCCGACCTCGCAAGGCGTTCGGCGGCGGCAATTTCGGCCACGAGGCGCGCCTTGGCCCGATGCTCTGACGAGGGTTCGCTATACATGAGAGGTTGTGCGCCAGAGCCGGGGACCTGACCGGGATCATGCCCACTGTGCGCATCGAATGCAATCCGGCAGCGACCAGGGGCCGAACCGGCCGCGCGGAAGGTCCGCCCCGCACGTCAGCCGCCAGTGCCATGGCGACGAAGATCTTGCGCCAGTCATTCCCTATGCGACCCTCAGCGCCTAAGTTGACCGGAAGAGTGTTTCATTGTCCGATCCAAAGGGCTTCCACATGAAGATCGACGCCGCGCCCGCCTTCCTGGACGATATTCCCATCTTCGCGGAATTCGAGGATGTCGCCAATCCCTCGCACTATCGCCCACTGCCCGATGGATGGATTCTGGCCATGGCCGATGTCGTGTCGTCCGGGGAGGCAATCCTGAAGGGCAAGTACAAGATGGTGAACATGGCCGGTGCCTCGGTCATCACCGCCGTTCTGAACGCACTTGGCCGCACCGACTATCCGTTCGTGTTTGGCGGCGACGGTGCGGTGATCGCTGTCCCAGGCAACCGTGCCGTCGAGGTAGGCGAGGCGCTGGCTGCCGCCGCCCGTTGGATCGCCGAGGATCTCGGGCTTGAGATGCGGGTGGCGCTGGTTCCGCTTGACGATATTCGCGCCGTCGGCCGCGACGTTCAAGTGGCGCGGTTTCGGTCCAGTCCCGACCTCACCTTCGCAATGCTGACCGGCGGTGGCGCGGCTTGGGCCGAGGCAGAGATGAAGCAGGGCCGCTTTGCGGTTCCGATCGCGCCTCCCGGCACCAAGCCCGACCTCTCTGGTCTGTCCTGCCGTTGGAATCCGATCGAGGCGCGCAATGGTCAGATCGTATCGATCATCGCCATGCCGGGCGAGAGCAGCTCTTCCGAGGCATTCGGGACGCTCGTCTCAGAGGTCGTCTCCATCGCCAGCGGCTTTGGCAACGGCAGCAATCCGATACCGGAGCATGGTCCACAACCAAGCCTCCATCTGGGTGGTGTGAACGTCGAAGTGCGGGCACGCGCCGCGGCAGGTCAGCGCTTCCGCGCCCGGCTGAAGGTGATCTTCGAGATCCTGATGACAGTTCTTTCCCATCGAGCCAACTTGACCATCGGCGGGTTCAACGCCCGTGACTATGGACGGCAACTGGCAAGGAACACCGATTTCCGAAAGTTCGACGACGGCTTGAAAATGACCGTCGACATTGACGATACGGTCTTTCGCAAGATCGAGGCCCGTCTTGCCGACGCCGCCGCGAGAGGTATCTGCACCTATGGCCTGCATCAGCAGTCCTCGGCACTTGTCACCTGTATCGTCCCGTCACACCTGAGCGCGGATCACATGCACTTCATTGACGGCGCCGGCGGCGGATACGCGCAGGCCGCAAGCCAGATGAAGGCCAAGGCGGCTGCCCTGGCCGCGGCAGAATAGCCGGGAAGCCTGCCTGCTTCGAAGGGCTCGCATCGGACCGTGGAATCAAACACCGAGCGGTGCGGCCATTCTGCGCCTCAGGCTCTCGCCGGTTTTCAGGATATGCGCCCTGAGCGCGGCACAGGCGCGATCGGTGTCATGGGCGGTTGCCGCCATGGCGATCTCTTCATGTTCGGCCTGAACGTCCCGGCCTGACAGATCGCGCGGAAGATACAGACGCCGATAGCGGTCATTCATTTTGTGAAGGACCGAACAGAAGGTCAGCAGGATCGGCATGCCGCAGCCCTGGATCAGCGCCATGTGGAACTCCGAATGCGCCGCCTCCCAGACTTCCATTTTGTCGGGGCGGGTGTCGTCGCGATCGGCGCGGGTGAGCAGGTGATGCGCGCGAATCACGTCACTTTCCCAGTCAAGATCGCCCCGTTCAATGCTGGTTCTGAGAGCGAGCACTTCGAACTCGACGCGCAGCCTGGTGACCTCGGTCAGGTTTTCGAGCGATACCGGCACGACGCGGTAGCCGCGCTGATCCTCGAACTCCACGAGACCGTCAGCCACAAGGCGCGACACCGCCTCACGCAGGGGGCTGATCGAGATATCGTATCTTTCGCGCAGCCGGTCGAGGTTGATCTTGGACCCCGGCGCCAGGTCACCGCACAGGATCGCGTCACGCAACAGCGCCGAAATGCGGCTGGAAATGGTTTCCTTGCGGCGCGGTTCAACCATGGATATCTCCAATGATCACAACTTATAAACGATTAAACTGTATGAAACAACTAAATGGTTGGAAAAATGGATGATTCATGACAGGGTTAAGGTTCAACGCGCCGTCTGAGGATGGTCGGCAATCCCGCCCCTGCTCAAAGGTTATCCTATGTCGCAGACGATGTTTCAGGCCACCTATGCCCGCCTTCGCAGCGACATCATCTTTGGTGCCGCAGCGCCAGGCCAGCGGTTGCGGCTGGAGGATCTGCGCAAGGCCTATGACGCTTCGGTGCCGACGATTCGCGAGGTGTTGAATCGCCTTGCGGCCGAGGGTCTCGTGACGTCCGAGGATCAGCGCGGTTTCACTGTTGCGCCAATTTCGGGTGCCAACCTTATCGACCTGGCGAACCTGCGCAAGCTGATCGAGATTCATGCGCTCCAGCTGTCATTCCGTCTGGGGACAGTTGCCTGGGAAAGCGACGTGGTGGCGGCGCATCACAGGCTGAGCCGGATCGAACAGCAGTTGATCGCGGGGGCAACGGCCGACCGGAGTGAGTGGAAGCGCTATGAATTCAGCTTTCACCAGACCCTGATCGGGGCCTGCGGGTCCGATGAACTGCTGGCGGTGCATCGGACCGTGTTCGACAAGTACCTGCGCTATCAGATGATTTTCCGGACCTTCCGCGGCGAGAGTGCGGCGCGCGAACACAAGGCACTGCTGGAGGCAGCGCTGTCACGCGACTTTGATACCGCCAAGGCCGTCCTTGAACGCCATGTCGACGGGGAAGTGAAGCACGCCCTCGCCACGCAGGGCAAGGCACATCCTTAGATCGCCCCGATATATGTTCAAGCCATTGATTTTATGTAGTATTTACGCCATTTCCGCGTCGCCGGCAGAAACCAGCACTGCCGCCTCGTCATCGCAGGGATTGTGACGTTGCCGCCGTGCAACCCAGCCTTCGCGCAACGCTGGGGCTCTGCTCGGCCGGGATCAGCAGGTGATAGCTTCCGTTGCCGCGACTGACAGGGCGCAAGCGGTATGCAGCGCTGGCGACCGACAGGCCGGGATGTTGCCGCCCATCAGTCCAAGTTGTCAGGTGCGCGAAGAGGTAAGGCTGGCGTTCACCCCTGATACCCAAGCAGTCTGGGCAGATAGAGAACAAGGTCAGGCAGCGCGATCAGCAGGAATAGCGCTGCGAGCAGTGCAAAGAAGAACGGAACAATCCCGCGGACGATTTCCCTGATCGGAATACCGGTGACCGCGTTGACCACGAAGATCAGGATGCCATAGGGCGGCGTGATCAGACCGAGCATCGTGTTGACCACCGCAAAGACACCGAAATGCACCAGATCAATGCCAAGGGTCTTGGCCGTTGGAATGAACAGCGGGATCACCACGAGGATGATGGTCCCCCCATCCAGCAGCATTCCCAGCCCCAGCAGCAGCAGGTTGAAGCCGATCAGAAACTCGATCTTGCCGACCTGATGCGCGTCGAGCCAGGCGGCTAGCGCGTCGGGGATACGCTCGGAAGCAACGATATAGTTGAAGATCAGCGCCGAGCCGATGACGATGCCCACAGTTGCCGCCTGCCGAGCGCTGTGGGAAAACACGCGCCAGAGGCCGGACGGCGAGAGCTTGCGATAGAACACCATCGAGAGCAGGAGGGCGTAAAGGGCGGCGCAAGCGGCGGCCTCGGTCGGCGTGATGGCCCCGCCATAGATGCCGCCCAGCAGGATCACCGGCAGCATCAACACCGGAAAGGCGCGCACCGTCAGGCGCGGCAGTTCTCGCGCTGGAACCGGCGCCTCGCGGATATGTTCGCTGCGACCGGCCAGCGCGAAGTTCATGGCGGCCAGCGCTGTCGCCATGATCAGCCCCGGCACGATGCCAGCAAGGAACAGATAGCCAATCGAGGTATCTGAGACGAGCGCGTACATCACCATCGGGATCGACGGCGGAATGATCGGCCCGATCGTGGCCGAGGCTGCGGTGATCCCCGCGGCATAGCTCGGCGAATAGCGGCCGTCCTTCGTCATCATGCCGATGATCATCTTGCCCGGCCCCGCCGCATCGGCAACCGCCGACCCGGACATGCCTGCAAAGATCACTGACACAACGATGTTCACATGGCCAAGACCGCCCCGAAACCGCCCTACCACCGCATTGCAGAACTCGAGGAGCCGGTCCGAGATCGAGCCCGCATTCATGATGTTCGCTGCCACGATGAACAAGGGCACGGCCAGCAGGATGTAGCCGTCATAGATCGACTGGATCAGTTGCTCACCCGCCAGTGACAGGTCCGACCCGGTCCAGGCGAGGTAGGCAATGGCTGCGACGATCATCGAGTAGCCGATCGGGGTGCCGATGGCCGCCACGAAGAAGAGCGTGGCAAGGCAGACAAGAAAGGCCGTGCTCATGGGGGTCTCCGGTCAGTCCGCCAGATTGTCGCGCTGATCGAGATCAGGGTTGTAGCCACGGAATATCGCCACGATCCGCCAGCCATAGCGCAGGATCACGACGCCAAGGAAAACCAGATAGATCGAGAAGACCCAGATCAGTGGAATGCGGAATACCGCGGAATTCTTGATCTTGTAAAAGGTCACATAATCCCAGCTGTCGGGAACCGAGGCAACCAGCGCCACCAGGATGCAGAGCGACGACAGAACCGCGCAGAGTCGACGCGCACCAGGCCGCAGGGACAGAACCAGTACATCGAATTTTACATGGTCCCGTTCGCGCAGAACGAAAGCACAGGAGAACAGCACCAGCCAGAGCCAAAGGGACAGCGACAGCTCGATCGTCCAGCCGAGTGACCAGCCGAAGATGTAACGGGCCACGATCTGCAGAAGGAACGTGGCGAAGATGGCGGCGAGCATGCCCGCCGCCACCCATTCAGCCGCCTTTGCCAGGACTGGCAAAAGGCGGGCCATGCCTCAGTTCGCCAGTTCGTTGATCCGGTCCAGCATTCCTGCCGGCCAGTCCTTGGCATAGTCCGACGCGAGGTAGGCTGCCTGCACGGTGTCGCGGAAGGCTGCAACGTCGGGCTCATATACTTTCAGGCCCTTGTCGGTCAGGAAGGCCACCGCATCGGCCTCCTTCTGCAGTTGCAACTGGCGCGCATGTTCGGCTGCCGCGTCCGCCGCTGCCTGCGTGGCAGCTTGCTGTTCGGGTGTCATTGCATCCCAAGCAGCTTTCGAGATCGTGAGATAGTTGAAGTCTACAAGGTGCGAGGTCAGCACGATCTGGTTGGTCACTTCATAGAACTTGCTGTCGATCACCGTGGGCAGCGGATTGTCCTGCCCGTCAACCGCGCCGGTCTGAAGCGCAGTATAGAGCTCGGGGAAAGCCACCGGCACCGGGCTGGCCCCCAGGGCGCTGCCGAGGAACTGCCAGGAATCCGTTCCCGGCATCCGCAGCTTGATCCCGGCCATGTCGGCGGGGGTCTTGATCTCCTTGTCGCCCTTGAGGTTGATCTGGCGTTTGCCCAGATACATCACCGTCAGAAGCTTCACACCCAACTCCGCCTCGACCTTGGCCTTCAGCGGGTCCATCACGGGATCGTTGAAGACGGCGATCTGATGCTCGGCCGACTGGTGGATATAGCCAGCCGTCAGGATCGAGAACTCCGGGAAGAAGCTGGAAAGCTCCTGCGCCGAGCCGATCGACATTTCCAGATTGCCGCGCGCGATGGCTTCAAGTTCAGTGCCCTGCTTGAACAGCGTGCCGTTCCAGTGCGGCTCGAAATCGGCAAACTCGGCAACGGCGGGGCCGAACTTTTCGATCAACCCGATTGCCCGGCTGTCGGTTTCGGTGTTGACCGACGACAGACGCAGCTTGATCTTGTCCTGGGCAAGGGCGGCGCCGGCCCCCAGAATCACCGCCGTGGTGGCGACAGCCGAAAGAAGTGCCCGGCGCGAGATGGTGAAAATCATGGAATCCTCCCTGCAACGTGTGTCCTTTGCCCCCTCCCCGGGGCCACTCAGTCCAAGATTGGCAGGAAAGAAATCGTATGTCTACAATCTGCCTTACATAAATACACATGATCAATGACTGTGGAGAATTCGGATTATTGCGGAATAATCGTTTTTCTGGGAGCAATCCCCTGAATTGAGTCGCCGTTGATATCTGAGACGTGGGCGCGCGCCCGGAACATTGGAATGAGAGGAAGACTGATGGATTTGCCGAAGAACCTGTTCAAGACCGCGATCCGCGAGGGCCGCACGCAGATCGGCATCTGGTGTAGCATCCCCGGGGGCGACAATGCCGAGGCGCTGGCCGGCTGCGGCTTTGACTGGATACTGATCGACACCGAACATTCGACGGTAGGGTTGGATACGGTCAAGTCCATGCTTCAGGCAGCGGCACCCTATCCCACCCAGACTGTTGTCCGCCCCGGCTGGAATGACGCTGTCGAGATCAAGCGTCTGATGGATGCGGGCGCAATGTCGATCCTGGTGCCCTATGTCCAGACTGCGGAGGAAGCCGCCCGCGCCGTCTCGGCCGTTCGCTACCCACCGCAAGGCACACGCGGCGTGGCGGGGATCACGCGGGCCAGCCGCTATGGCACCGTCGATGACTATCTGGCTCGCGCCAACGAAGAAGTCTGTCTGCTGGTGCAGGCCGAGACCGCCACCGCCCTGCTCAACATCGAGGCAATCGCCGCTGTCGACGGCGTTGATGGCATCTTCATTGGCCCCGCCGATCTGGCGGCCAGCATGGGCTATCCCGGCAATCCCGGCGCTTCCGAGGTCAAGGCCGCGATCCTTGATGCGATCGCCCGCATCCGTGCCTGTGGCAAGCCTGCAGGCATCCTTTCGCTGGACCCGGATTTCCTGCAACAGGCGGCTGCGGCGGGGTCGGTATTCACGGCGGTCGATGTCGATCAGGCGATCCTGCTGCGCGGCGCGCGGGCATTGGCCACGCAATGGAAGGCCGGACAGGCCTAGGTGGGCCGCGCGCGAGCGTCAAGCGAGGCAGCCGAAATTCTGCAATGCAGCGCAATCAAGCTGCGGCGCAACAAAAAATCGGGCGCCGTGAAAGTGTTTATTTACAAATAGATGCAGAAGGCGGATGGCCCAGAACGACACAATCTTTGAGTTTTACATATAGTATTACTTTTGCTAGCCTAGTGTGAGGTCGGCGAGAGGAGACGCCGCCCTTGGAATCCTAGGGAGAGATCATGACAATCATAAAATCGCTCGCGCTGGCCGCGGGCATCGGAGCTCTGTTGTCTTCGGCGTCCTACGCTGAGGGGCTTTCGGGCAAAGTCATCGGCTTTTCGCAGATCGGGTCGGAATCGGGTTGGCGGGCCGCAGAAACCTCGGTCACCAAGGCCGAAGCAGAGAAGCTGGGCGTCGATCTGAAATTCGCGGACGCCCAGCAGAAGCAGGAAAACCAGATCAAGGCTATCCGCGGTTTTGTCGCCCAGGGCGTGGACGCAATACTCGTCGCACCCGTTGTTGCCACAGGTTGGGAAGAAGTCCTGACTGAAGCCAAGGAAGCCAAAATCCCGGTTGTACTGCTTGATCGCGGTATTGAGGGCCCGGAAGATTTGTACCTGACTTCGGTTGCATCTGACCAGGTCAAGGAAGGCCGTGTTGCCGGTGAATGGCTGGTGGCCGCGGTTGGCGACAAGAAATGCAATGTTGTTGAACTGCAAGGCACTGTGGGTTCGTCTCCGGCAATCAACCGGAAGAAGGGATTTGAGGAGGCGCTGGCTGGCAAGGCAAACCTTGCAATCATTCGCAGCCAGACGGGAGACTTCACGCGCTCCAAAGGCAAGGAAGTGATGGAAGGCTTCCTGAAGGCGGAAGGTGGCGGAGCCAACATTTGCGCTGTTTATGCCCACAATGACGACATGGTGGTTGGCGCAATTCAGGCGATCAAGGACGCCGGCAAAAAGCCGGGGTCCGACATTTTGGTCGTGTGAATTGATGCTGTTCCCGACATCTTCGCTGCCATGGTTGCGGGAGAGGCAAACGCAACGGTGGAACTGACGCCAAACATGGCCGGTCCCGCTTTCGACGCTCTTGATGCGTTTATCAATTCCGGCACAGTGCCTGCAAAGTTCATCATCACGGAATCAAAGCTGTACACCCCGGCTGACGATCCGAAGGGTGAATACGACCGCCGCAAAGGCCTCGGCTACTAGGTTCCTCCCGAGACGCCGCCGGGCGAAAGGTTTGCGCCTTAGCCCGGCGGTATTGCTTTGTCCGAAAGATCAGCGGACAAATATCTCAAGGAAGGCAGGCAGTGGGATGGCAAATCTAAATCAAGTGCCGGTGCTTGAAGCGCGCGGTATCGTCAAGGTATTCGGCCAGCACCGGGCTTTGGACGGGGTGGATTTTACTGCCCTTTCAGGAGAAGTTCACGCGCTGCTGGGAGAAAACGGTGCCGGCAAGTCGACACTGATCAAAATCCTGACCGGAGCATACCAGCCCGATGCGGGTGAGTTGCTTCTGGAGGGAACACAGATCCATCTGCGCGATCCCTTGCACGGACAAGGCTATGGTATCGGCACTGTCTACCAGGAAGTGAACCTTCTGCCGAACAGGTCGGTCGCAGAAAACCTGTTTCTCGGTCGCCAGCCGACGCGGTTTGGTTTGATCCTTCGTCGGGAAATCGAAACCCGCGCACGCGAATTGCTGGCGCGCTATGGCCTTGATGTCGACGTGCGCGCCGAATTGTCGGAGTATTCTGTTGCGGTGCAGCAGATCGTCGCCATTGCCCGCGCAGTGGAACTTTCCGGCAAGGTGCTCGTGCTGGACGAACCAACCGCAAGTCTGGACCGCAACGAAGTACAGCGTTTGTTTGAAGTGGTCCGCAGCCTGCGCGAACAAGGGTTGAGCATCGTTTTCATCACGCATTTCCTCGACCAGGTCTTTGAACTGGCAGATCGGGTTACAATCCTGCGCAACGGTCGGAAAATCGCCACTGAGCCGCTTTCAAGCTTGAATACCACTGATGTCGTGCGAATGATGCTGGGCAAGGACATGTCGCTGGATCGCCACCCATCAACACTTTCAGTTGGAGCGCGTGGTGCAGTGCGGGTTCATTTTCAGGGTATCGCCCGCAAAGGCATGGCACCTTTTGATCTCAGCGTCCATGAAGGCGAAGTGGTGGGTGTCGCAGGTCTTTTGGGCTCAGGGCGCACCGAAGTTGCGCGTCTGATGTTTGGCGTCGATACCTCCGAAGACGGAAAATTCCACGTCGACGGAAAGCATGTCACAATTCGCAATCCCGCCCAGGCGGTCGCTGCAGGGTTTGGCTTCTGTCCGGAAGACCGCAAGCTTGACGGCATCTTTGGCGATCTTTCGGTGCAGGAGAACATCATCATCGCGCTGCAGGCAAAACTGGGCTGGTTCAAGGCCCTGAACCGTGACGAGCAGATGGAACTTGCCGGCCGGTATGCCGAGGCTTTGGACATTCGTGCGGCGAACCACGACATGCCGGTAAAACTGCTTTCCGGTGGCAACCAGCAGAAGGTAATCCTTGCCCGTTGGCTGGCCATAGACCCGACATTCCTGATCCTGGACGAGCCTACCCGAGGCATAGACGTTGGCGCCCATGCCGAGATTGTTCGTACCATCAACCGTTTGCGTGAAGAAGGACTGGCGCTCTTTGTCATATCCTCCGAGCTGGATGAGGTGGTTGCCTATTCCAATCGTGTCGTTGTCATGCGCGACCGCGAAATGGTGGCTGAATTGGCAGGCGACGACATTGCGCCAGAAGCAATAGTCCATGCAATTGCAGGTACGACCCGCAGAGAGGCCAACCTGTGACCAGACCCACGACAAACATTCGGCCTACCACCCAACCACCAAGACCGCCCTTGCGGCCAATTGAGACTTTCTTCACGCGGCCACAGGTTATCGCACTCGCTGTCGTGCTTGTGATCAACTGGGCACTTTTCCCCGGTTTCTTCACCATCACATGGCAGGATGGCCGCCTGTTCGGCAGTCTGATTGATGTTCTGAACCGGGGGGCGCCTGTGGCAATTCTCGCCATCGGCATGACGGCTGTTATCGCGACCAAGGGGGTCGACCTGTCAGTCGGTGCGGTCATGGCGATCAGCGGGGCCGTCGCCGCGACAATGGTTTCTTCAGGAGTTCCAGCATCGGTTGCAGTTCTGGCCGCTCTCGCCGTCGGGGTACTTTGCGGGCTTTGGAACGGTATTCTCGTAACACTGCTCGATATCCAGCCGATCATCGCTACGCTTGTATTAATGGTGGCAGGTCGCGGCCTCGCGCAGCTGGTTACCGAGGGGTCGATAGTCACATTCTCTGACCCGTTCCTGATTTTCATTGGCACTGGCTCCATCCTCGGTCTGCCAACACCGGTTGTCATCGCCTTTGTGTTGATGCTGCTGGCAACGCTCATTGTACGTCGAACCGCTTTGGGCCTTTTGATCGAGGCGGTTGGCGTCAACCGGTCGGCTGCACGGTTCGCGGGGCTTTCAGCAGGAGCTTTGCTGTTGATTGTCTACACATTCGCCGGCTTCTGCGCTGCAATCTCGGGACTGATCGTAACGGGTGACATCCGGGGGGCGGACGCCAACAATGCAGGCCTTTGGCTCGAACTTGATGCAATCCTGGCAGTTGTCATCGGCGGCACCTCGCTCATGGGGGGCAGGTTCTCGATTCCGATGGCAGTCCTAGGCGCCATGATCATCCAGGCGATGAACACCGGTATCCTGATTTC
>JBGSNN010000356.1:0-2332 GCA_041739655.1 Albidovulum sp. | reverse complement strand
CTTCGCCGGCGATCACCGGCAGGTCCGGCCGCGCGGCGCGATCGAGAAGCGTCGCGACGCGGTGCCCGCTGCGGTCGAGCATTTGCAGCCCGTAGGCGCTGCGCCACAGGATCTCCGGCTGCCGCTCGGTCACCGTCACATCGAGCACACCGCCCTTGCGGATATGCAGATCGGCCGAGGCGACGGCGTCGATCTGCTCGATCGTCGCGCGCATCGCCGCCAGGTCGAGCGTAAAGGACGAGACCGGCAGCTCGACCGGCAGCATCGCCCGGATCGCCCGCGCCACCGGGTCCGAGGCACCGGTGACCGACATCATCCTGACCATGAATTCCGGGCGCTGCTCGATGCCGGCGCGAAGCGCCGCATACTGTGCCTGTATCGCGGCGCGGTGGCCGTCGTCGGCAATCCAGACCGTGGCCGCGGTGAAGGTCACCGCGAACGGCAGACCGACCCTGAGCGCGAAGCGGAACCCCGGCGTCAGCTTCAGCCGCTCGATCTTGTAGGACAGCCGCGACGGCGCCGGATCGCGCTTCTCGCTGCGGCTTTGCGCGCGGTAGCGACGGCGCGCGCCGCTCAGGAACACCCCGCTCAGCGCCCGCATGAGGCATCCTCCACGATCCAGGCGCAGAGCGCCGGAAACGACATGCCGCAGGCCGCCGCATGTTCAGGCGACAGCGAGGTCGGCGTCATGCCGGGCTGGGTATTCGTCTCAAGGATAAAGAGACCGTCACGCCCGCGGCTGTCGTCCCAGCGGAAGTCCGACCGCGACAGCCCGCGACAGCCAAGCGCGACATGGGCGCGCAGCGCATAATCGAGCGCCGCCGCCGTGATCTCGTCCGGGATCTCGGCGGGGCAGGTATGCCACGACCCGCCCGGCGCGTATTTCGCGTGATAGTCGTACCAGCCGCTGGTGTGGATTTCCGTCACCCCCAATGCGTGGTCGCCGAGAACCGACACCGTCAGTTCGCGCCCCGGCACATAGGCCTCCACCATCACGACCTCGGGCATCTCGGGCCCCAGTTCTGGCGGCGAATTGGCGCCCGCATCGACAATATAGACGCCGACCGAAGAGCCTTCGGCATTGGGCTTGACGACATAGGGCGGCACCATCACATGCCGCGCCATGATCTCGGCCTTGGCGGCCAGACGGCTCTCGACGACCGGAATCCCAGCCGCCCGGTAGACCTCTTTCGACCGGCTCTTGTCCATCGCCAGCGCCGAGGCGAGGACACCGGAATGGGTATAGGCAAGGCCCATCCATTCGAGCAGGCCCTGAACGCAGCCATCCTCGCCCCAGCGGCCATGCAGCGCATTGAAACAGACATCGGGCGCGATCTCGGTCAGACGCGCGGCAAGGTCGCGGCCGGCATCGACCTCGACCACCTCGTATCCCGCCTCCCGCAGGGCGATGGCGCATTCGCGCCCGCTCGACAGCGACACCTCCCGCTCCGCGGAAGGGCCACCCATCAATACCGCCACTTTGGGGGCTGCCCTGCTCGACATGCCCGCCACGTTCTGCCTTTCATTCCCGGTTGCCCCGGGTTCATGGCGCTACAGTAGCGGCTTCGGACGAATCGCAAAAGCACTTTCTCACTCGGAAATTGCGCATCGGCCCGACATTTCCTATGTGACTGTCAGCACGCGGCAAAGGAGCCCCGGATGTTCGACTGGCCAGCCCTGATCCGCGAGTTCGTGATCCTCTTCGTGGTCATCGACCCGGTGGGGTCCCTGCCCGTCTTCCTCTTCGTCGCCGCGAACGTGCCCGCCCACCTTCACGCCCGCCTTGCGATCCGGGCCGTGGCGGTCGCGGCGCTGGTGCTGCTGGTGTTCCTCGTCGGCGGCCAGGTCCTGATGGAATCGATCGGGCTGCGCCTCGGCTCGTTCCAGATCGCGGGCGGGATCATCCTTTTCCTCTTCGCAATGACCATGATCTTCGGCGAGTCGAAACCCGAGACCGAGATCGGGGAGGCCGAGCGCAACCATCTCGACGGCGCGGTGTTTCCGCTCGCCATGCCGTCGATCGCCTCACCCGGCGCAATGCTCGCCGTCGTGATCCTGACCGACAACCACCGCAACTCCATCGCCGATCAGGCGGTGACGGCGGCGCTCCTGCTGCTCGTCCTCGTCCTGACGCTCGCCCTGCTCTTGCTGGCGACAAAGCTGCACCGGCTGATCGGGCGCACCGGCGCGTCGATCATCAGCCGGGTGATGGGGATCATCCTCGCGACCGTCGCCGTCGATGCCGTGATCGGCGGGCTCTCCGCGCTCGACCTCATCGATACGCCGACGCCCGCCGACGCGCCGCTGAGCGCGCCGCTCGCCCCGCCCGCAA
>JBGSNN010000318.1:0-6092 GCA_041739655.1 Albidovulum sp. | reverse complement strand
GCCGCGGGCCTTGCGACCGCGGCGACCACCGGCGCCGCCTCCGCCGCCGAGGCGTTGAATGTCGCGCCGGGGCAGCTTGACGAATATTACGGCTTCTGGTCCTCGGGCCAGTCCGGCGAGTTGCGCATTCTCGGTATCCCCTCGATGCGCGAGCTGATGCGGGTGCCGGTGTTCAACACCTGCTCGGCCACCGGCTGGGGCATCACCAATGAATCGAAAATGATCCTGACCGAAGGGCTGACCGAGAAGACCAAGGCCTATCTCGCCGCCAACGGACTGGAATTTCCGCGGAACGGCGATTTGCACCACGTCCACATGTCCTTCACCGAAGGCAAGTATGACGGCCGCTATCTCTTCATGAACGACAAGGCCAATACCCGCGTCGCGCGGGTGCGCTGCGACGTGATGAAAACCGACAAGATCATCGAGATTCCGAATGCCAAGGGTATTCACGGAATGCGTCCGCAGAAATGGCCGCGCACCAACTATGTCTTTGCCAATGGCGAGGATGAGGTGCCGATGGTCAACGACGGCAAGATCCTGGATGATCCGTCGCAATATGTGAACTTCTACACCGCGATCAACGCCGACGACATGACCATCGCCTGGCAGGTGATGGTGTCGGGCAACCTCGACAACACCGATGCCGACTATGACGGCAAATACGCCTTCTCGACCTCGTACAACTCGGAAATGGGGATGACGCTGGCCGACATGACCGCTTCGGACATGGACCATGTCGTGATCTACAACCTTGCCGAGATCGAAAAGGGCATCGCCGCCGGTGACTTCACCGAACTGAACGGCGTCAAGGTGATCGACGGCCGCAAGGGCAGCGAGAAGAACTATGTCCGCTACATCCCGATCGCGAACAACCCGCACGGTTGCAACATGGCGCCCGACAAGATCCACCTCTGCATCGGCGGCAAGCTGTCGCCGACGGTTTCGGTGATCGACGTGCGCAAGATCGACGATGTGTTCTACAAGGGCGCCGATCCGCGCAGCGTTGTCGTCGCCGAGCCGGAGCTGGGCCTCGGGCCCCTTCACACTGCCTTCGACGGGCAGGGCCGCGCCTATACGACCCTGTTCCTCGACAGTCAGGTTGTGGTCTGGGACATCGAGAAGGCGGTGAGGGCCTTCGCTGGCGAAGCCGTCGATCCCATCGTCACCAAGGCGGACGTCCACTACCAGCCCGGCCACAACTCCACCGCCGAAGGCGAGACGCTGGACGCCTCGCCGAAGTTCTACATCTCGATGAACAAGTTCTCGAAGGACCGCTTCCTGAACGTCGGGCCGCTCAAGCCCGAGAACGAGCAGGTCTTCCTCATCGAGGGCGACAAGCTGACCCTGGTGCATGACGGCCCGACCTTTGCCGAGCCGCACGATTCGATCATCGTCCATGCCTCCAAGGTGAACCCGCTGTCGGTCTGGAACCGCAACGATCCGATGTGGGCCGAGACCCGCAAGCGGGCCGAGGCGGACGGGGTGAACCTCGACGATTATCAGGACACGGTGATCCGCGACGGCAACAAGGTCCGGGTCTACATGTCGAGCCAGGCGCCGCAGTTCTCGCTGGAAAGCTTCACGGTCAACGAGGGCGACGAGGTGACTGTGACGGTCACGAACCTTGACGATATCGACGATCTGACCCACGGCTTCACCATGGGCAACCACGGCGTGGCGATGGAGATAGCGCCCCAGGCCACAAGCTCTGTCACCTTCATCGCCAGTCAGCCGGGCGTCTACTGGTACTATTGCCAGTGGTTCTGCCACGCCCTGCACATGGAGATGCGCGGCCGCATGCTGGTCGCGCCGAAGGGCGCCTAGGCCGATGATCCGGCGCCCGGCCCTGATTGCTGCGCTCGTGCTTTGCCTGCCCGCCTGGGCGGCGGAGGTTCGGGTCATGCCGGGGCCGGATGCCTTGCAGAACGCCATCGCCGGGGCCGATCCCGGCGATGTGCTGATCCTCGCGCCCGGTCGCTATCCCGGCGCGGTCGCCATCAACAAGCCGCTGACACTGACGGGGCAGGGCGACGCCGTGATCGACGGGCAGGGCCGCGGCACGGTCGTCACGATCGCCGCGCCAGACGTGACGCTGCGCGGTCTGGCGGTGACCGGATCCGGCATGGACGGGCAGGCGCTCGATGCCGGCATCAAGATCCTCAAGGGCGCCGACCGGGCCAGCGTCGAGGGGATGCATCTTGCCGGCAACCTGCACGGGATCGACATTCACGGCGGCAAGGACGCTCGGGTGATCGGCAATGCCATCGAAGGCAGCCGCCATGCCCGGATGAACGATCGCGGCAACGGCATCTATGTCTGGAACAGCCCCGGCGCGCTGGTCGAAGGCAATTCCATCCGCTGGGGCCGCGACGGCATCTTTGCCAATGCATCGCGCAAGGATGTGTTCCGCGGCAACCTCTTCCGCGACCTGCGTTTTGCCGTGCACTACATGTACACCAACGACACCGAGGTTGTCGGCAATGTCAGCATCGGCAATCACCTTGGCTTTGCGATCATGTTCTCGGACCGCGTCACCCTGCGCGACAACCTGAGCCTTTCCGACCGCAGCCATGGCATCATGTTGAACTACGCCAACAATTCCGATGTCGCGGGCAATCTGGTGCGGGGCGGAACCGAGAAATGCGCCTTCATCTACAATGCCCACAAGAACCTGATCGTCGGAAACCGGTTCGAGGGCTGCGGCATCGGCATCCATTTCACCGCCGGGTCGGAGCGGAACGCGATCACCGAGAACGCCTTCATCGGCAACCGCGAGCAGGTGAAATATGTCGGCACCCGCGACATCGAGTGGAGTCTCGACCGCCGCGGCAACTTCTGGTCCGACCATCCGGTGTTCGACCTGAACGGCGACGGCATCGCCGACAGCCCGTTTCGCCCGAACGACCTGATGGATCACATCCTGTGGTCGCAGCCCGCCGCCAGCCTCCTGATGGGTGCGCCGGCGGTCCAGCTGATCCGCTGGGCGCAGGCCAGCTTTCCCGCCACCATGCCGGGCGGCGTGGTGGACACCTTTCCCTTGATGGCGCCGCTGCGCATTGCGGTGCCCGACGACCACGCCGCGATGGAGGCCGAAGTGGCCGGTCGTTGGCTGACCGCAACACCTGATGAGACCGATGCTGAAACTCTCGAATCTCACTAAGACATTTCAAGGGGTCATGGCCCTGACCGATGTCTCGCTGGCGGTGGCGGCGGGCGAGCGCGTGGCGCTGCTCGGCCACAACGGCGCGGGCAAGTCGACGATGATGAAGATCATCCTCGGCCTGATCGGCCATGACGCCGGCGAGGTCCGCGTGCTGGGGGCCGCGCCAGGCAGTCCCGCGGCGCGGCGCCAGACCGCCTATCTGCCCGAGAACGTGGCCTTCCACCCGTCGCTGACCGGACTCGAACAGATCCGCCACTTCCTCGCCCTGCGGGGTGAGCCGGTCGGGCAGGCGATGGGCCTTTTGGAGCGTGTCGGCCTCGGACCCGCAGCGCGACGGCGGATCGGCACCTATTCCAAGGGGATGCGGCAGCGTGTGGGCCTTGCGCAGGCGTTGATCGGGCAGCCGAAACTTCTGGTGCTGGACGAGCCGACGAGCGGTCTTGATCCGGTGTCGCGGCGCGATTTCTATGAACTGCTGGACGGGCTCGCGGCGCGGGGGGCGGCGATCCTGCTGTCCTCGCACGCGCTGACCGAGGTCGAGGCGCGCACCGACCGTATCCTCGTGCTTTCCCAGGGTGCTCTAGTGGCAGGTGGTACGCTGGCCGATCTGCGGCGCGGGGCGGCGCTGCCGGTAGCGCTCTATGTGACGCCCGCGGCGGGGGCGATGGACCAGGTCGCGGTGGCCCTGCCTGCGGCGCGGCAGGTCGGCGATGCGCTGCATCTGACGTGCGCGCAGGATGACAAGCTGCCGCTTCTGGCCCGCATCACGGCACTTGGCGACCTCGTCGCGGATCTCGATGTGGTGCCGCCCAGCCTTGAGGACATCTACAGCCAGTTGAGCAAGCGAGACGGGCAATGAACCGCATCCTCGCCACCGCCGGAACCGAATTCCGCATCGCGCTGCGCAACCGCTGGGTCAGCATTGCGGTCGCGATGATGGCGCTGTTTTCGCTGGTTCTTGCGGCCGCCGGGTCGGCCCCAAGCGGTGCGCTCGGGGCCGACAGGCTGTCGGTCACGGTGGCCAGCCTGACCAGCCTCGCGGTCTATCTCGTGCCCCTGATCGCGCTTCTGATGTCCTTCGACGCGGTCGCGGGCGAAGTGGAGCGCGGAACGCTGCCCCTGCTCCTGACCTATCCGGTGACACGACCGCAGATCCTCCTCGGCAAACTGATCGCACAGCTTGCCATTCTGGCGCTGGCGGTCACCGTGGGCTACGGTCTGGCGACGATTGCCGCGCTGGCGGTGGACCCGGACGCGGCGCGCGGGGTGCCCGCGCTGATCCGGCTTCTCTGGTCATCGGTCCTGCTCGGGGCCACATTCCTCGGCATAGGCTACGCCCTTTCGGCCCTCGCACGCCGACCTTCAGGTGCGGCGGGTCTGGCCATCGGGCTGTGGCTGGTGATGATCGTGCTCTACGACCTTGGCCTTCTGGCCGCGATCGTCGCCGACGATGGCGGCAGCTTCACGACGGCCGTCTTTCCCTTCGCGCTTCTGGCCAACCCGGCCGATGCCTTCCGCCTTTACAACCTTGCCGCCTCCGAGGCGACGAGCGCCGCCGCAGGCGTGTCGGGGGCGGCGCAGACGATTCCGGTCTGGCAGTCCCTGACGTCGATCCTGCTCTGGCCGGTGCTGGCACTCGGCCTTGCGATTACCGCTTTCCGAAAGGTCACGCCATGAAACGCATGTTCGTCCTGATCCTGTTGCTTGCCGCCTGCAAGGACGAGGCTGCGCAGTCCGTGAGCCCCGTCGCCCTCAGCGCAGGGTCGCTCGGGCATTATTGTCAGATGGACCTTCTGGAACATCCCGGACCGAAGGCGCAGGTGCATCTTGCCGGTTTGCCTGGCGCTCCGCTGTTCTTCAGTCAGGTCCGTGACGCGATCGCCTATGCGCGCCTGCCGGAGCAGAGCCACCCGATCCTCGCCATCTATGTCAACGACATGGGAGCCCTTGGCGCGACCTGGGACATGCCGGGTGCGACCAACTGGATTGCGGCGGACCGCGCGCTTTATGTCGTGGGGTCGTCGCGTGAGGGCGGCATGGGGGCGCCGGAACTGGTGCCGTTTGCCGGTTCCGCTGCGGCAGAGGCCTTCGCCGCCGCCCATGGCGGCCGCGTCGTGCCGCTGGCCGGGATTTCCGATGCCGATGTCATCGCGCCGGTGGCACCCCAGTCCGGCGGCGCGACCGACGACGCCGCCGATTATGCAGAACGCCTGCGCAACCTGACGCAGAAGCCTGGAGGCTGATACCATGCCCAAACTGACCCTGAGCCGCCGCCGATTTCTGGTCATTTCCGCCGCCTGCGCCGCCTGTCCGGCGGGCGCCGCCCCGATTTACCAGTGGCACGGCACCGCGATGGGGGCCGCCGCAAGCATCCATCTGGCCCACCCCGAGGCCGAAGCCATCACGGCGCGGGCGATGGCCGAGATCTCGCGGCTGGAGGATGTCTTCAGCCTCTATCGCAGCGGGTCGGCCCTTGCCCGGCTGAACCGCGACGGCATCCTCGACGCCCCGCCCTTCGAACTTCTGGAAGTCCTGTCGCTGGCCGGGCGCGTCCATGCGGCGAGCGGCGGGCTGTTCGATCCCACCATCCAGCCGCTCTGGCAGCTTTACGCCACGGCCTATGCCGCCGGGCGCAGGCCTGGTGCAACCGAGATTGCCGCCGCACAGGCGCGCACCGGCTGGTCTGGCGTGGCCTATGACAGCGCCCGGGTCCGTATTGCCCCCGGCAGGGCGCTAACGCTGAACGGGATTGCGCAGGGCTATGTCGCGGACCGTGTCGCCGACCTGCTCAGGGCCGAGGGATTGCACAACATCCTGATCAACACCGGCGAACATGTCGCCATCGGCGGCGAGCCGGCGGGCGGGCCCTGGCCGATCACGCTGGCAGGGGGCGGCAAGATCGCACTGGCCGACCGCGCGCTTGCGA
>JBGSNN010000287.1:0-4081 GCA_041739655.1 Albidovulum sp. | reverse complement strand
CGACGCGGCACGCGCGACCGCGCCGCGCGCCAGTTCGCCGGCGGCGGTCTGGGCGCTGACCATCAGGATGCGGCGCTTGCCCTGACGGGCAATGTAGCTGACCATCCGGTCGGCGGTGTTCTGAAAGGTCGAGCCGAGGATATAGACGTTGCCCCCGGCGATGTCGGGGTTGTTGGAAAAGCTGAGGACATTGACTCCGCTCGCCGCGACCGCGACGCCGGCCGCATTCGCGGCCTCGGCGTAAAGCGGACCGACGATGATCTTGGCGCCGTCATTCACTGCCTGCGCTGCCGCCGAAGCCGCTTGCGTGGGCTGACCGGCGGTGCTGTAGACGCGCAGATCGATCTCGACGCCGCTCATGTCCGCCATCGCCAGCCGCGCAGCGTTCTCCAGCGATGTCGCGAGATGCTCGTCAGTCGTCGATCCCGATCCCGACGGCACCAGCAGCGCGACCGGAACCGGCTTGCCGGTGTTGATCGAAGGTCCGCCGCCACCCATCGCAAGGGGATCGCAGGCCGCAAGCGCGAAAGACGCCGCGACAAGGGCGGCGCGCCGGACGAACTTGCGGCGCGTGACGAAAACGTTGAACATGGTGACATCCTCATACGGGCTGGAGGCAGAACGCAAATGTGGCCCAGAGCCTATGCGTTCCATGCCCCGAAGTAAACGCAAGAGCAGGTGGCATGACAGGAAGCGGATCAGGGCAAACGCTCGCGGCGGGGCTTTACTTCGTCTCCACTCCGATCGGGGCGGCGCGCGACATCACGCTGCGCGCACTGGATATCCTGCGCAGCGCGGATGTCATCGCGGCCGAGGATACACGGTCGCTCCGGCACCTGATGGACATTCACGGCGTCGCGCTCGGCGACCGGCCGCTTGTGTCCTATCATGACCACAACGGCGAACGGGTGCGGCCACGCATCCTCAGCGCCCTCGCGGCCGGCAAGTCGGTGGCCTATGCCTCAGAGGCCGGCACGCCGCTGGTCGCCGACCCCGGCTATCAACTGGGTGCAGCGGCGATTGCGGCCGGCCATCCGGTCACAGCGGCGCCGGGGCCTTCGGCGGTTCTGGCGGCGCTGACGGTGTCGGGACTGCCATCGGACCGGTTTCTCTTCGCGGGCTTCGGGCCGAACGCCTCGGGCCAGCGCCGCCGCTGGCTCGAGGAGTTGCGCGACATCCCGGCAACCCTGGTCCTCTACGAATCCCCCAAGCGGATTCACGGCTTGTTAGGGGATCTGATCACAACCTTGGGCGGGTCGCGCCGGGCGGCGGTCTGCCGCGAGCTGACCAAGAAGTTCGAGGAAGTCACGCGCGGCACGCTGGACGAGATCGCGCTGGCCTTCGCGGGCCGGACGGTGAAGGGCGAGATCGTCGTGCTGATCGACCGCGCGCGCAGCGTGACGGTTGGGGCGGCGGATATCGAGGCCGCATTGAGGGAGGCGCTGACATGCCAGACCGTCAAGGATGCGGCCGCGTCGGTCGCCGAACTGACCGGCGCGCCGAAGCGGGAGGTCTACCAGCTTGCGCTGAAACTCGCCGCAAGCGACTGACCGGACAGATCGCGTATCTGAGCGGGCAGGCGGCCGAGGATCAGGTCGCTGCGTTTCTGGCCGGACGCGGGCTTGAGGTGATCGCGCGGCGCTGGCGCGGAACTGCCGGGGAGATCGACCTCATCTGCACCGAGGCCTCAGTCACCGTCTTTGTCGAGGTGAAACGTGCCGCGACCCTTGCCGCGGCAGCGCAAAGCCTTTCGCCCCGCCAGAGCGCCCGCATCCGCGCGGCCGCCAGCGAATTCGTGGCCGGGCTCGCGGCGGGGCAGGACAGCGACATGCGCTTTGACGTGGCACTGGTTGACGGCCTCGGCCGGATCGAGATCATCGAGAATGCGCTCGGCCCCTGATCGCGGATTGCATCCCGGCCAAGGCTCGGTCATCTATCGTCGCCGGAACCGGCGATTAAAGGGCGGGCGCTATGGCACTCAAGGTTGCGATCCAGATGGACCCGATCGGGCCGATCAACATCGAGGCTGATTCCACCTTCCGTATCGCGCTCGAGGCGCAGGCGCGCGGGCATCAGCTTTTCTACTACACGCCCGACAGGCTCGCCTACCGCGAGGGGCGGGTGCTGGCGCGCGGTTGGCCGCTCGAACTGCGGCGCGAGGTCGGCAACCACTATTCGCTCGGGGCGGAGGGCGAGATCGATCTCGCAGAATGGGATGTTGTCTGGCTGCGGCAAGACCCGCCGTTCGACATGGGCTACATCACCACGACGCATCTGCTTGAGCGTATCCATCCCGCAACCCTGGTGGTGAACGATCCCTTCTGGGTCCGCAACTCGCCCGAGAAACTCCTGGTGCTGGATTTCCCGCAGTTGACGCCACCGACGCTGATCGCGCGCGATCTTGCGACGATCCGCGACTTCAAGGCGCGGCACGGAGACATCATTCTGAAGCCGCTCTACGGCAATGGCGGTGCCGGGGTGTTCCGGCTCGATCCGAACGACCGCAACCTAGCCTCGCTGCACGAACTCTTCACGGGCATCAACCGCGAGCCGCTGATCGCGCAGAAATATGTGCCGGCGGTGGTGAAGGGCGACAAGCGGATCATCCTTGTGAATGGTGAGGCCGCCGGTGCAATCAACCGGGTTCCCGCCGAGGGCGAGACACGGTCGAACATGCATGTCGGCGGGCGGCCCGAAAAGGTCGGCCTGACCGAACGCGATCGCGAGATCTGCGCGACGATCGGTCCGATGCTGCGCGAGAAGGGCCAGGTGTTCGTCGGGATCGACGTGATCGGCGACTGGCTGACCGAGATCAACGTGACCTCACCCACCGGGATTCAGGAGCTTGAGCGCTTCGACGGGACCAATTGCGCCGCGATGATCTGGGACGTGATCGAGGCAAAGCGCGCCTGAGCCCAGCGCCAGAGCCGATTTCCGCGTCTCATTGTGCCGGTGGTGCGGCGCGATGCGACGCGGCCTTGGGCGATTGTGAAGCCGGATGCGGCAGCGCCGAGGTCAACCGGAAGCTGACCGCCTCGGCGATATGCGGCTTGCGCACGGCCTCCGCCCCGGCGAGGTCGGCAATGGTGCGCGCCACCCGCAGAACCCGGTGATAGCCGCGCGCCGACAGTCCGAAGCGTTCCGCGACACGGGCAAGCAGGTCACGGCCCTCGGCATCCGGGCGCGCCACCTCTTCCAGAAGCTGGCCCTCGGCATCGGCGTTGACGCGAACCCCCGGATGATCCGCAAAGCGGGCGGCCTGAACCGCCCGCGCCGTGGCCACGCGTTCGGCCACCGTGGCCGAACAGTCGCCGGTATCGGGCAGGTCGAGGTCGGAATAGGCCACGGGCGGCACCTCGATGCGCAGGTCGATGCGGTCCATCAGCGGCCCCGAAATGCGCCCCAGGTAATCCTCGCCACACTGCGGCACCCGTGCGCAACTGCGCGCAGGATCGGTCAGATAGCCGCATTTGCAGGGGTTCGCCGCGGCCACCAGAAGAAAACGGCAGGGATAGCGGATATGCGCGTTCGCCCGCGCCACCACGACCTCACCGGTCTCGATCGGCTGCCGCAGAGTCTCAAGAACCGTTCGCGGGA
The DNA here is from genome assembly GCA_041739655.1 of Albidovulum sp. Lineage (GTDB taxonomy): Bacteria > Pseudomonadota > Alphaproteobacteria > Rhodobacterales > Rhodobacteraceae > Albidovulum. Next base: position 484 of record JBGSNN010000287.1, on the reverse strand, counting down.
ATTCCGGGAATTCGTCGAGAAACAGAACGCCGTTATGTGCAAGGCTGATCTCCCCCGGTTTCGCGCCGCGCCCGCCGCCGACGATGGCGGCCATAGAGGCGGTGTGATGCGGCTCGCGAAAGGGCCGCGTTCGGCTGATGCCGCCTTCGTCGAGCAGGCCCGAGAGCGAATGGATCATCGAGGTTTCAAGGGCCTCGGCCGCGGTCAGCGGCGGCAGAATGCCGGGGAGACGAGCTGCGAGCATCGACTTGCCGGATCCGGGCGCACCCACCATCAGAAGGTGATGTCGTCCCGCCGCCGCGATCTCCAGCGCGCGTTTGGCGCGTTCCTGCCCCTTCACGTCGCGCAGGTCGCGGTCGGTGGGCGCATTCGCGACTTCGCCGGGCGTCGCCGGCAGGATCGGCGCGCGGTCGGTGAAATGCGCCACGACCTCGTCAAGTTTTGCCGCGCCGATCACCTCGGTGGCGCCAACCCAGGCGGCCTC
>JBGSNN010000269.1:0-15100 GCA_041739655.1 Albidovulum sp. | reverse complement strand
ACCGTTGCCGCGCTCGGACCCGGCGTGTCGGACTGGGCGCTGGGCGACAAGGTCTGTGCGCTGCTGCCCGGCGGCGGCTATGCCGACTATGCGCTGACGCCCGCCGCACATGCGCTGCCGATTCCCGCGGGGCTGACCCTGAAGGAGGCGGCCTGCCTGCCCGAGACCTGCTTCACGGTCTGGTCCAACGTCGTCATGCGCGGCGACCTGAGAGCCGGAGAAAGGTTCCTTGTCCACGGCGGCTCCTCTGGCATCGGCACGACCGCGATCCAGATCGCCACCGCTCTGGGCGCGCGGGTCTTTGCCACCGCCGGATCGGCGGAGAAATGCGCGGCCTGCACCAACCTTGGCGCGGAACGGGCGATCAACTACCGCAGCGAGGATTTCGTTGCGGTGCTCGCGGCCGAAGGCGGTGCCGATCTGATCCTCGACATGGTTGGCGGCGAATATATCGCCCGCAACCTCCGCGCGCTGGCCGAGGACGGGCGGCTGGTGCAGATCGCCTTCCTGCAGGGCGCGACCGCCGAGATCAATTTCGCGCCGCTGATGACGCGGCGCCAGACCATCACCGGATCGACGCTGCGGCCGCAGAGCAACCTTGCCAAGGCGCGGATTGCCGCAGAGCTTCGCGCCCATGTCTGGCCGATGATCGCCGCGGGACGGCTGCGGCCGCTGATCGATTCGGAATTTTCGCTGGAGAAGGCCGCCAAGGCACACAGCCGGCTCGAAAGTTCGGGCCATATCGGCAAGATCGTGCTGCGCGTCGGCGCCTGACGCCGGCTGCGGCATATCGACCCCACGGCTGGCGCGCCGCGTCCGAGCGCCCATCTATGGTGCGCGGCGGCGGCCGACCCTGCCGCGCCAGATCTGGAGGGAGAAAGCCATGACGCAGGAAAAATCCGGTTCCTTCAGCTTTGCCGAGGGCTATCCAGCCGATGTGATCGCGGTTGCGGCCCATGGCCATGTGACGCGCGAGGATTATGAGCGCGACCTGATCCCGAAAGTGCTGGAACACATCGGCGCGGCGGGTCGGGTCAAGCTGCTCTATGAACTCGGTCCTGATTTCACTGGCTTTTCCGCCGGCGCGGCTTGGGACGATGCAAAGCTTGGCCTGCTGCACTTCGCCGATTTTGCCAAGGTCGCCGTGGTGACGGACCATGACTGGATCCGGCTCGGCACCAAGCTCTTCGCGCCCCTGATGCCCTGCCCCGTGCATCTCTTCCATGTGGTCGAGCGGGCCGCCGCGCGGGACTGGATCCTTGCCGATGCGCCCGCCCGCCCGCACCGCCCCGGCGTGGACGCCACGCACACCATTCCGACGCTGGAAGACCGGATTCCGCCCCGGGCCTGAGGCGGGCCGCGATCAGCCGTGCATTCGGCGATCCCTTGCGTTACGCTGCGCCGCAGCAAATTGAATCCGGGGGCAGCCATGTCGGGAAAAGTGATCGCGGTCGTCCAGCAGAAGGGTGGCTCGGGCAAGACCACTCTCGCGGTCAACCTTGCGGTGTCGTTCATCCGGCGCGGCATGACGGTGGCGCTTCTCGACACCGACCCGCAAGGCTCGCTCGGCCGCTGGTTCATGGCGCGACGCGAGAGGCTCGGTGAGACCGGGATGGAGTTTTCGACCTCCTCGGCCTGGGGCGTGTCCTATGAATGCGAAAAACTGAAGCGCAGCGCCGATATCGTGATCGTGGACACGCCGCCGAAGGTCGATGCCGACCTGCGACCGGCGCTGCGCGTAGCCGATCTGGTGCTGGTGCCGGTCGCGTCGAGCCATGTCGACCTCTGGGCCACGGACGGCGTTCTCGACCTTGCCACACGCGAAAAGAAGGGTGCCTGGCTGGTGCTGAACCGGGTCCGCGCGGGGACGCGATTGTCCGAGGATGTGGCGCGGGCGGCGGGCGAGATGACCGCAGGGCTTGCCAAGGCACAACTGGCCAACCGGGTCGTCTATGCCGAAACGCTCGGCCAGGGTCTTGGCGCGCAGGAGGCGGGCACGAAGACGGTGAAGGCCGAGGTCGATGCCTTGACCGACGAAGTCCTGGACCGGCTGGCCGACTGAGGCAAGGCCGGGGTCCAGCTGCCGATCCGAGTCTTTACACCGCCCCCCTCGCGGCGCGATAGTTCGTTCGAAGTGGACCGGAGCGGAGGAGACGAGATGACCACGATCAGCCCGGATTTCAACGGCCAGACAGTCCTCACGACCTTCGAGATGACCCCCGGCACGGCGCATGACCTGATGGAGGCGCTGACCGACGCCTATGAGCACTTCATCCGTCATCAACCGGGCTTCATCGCTGCCAGCCTGCACATGAACGACGCCCAGACCCGGATCGCCAACTATTCGCAATGGCGCGACCGCAAGGATTTTCAGGCGATGCTGCGCACGCCCGAGATGCGCGAGCGGAACCGGCAGATTGCCGACCTCTGCTCGCGGTTCGAACCGGTCATGTACGAGGTCATCGCGACCTACTGACGCGCGGTCAGGCGGCGTAATCCGCGCCTTCGGCGTCAAGGATCGCCTTCAGTTCCGCCAGATGCGCCGGGGCGCTGTCGGGATAGTCCTCCCATTCCCGCGCGGTCTTTTCGGCGATCGCGTCGGACAGGATGCGCAGCGGGCGGCCGGTCTGCAGGGCGCGGACATAGGTCTCGGCTGCACGCTCGAAATAGTAGAGCCGGTTGAACGTGTCGGCCACGCCGTCGCCGATGACGAGAACCCCGTGATTGCCCATGATCATGACCTTGACCTTCGGATCGCCAAGCAGCGCGGCACAGCGCGCGCCCTCGGCCGCGAAGGCCATGCCGCCGTAGTGGTCATCGACGACCTGGCGGTTGAAGAACATCGCGGTGTTCTGGTCGATAGGCGGCAGACGGCTGTCGGCAAGGCTTGCCAGAACGGTGGCGTGGATGGAATGGACATGCATCACACAGCGCGCATGCGGACAGGCACGGTGGATGGCGCCATGCAGACCCCAGGCGGTCGGGTCGGGCGCATCGGGGCGGTCCATCGTCGCGGGGTCGTTGGCGTCGATCTCGATCAGGTCCGAGGCGCGGATGCGGGCGAAGTGCCGCGCGTTGGGGTTCATCAGAAAGCGTGTGCCGTTGTCATTCACCGCGAGGCTGAAGTGATTGGCCACCGCCTCGTGCATGGCGAGCCGCGCGGTCCAGCGAAAGGCCGCAGCCAGATCCACACGCTCGGCCAGATGGCTGAGATTGGCGAACGGACGGTTCATGGTACTGCTCCTGACCGGATCTGGCGCGAGGCTACGCCGGGCGGCCCTGGCGGGCAATAGCCCTGCGGAGGCAGGGGATGCCCGCGCGGCGATCCGCGTCAAAACGTATGAGGCGCAGCACGCCCATCATCATCGCGATGGCATGGCTGCGGTGCGTTGCTCTCGCGAAAGTTTGTCGGCGCTCGCCGGTCCACCTTGCCGGGGTCAGAGCCAGCGGCGCCATCTGAAGAAAAGGTACGTACCCACGGCAGATGCGAGCATCATGCCAAGTGCCATGGGATACCCCCACCAAGGCACAAGTTCGGGCATGAAGGCGAAGTTCATGCCATAGATCGACGCGATAAGCGTCGGCGGCAGGAAGATGACGGCGACCACGGAGACGATCCGCACCGTCGCGTTCTGCGCCAGATTGACCATGCCGAGCGTCGCATCAACGGCAAGGCTCACGCGCGAGGACAGGAAATCGGCATGGACCTCCAGCGCCTGAAGGTCGCGCATCTGGCCTTTCACCACCGCTCTCAGGAGCTTGCCCTCGGGCCGGTCGATCAGGGCCTGGCCATAGAAGCTCATCGCGCGTTCGAGCGACAGAAGGCCAAGCCGGATGCGGTTCAGCAGATCACCCTGCCGTCCGGTCTGTTCGAGCGCGGTCTGAAGGACATTCGGGCGCTGCGCCGCGGTGCCGCTGAAGACGTCGGTCGAAACGGTGTCAAGCTCGCGCCCGACCGCTTCAAGAAGGTCGGCGAGCCGGGCGACGCATTCCTCGACCAGACCGAGGAATATCTGTTCGGCGCTCGCACAGCCGGTGGTTGCCTTGTCGGCGCGGTCGGGAAAGGTCTCGAACGGGCGCGGGGCGTGGTGGCGCACGGTCACGAGCCGGTCCTTCGTCAGGATGAACGTGACCGGGCCAGATACCGGCGTCTTGGTCAGCGAGAGACCGGGCAGGACGACCGTCATGTAATCCGCCGCTCCATCGTGGTAGAGCCGGTTCGAGATTTCGATCTCTTCCATGTCGCTCAGCGAGGGCACTTGGATGCCGAGGCTCGCCACCGCCGCAACCTGCGTATCGAGCGGGCAGTAGAGGTCGATCCAGAGCGCATCGGCAAGATCGGCGGATTGCGGCAGGGGCGCAAGGCCGGGGCTGGCGAAGCGATAAGCATGAAGCATCATCAGACCTGCAGGACGGAGGAGACGAGCAACTCTGTACAGGGGCGCTGCGGATCGTCCAATACCCGATCATCGAGACAGCGCACCACGACAACGTCGTGGATCACGACGATCACCGCCATGATGCGCCTGTGCCTTTCTCGGCCCGAGACGCCGCAGACGCGCAGCCAGACCTGCATGTTCTGCAGGCAGAAGCGGCACTCCGCAGCCAAACCAGGCCGAAAGGTCAATGGGGCGCTTTACAGCGCTGCCCGGACAGGGTCTGGTTCTGACAACTGATGCCAAGCAGCGGGCCGAACACCATGGCGATCCTCGCAAGCGTCCACCACCTGACCCACTATCGCTACGACCGTGCCGTCACGCTCGGCCCGCAGATCATTCGGCTCAGGCCTGCGCCGCACAGCCGGACCCGCGTCGTTTCACATTCGCTGAAGGTGTCGCCGGGCGGGCACTTCGTGAATCACCAGCAGGACCCCTACGGCAACTGGCTGGCGCGCTTCGTCTTTCCCGACCCGGTGCGCGAGCTGAAGATCGAGGTGGACCTCGTCGCCGACATGACCGTTTACAATCCGTTCGATTTCTTCGTGGAAGACATCGCGGAGCAATGGCCCTTCGACTATCCGCCGGAGTTCGCCGACGATCTGCGCGTCTATCGCACCCCGGAGTCGGCAGGTCCGCAGCTCCAGCGGTTTCTCGACACGCTGCCGCGTTCGGCCCCGAACACCGTCAACTTCCTCGTCGATCTGAACGCGCGGCTGCAGCGCGAGATCGGCTATGTCATCCGGATGGAGCCGGGCGTGCAGACGCCGGACGAGACGCTGGGTCTTGCCAAGGGCTCGTGCCGCGATACGAGCTGGCTTCTGGTGCAGGCGCTGCGCCATCTCGGCTTTGCCGCACGTTTTGTCTCGGGCTATCTGATCCAGCTCAAGCCCGATCTCGTGGCCCTCGACGGTCCGGCCGGAACGGATCATGATTTCACCGACCTGCATGCCTGGTGCGAGGTCTATCTGCCGGGCGCGGGCTGGATCGGGCTTGATCCGACCTCGGGGCTTCTGACCGGCGAAAGCCATATCCCGCTTGCAGCGACGCCGCACTATCGCAACGCGGCCCCCATCGTCGGCGCCGCGAGCTTTGCCGAGGTCGATTTCGGCTTCGACATGACGGTGACGCGCGTCGCCGAACATCCGCGGATCACCAAGCCGTTCTCCGACGATGCCTGGGCGGCGCTCGACCGGCTCGGGACCGAGGTTGATCGCGTGATCGAGGCACAGGACATGCGGCTGACGATGGGGGGCGAGCCCACGTTCGTGTCGATCGACGATTTCGAGAGCGCCGAGTGGAATACCGCTGCCGTCGGCCCGACGAAGCGCGGGCTGGCCGATGCGCTGATCCGGCGCCTGCGCGACCGCTTCGCGCCCGGCGGGTTCCTGCACTACGGGCAGGGGAAATGGTATCCGGGCGAAACCCTGCCGCGCTGGACCTTCTCGCTCTACTGGCGGAGCGATGGCAAGCCGGTGTGGAAAAACGCTGATCTGGTCGCCGCGGAAAATGCCGATCAGAAGGTCGGCGCCGCTGTAGCCGGGCAGTTCCTGCAAGACTTCGCCGGGCGGCTCGGTCTTGAACCGGCCTTCGTCAAGCCGACCTACGAGGATCCGGCGGAATGGATCCTCAAGGAGGCGGGCCTGCCACCGAACGTGACGCCGGAGGATCCCAAGCTAAAGGACCCCGAGACCCGCGCCCGCATCGCCCGTGTCTTCGCAAGGGGGCTCGACACGCCCGCAGGCTATGTCCTGCCGATTCAACGCTGGCAATCGAAGGCACGCCCCGCAGCGCGATGGAAATCGCAGGACTGGACGCCGCGGCGCGGCCACCTCTTCCTGATCCCCGGCGACAGCCCCGTCGGCTTCCGCCTGCCGCTGGAGTCATTGCCGCATATCCCCGAGGCGGACTACCCCTATCTCTATCCTGCCGACACGATGATGCCGCGCGGACCTCTCCCCGACTTCCATGCAGCGCAGAAAGAGCAGCTCCGGTTGGTGCGTGAAGAGCTCGCGCGCATCGCGCGGGAAGAGGCGGCGACACTTCCTGAGGTCAGCGAAGCGCACAGTCAGCCAGTCTCGCCGCTTCGCGACGGCGAGGTGCGGCGACAGGAGATCAACGAACAGGGCGGTGGCGGCGACGGCGTGCGCACCGCCATCGCGATTGAGCCGCGCGACGGTCGGCTCTGCGTCTTCATGCCGCCGGTCGAAGCACTTGAGGATTATCTCGAACTGCTCGCCACGGTCGAGGCCACAGCCGAAAGTCTTGGCCTTCCCGTTCATATCGAAGGCTATACCCCGCCGGCCGACCCGCGTCTGAATGTCATCCGCGTGGCGCCCGATCCCGGCGTGATCGAGGTCAATATCCACCCCGCCCGGAATTGGCAGGACTGCAAGGCGATCACCGAAGGCGTCTATGAGGACGCCCGTCTCTGCCGACTTGGCGCCGACAAGTTCATGATCGACGGCAAGCACACCGGCACCGGCGGCGGCAATCATGTCGTCGTCGGCGGCCTGACACCGTCGGACTCCCCATTCCTGCGGCGCCCGGACCTTCTCAAGTCGCTGATCTTGCACTGGCAGCGGCATCCGGCACTGTCCTATCTCTTTTCCGGTCTTTTCATCGGCCCGACCAGCCAGGCCCCGCGGATCGACGAGGCGCGCCACGACACGCTTTACGAGATGGAGATCGCCCTTAGCCAGATCGCCGCGCCCGGCGACGGCGCGCAGTCGCCGCCGTGGCTTGTGGACCGGCTGTTGCGCAACATCCTGATCGACGTCACCGGCAACACTCACCGCGCCGAGATCTGCATCGACAAGCTCTATTCTCCCGACGGCCCCACCGGCCGGTTGGGCCTTGTCGAGTTCCGTGGCTTCGAAATGCCGCCGGACGCCAGGATGAGCCTGGCCCAGCAGGTCCTGATCCGCGCGCTGCTCGCCCGGTTCTGGGCGTCGCCCCTGCAAGGCACGCCGGTGCGCTGGGGCACGACGCTGCACGACCGCTTCATGCTGCCGCATTTCGTCTGGCAGGATTTCCTTGATGTCCTCCGCGATCTTGGCGATCACGGCTTTGCGTTTCGTCCCGACTGGTATGAAGCGCAGGCCGAGTTCCGCTTCCCCTTCGCTGGCGAGGTCGCGTACGAAGGCGCACATCTGGAGCTTCGGCAGGCGCTGGAGCCGTGGCACGTTCTCGGCGAACGTGGCGCGATCGGCGGAACCGTGCGCTATACCGACAGTTCGGTCGAACGGATGCAGGTCAAACTGACCACGGCCGATCCGGACCGCTTCATCCTGTGCTGCAATCGGCGGCAGGTACCGCTCAGCGCGACCGGGACATCCGGCGTTTCGGTCGGCGGGGTCCGCTTCAAGGCCTGGCAGCCGGCCGAGGCCCTGCATCCGGTTCTGCCCGTCAACGCGCCGCTTGTCTTCGACATCTTCGACACCTGGACCGGTCGCGCGCTGGGCGGCTGCACCTATCATGTCGCCCACCCCGGCGGACGGAACTACGACACGTTCCCGGTGAACGCAAACGAGGCCGACGCCCGCAGACTCGCACGGTTCGAGAAGATGGGCCATACTCCGGGCAGCTACTGGCCCGCGACGGAGCGGCCACACCCGGAGTTTCCGATGACACTCGACCTGCGCCGCGCACCGGGAATCTGACGGGTGCATAAAGCCGCTTCACATCCCGCCGGGCCAGTCCTGACGCGGATGCTCGCCTCCTATCCCGCGCGGAGCGGCGTCGCTGACGAGCTTTTGCGCCCGGATGGTTCGCTGCGGCCGGTCTGGGCGCCGCTTCTGGGGCTTCTGTCGCAGGAAACCCCGACCCAGATTGCGGCGCGCTTTGCCCGCGGCGATCAGTATCTGCGCGATACCGGGGTGTATTTCCGACAGCATTCCGGCGCAGAGTCAACGGAACGCGACTGGCCGCTCAGCCATGTGCCGGTGATGATCGGGGCCGAGGAATGGGCTGATCTCGCCGAAGGTATCGTGCAGCGCGCCGAGCTTCTGGAGCGGGTGATGGCCGATCTTTACGGCCCCGGTCGGCTCGTCAGCGACGGCCTGCTGCCCGCCGAACTCATCGCGCGCAACCCCGAATGGCTACGCCCGATTGTCGGCATCACCCCCAGTTCTGGGCATTTCCTGCATTTTGTGGCCTTCGAGGTCGGACGCTCACCGGACGGGAGCTGGTTCGTTCTTGGCGACCGGACACAAGCGCCGTCGGGCGCGGGCTTTGCCCTCGAAAACCGCATGGCGACATCACGCGTCTTTCACGACCTCTATCCAAAGGCGAATGTCGAACGGCTCGCCGGCTTCTTCCGCGCCTTCCGCGACGCGCTGAACGGCCTGCGGCAGAACGCCGATGGACGCGTCGCGATCCTGACGCCCGGACAGCATACTGACACCTACTACGAACACGCCTACATGGCGCGCTATCTCGGCTTCCTGCTTCTGGAGGCCTCCGAGATGAAATTCACGAACGGGCGGCTGTCGGTCCAGACCATCAGCGGGCCGGAACCCCTCAGCGTTCTCTGGCGGCGGCTCGATTCCCGGTTTGCCGACCCCTTGGAGCTTGACGAGGAGTCCTCGCTTGGCACACCCGGCATGGTGTCGGCGCTGCGGTCGGGAAGCTTCAGCATGATCAATTGCCTCGGCTCAGGTGTGCTTGAGGCCCGCGCGCTTCTCGCCTTCCTGCCCCGCATCGCCAAGCATCTTCTCGGCGCGCCGCTGAAGCTGCCGAACATCGCGACCTGGTGGTGCGGGCAGGACCGTGAACGGGCTTACGTCAAGAACAACCTTGACCGCATGATGATCGGACCTGCGCTGTCGACGCGACTACCATTTGATCTGGACACATCGACCGCGCTCGGTGGCAGGTTCCGCGATGGCAGTTCCCTTGCGGTCACCGAATGGCTTGACGCCGAGGGATCATCGCTTGTCGGGCAGGAGGCGGTGACGCTTTCAACGACGCCGGCGATGATCGACGGGAAGCTGCTTCCGCGCCCGATGGTGGTGCGTGTCTTTGCTGCGCGGACGCAGAGCGGCTGGGCTGTCATGCCGGGCGGCTATGCTCGGATCGGGCGCACGGATGATCCGACCGCACTGGCGATGCAGGCCGGCGGCTCGGTGGCTGACGTCTGGGTGGTGAGTGATGAAGCGGTGAGCCTCGACACCCTGAACACCCCCGGCGAAGGCGGGCTCCTGCGGCGGATGCCGGGACTGCTGCCGTCGCGCGCCGCAGACAACCTGTTCTGGCTTGGCCGCTATGTGGAACGCGCGGAGAATGCCGTTCGGCTGCTCAGGGCGTACCACCTGCGGCTCGAAGACAGCAGCCTTCAGCCGCTTCCGTTTGTGACCCACCTTGAGCGCTATCTCGAAGATGGCGGCCTTGATCCGGCTTCGCCTTTCCCAGAGGATCTGCTGACACTTTTCGACCTGTCCAGGGGCTGCGCGGGAAAGGTGCGCGATCGCTTTTCGATCGACGGCTGGAACGCCCTCAATGACCTCCACCACAACGCACACACGCTCGCCGCACGCGTCGCGCCGGGGGACGACGCCGCCCGCGCCATGAGCGTGCTTCTCAGAAAACTTGCCGGGTTTTCGGGTCTGGTGCATGACAACATGTTCCATTTTACCGGCTGGCGGTTCCTGACCATGGGGCGTGCGTTGGAGCGTGCGCTTCAGGGGGCGAAGGTTCTCGCGTCGTTCACCGACCCGACTGCTCCGCCGGGTTGCCTCGACGTGGCCGTCGAAGTCGGCGACAGCGTGATGAGCCACCGTCGCCGCTATTCGGTCGAGACCAATATCCCGACTGTCATCGACCTGCTGGCCCTTGACAGGGACAACCCGCGCTCGATCAGGTTCCAGGTCGATGTTCTGAAGGATCAGCAGGCCAGCTTGCCGGGCCGGGCCGCCAGCGGGGGGCTTTGCGAGGTGGCAAAGCTCATCCTCAAGCTCCAGACCGAGCTCGCTGTCTCAAGCCCCGCCGACATGACCACCGCGCGCCTTGCCGATGTTGCCGACGAGATGTCGGTGATCTCAGAGGCGCTGTCGGCCAGATACCTGAGTTAGGTCATGTCCGATACCGCGACCTACGACGTCAGCCTCAGGATGCTCTACGAATACGATCATCCGGCCGGATCGAACCGCACGATCCTGCGGTTGCAACCGCTCACCCGGCCCGGACAAACACTTGTCAGTGGTCTGGTTGACACCGAACCGCGGCCGGAATTCCGCCGGGACAGCTTCGACTTCTTCGGCAACCCGACCACCGAGACGGCTTTCGACCTGCCTTTGCAGGAGATCGAGTTCCGGTTCACCGGGCGGGTCCGGGTCGAAGCAGAAGACAGCGGTCTCGATCTGAGCTGCGGCCTCGGTCAGCTCGCGGCCGACGTCGCTGCGGCGCGCCGGATCGATGCTGCCTCACCCCATCATTTTTTGGGAGCCTCCCCGCGCGTGACCCCCGCCCGGGAGTTCGCCGACTTCGCCAGCGAGGTTCTGGGCAATCGGGCCATGTCCGCGCGTGAGAGTGCGCTCGCACTCTGCAACACCATCCACGCCGAGTTCGAATTTGATCCGACAGCGACCGACGTCACGACGCCGCCACTTGACGCGTTTCGGACCCGGCGCGGCGTGTGTCAGGATATAAGCCATGTGGCGATTGCCGCGCTTCGCTCGGTCGGCATTCCCGCCGCCTATGTGTCCGGCCTGCTCAGAACCAATCCGCCGCCCGGACAGGCGCGTCTTGAAGGCGCGGATGCGATGCATGCCTGGGTTCGGGCCTGGTGTGGTGCCGAGGTCGGCTGGATCGAGATCGATCCGACGAACGCGATCCTGGCCGGCACCGACCACATCGCGGTCGCGATTGGGCGCGACTATTCCGATGTCGCGCCGGTCAAGGGATATGTGCGGACCGTCGGCTCGCACAAGACGAGCCAGAAGGTGGACGTGATCCATCTGGCTTGACCTCGCCTGCAACGGCGCCCCCCCCCGGATTACGATTGCGCGTGACAGGCGGCGCGGTTTCTCCTTCACTATCTTGGGACTTGGCGGTTGGCCTCGGGTCCTGACGAGCGACACCGCATACGGGACCGGACCAATGGCATTCACCTTGCGCCAGCTCCAACTCTTTGTCGCCGCCGCCGAGCAAGAATCGGTGTCCGGCGCCGCGCGGATGATCTCGATCTCGCAATCAGCGGTGACCGAGGCGATCCGCGCTCTGGAAGACGATCTGGGCGTCACACTCTTTGAACGGCAGGCACGCGGGTTGCAAATCACCCACCGGGGGTCCGCGTTCCTGCGCCATGCGCGCCAGATCATGTCGGATGTGGCGACGGCGCGGGGTGCGTTCCAGGACGCCTCCGAAGAGGTCACGGGTCGTCTATCGCTGGGCGTCACCTCGCTGGTCGCGGGATATGTCCTGTCCGACATCCTGTCACGGTTCCGCCGCGCCTGGCCGCAGGTGGAACTGTCGGCGATCGAGGACAGTGGCGACTATCTCCAGCATCTTCTCATCGGCGGCGAGTTGGACGTGGCGGTGCTGCTGACCTCATCGATCCGAGACCGGACGGCGATGCATGTGGAATCGCTGCTGGTCTCGCCCTACCGGCTCTGGCTGCCGCTCGGCCATCCCCTCGCCGAGGCCGAGGCGATCGAGCTGGACCAGCTTGCCGGCGAACCCCTGATCCTCTTGACGGTGGACGAGATCGAGGAAAGCACCCGGCGTCTGATGGCGGCGCTGTCGCTCAAGCCCGACATTGCCTTCCGCACCCGCTCGGTCGAGGCGGTGCGCAGTCTGGTGGCAACCGGGGCGGGCGTGGCGATCCTGCCCTCGCTGGTCTACCGGCCGTGGTCGCTGGAAGGCGACCGGATCGAGATCCGCGACGTCTCGGGCGACCTTCCTACGGTGCAGGTCGGGCTCTGCTGGCGCAAGGGGGCGCCGCTGTCGACGGTGGCGCGAGCCTTCATCCGGGCGGCCCAAGGGGCGGTGCCGGAACGCTGACCTATCGGAGATTCCGATAGGACGTATCTTGGTTTTGATATTGCGAATGCAGTTTGGCGGGCGCAGTGTCGTCGCAGACGGGGCGCCGCCGATGCGGGGCCCGTCGCTCTGGGGGGATACAAAGATGTGGACGAGCTGTTTGCGCGGCCTGAGGATCGTGGCGATCCCGGTCGCATTTGCGATGAGCGCCGGCGCGGCGCTGGCGCAGGATGCGCTGGCCGTGGTGGACGGATACCTTGCCGCCTGGAACGCCCATGACAGCGCCGCGGCGGCGGCGTTCATGGCCGACGACGTGCGCTATTATGATGCCTCGGTTGGCACCCCGGTAGAGGGACGCGAGGCGGCGAAGACTCAGGTGATCGACGCCTTCCTCAACGCTGCCCCCGATGCGGTCTGGACTCGTGACGGCGAGCCGGTGGTGGCCGGCGACGCGGTCGCCTTCGAATGGACCTTCGGCGGCACCAACACCGGCGACTGGGCCGATGGCACCAAGGCCACCGGCAAGGCCTTCAGCTTTCACGGTATGTCGATGTTCCGCGTGAAGGATGGCAAGATCGTCAATCAGGGCGACTATTACGATGCGCTCGGCTTTTACAAACAACTCGGCCTGATGTAATCGGCCTGCCACAGGAGAGGATGCCAACACAATGAAAAGATTTATGATTTCGACGACGATCCTGGCGATGGCCGGGGCCGGGATGGCCTCGGCGCAGGTCGCCGCGTTGGGTGATCCGGAGGGGCAGGTCAATATCGTCGCCTGGCCCGGCTATATCGAGCGCGGTGAGACTGACGCCGCCTACGACTGGGTGACCAAGTTCGAAGAAGCGAGCGGCTGCAAGGTCGTCGTCAAGACCGCGAACACCTCCGACGAGATGGTCGCGCTGATGAACGAGGGCGGCTTTGACCTTGTGACCGCCTCCGGTGACGCCTCGCTGCGGCTGGTCGCCGGCAAGCGGGTCCAGCCGATCAATACCGATCTCATCCCGTCGTGGTCGAAGATCGACGACCGGCTGAAGGATGCGCCCTGGCATACGGTGGACGGGGTCCACTACGGCACGCCGTACATGTGGGGCCCGAACGTCCTGATGTACAACACCGAGGCCTTCGGGGATCAGCCGCCGACCTCATGGAATGTGGTCTTCGAGGAAATGACGCTGCCCGACGGCAAGTCCAACTCGGGACGGGTGCAGGCCTATGACGGGCCGATCCACATTGCAGACGCCGCGCAATACCTGATGGCGCACAAGCCGGACCTGGGCATTACCTCCCCCTATGAACTGAACGAGGCGCAGTATGCCGCCGCGCTCGATCTGCTGCGCGCGCAGCGCAAGCTGGTCAGCCGCTACTGGCATGACGCCTTCATCCAGATGGATGACTTCAAGAATGAAGGCGTCGTCGCCTCTGGAACCTGGCCGTTTCAGGTCAACCTCCTGAAATCCGAAAACTTCCCGGTCTCCAGTGTGATCCCGGAAGAAGGCGCGACCGGATGGGCCGACACGACGATGATGCATGTCGATGCCGAACATCCGACCTGCTCCTACCTCTGGATGGAGCATTCGCTGGCATCGAACCTGCAATCCGACCTTTCGGTCTGGTTCGGCGCCAACCCGGTTGTCCCTGCCGCTTGCACCGACGGGCGCGGCCTGCAGACCGCCGAAGGCTGCACCGCCAACGGGATGGATGACTTCGACCGCATCCGGTTCTGGACGACGCCAACCAGCCAATGCGCCAGCCAGGGCGACTGCGTGCCCTACTATCGCTGGGTCTCGGACTATATCGGCGTGATCGGCGGTCGCTGACCGTCCGGCCCCGGCACCCTGCGCGGGTTCCGGGGCCGATTTCCCTGGCATGCTGGGCCGCGCCTTCGGGGCCGAATGGAAAATTCATGACCGTAGCCGTTTCCTTTTCACGGGTCTCTTGCCATTTCGGCCAGGTCCGTGCCGTCGATGAGGTCGATCTTGAGATCGCCGAAGGCGCGTTCTTTGCGATGCTCGGACCGTCCGGGTCAGGCAAGACGACCTGCTTGCGTCTGATCTCGGGGTTCGAAAGACCGACGGGTGGCGTGATCCGGATCTTCGGGCAGGACGTCAGCCAGACACCGCCGAACCGGCGAAGCGTCAATACGGTCTTTCAGGACTACGCGCTGTTTCCCCATATGAACGTGCGCGACAACGTCGCCTACGGCCCGATGGTCGCCGGTGTCGGCAGGGCCGCGCGGCACGCGAAGGCCGAAGAACTTCTCTCCCTCGTCAAGCTCGACGGCTACGGCGACCGCAAGCCGGGGCAGCTTTCGGGCGGACAGCGCCAGCGGGTGGCGCTTGCGCGCGCCCTGGTGAACGAGCCGCGCGTGCTTTTGCTTGACGAACCCCTCGGCGCCCTCGACCTCAAACTGCGCGAGGCGATGCAGGATGAGCTGAAGGCCCTGCAAAAGCGCCTTGGCCTGACCTTCGTCTTCGTCACCCATGACCAGCATGAGGCCCTGTCGATGGCCGACAGCCTGGCCGTGTTCAACGAAGGTCGGATCGCCCAGATCGGCACCCCGCAAGACATCTACGACCGCCCGGCCACCCGCTTTGTCGCCGATTTCGTCGGATCGTCGAACGTGCTGCCCCCGGACCTTACGCGCGCCCTGGGCGGCCCGTCTGAATGGGCGAGCCTCCGCC
>JBGSNN010000250.1:0-2044 GCA_041739655.1 Albidovulum sp. | reverse complement strand
GTTCGCGCCCGCCAAGCGCGGCGAGGATCGCGGGCGCGTTGCCGATCGCCTTGGCGTGGCGCGTCAGGCCACGCTCGATCACCTCGACCTTGTGGGCGATCCCGGCCTTGTCCGATCCGGTCCCCGGCCCGACCCATTCCGCCACCGGCCCGCCTAAACACGCTGCGGCCAGCGCCGCCGCAACCGTCGAATTGCCAATCCCCATCTCGCCGAGGATGAGGATATCGGCACCCGCATCCACCGCCGAGGCGCCCTGCCAGAGCGCGTCGAGGCAGTCGGCCTCGCTCATCGCGGGGCCTTCGGTGAAATCGCCGGTCGGGCGGCCAAGCTCCAGCGCGATCACCGACAGGTCTGCCCCGTTTACCGCGCAGAGCTGGTTGATCGCCGCCCCGCCCGCTTCGAAGTTCGCGACCATCTGGGCCGTCACTTCCTGCGGATAGGGGTTCACGCCCTGCGCGCAGATGCCGTGGTTGCCGGCAAAGACGAGCGCCTGTGCGCGCCAGATTTCCGGACGGGCGGTGCCGCGCCAGGCCGCCATGAACTCGGCGATCTGTTCCAGCCGGCCGAGCGACCCCGGCGGCTTGGTCAGCGAGTTCTGGCGCGCGCGCGCCGCGGCGGCCGCGTGATCGTCGGCCACGGGCAACTGGTCGGCAAGCGTCGCAAGCGCGGCGAGAGTATCGAAGGCAGGCAGGCTCATGTCACTTCACTTTCATGGGCAGGCCGCAAACGGCAAGGTAAACCTCATCCGCCATCGCCGCGACCTGCTGGTTCAGATGTCCGGCGGCATCGCGGAAGTCGCGCGCCAGCCTGTTGTCGGGAACGATACCGCTGCCCACTTCATTCGTCACGAGAATCACCGGAGCCGCCTGCAGATAGAGCGCGTCGATCAGCTGCGCCGTCTCGGTCCGCCAGTCGCGCCCCGCGAACATCACGTTCGAAAGCCAGAGCGTCAGGCAGTCCACCAGCCGTGGTCCCTGACCGTCCGTGGCTTTCAGCGCGGCGGACAGATCGAGCGGCTCGGCCTGCGTGCGCCATTCTGCCCCGCGCCGCGATTGGTGTGTCGCGATGCGGGCGGCCATCTCGTCATCGCCTGCCGTGGCGGTGGCGATGTAGACAGCGGGGCGGCCCAGCGAGAGCGCCATCGTCTCGGCAATGCCGCTTTTGCCCGACCGCGCGCCGCCGGTGATGAGTATCGTCTTGCCCATGGCGCGATCTCAAAGCAGAAACAGGCCGCGCTTGGAAGAAGGAATACGACCGTGCAGGTCAGTCGGACGACAGAGCTGATCCTGATCCGTCACGCCCCCGCGCTGACGCAGGGGCGGCTTTGCGGTCGGACGGACGTGGCCGCGGACCTGTCGGATGCCGCCGCGATCGCGGCCCTGTCGAAGGCCGTGGGGCCGGTGGACCGCGTCCTCGTCAGTCCCGCGCGCCGCTGTCAGGCGACTGCCTCGGCGCTGTGGCCCGAGGGCGATTTCACCCTGGACGCAGCCCTTTGGGAACAGGATTTCGGCACCTGGGAGGGGATGCCGATTGCGCAGATACCTGACCTCGGCCCCTTGTCGCGCGCCGCACTTGCCGTGCATTGCCCCCCCGGCGGCGAAAGCTTCACCGACCTTCTGGCACGCGTCGCGCCGGCACTTTGCGCGGTCCCGGAGGGGCGCACCGCGCTCGTCGTCCATGCCGGAACAATCCGCGCAGCACTGGCGCTGGCGCTCAGCGATCCCGCCGACGCGCTCGGCTTCGCGATCCTGCCACTTTCGGTGACCCGGCTCTCACGGCAGGCAGAGTCATGGTCGGTCGGCGCGGTAAACCGGGTGGCAGGATGGGCGTAGCGACCGCCCGCGTCGCCGGGCACTTCGGGGAATTTCTGCAAGGCCGCCTCGGCCCCGGCGGCCCGGTCGTCCTTGTCACGCTGCCGTGCCCGGTGCTTGCGGTGACGGCGCAGGTCCTGCCCAGCCAGGGTTTCAGTATCCACGGCGCCGGACAGCGCATTCTGACCCCAGAGCGCGCGCGCCGCTTCCTTGGCACACTCGGACTGCCGGTG
>JBGSNN010000232.1:0-3786 GCA_041739655.1 Albidovulum sp. | reverse complement strand
GCTCCGCCGCCAGATCGTCCGCGCGCTGGCGGTCCTGCGCCCCCATCCCCTGCCCCGGGTCTGGCAGAACTGAGAGGAAGACGATGCACCTGACGCCGCGTGAAAAGGACAAGCTTCTGATCAGCCTCGCCGCGATGGTGGCGCGCGGGCGCCTGGCGCGCGGCGTGAGGCTCAACCATCCCGAGGCGATCGCCCTCATCACCGATTTCGTCGTCGAGGGCGCGCGCGACGGGCGCAGCGTGGCCGACCTGATGGCGGCGGGCGGCCATGTTGTCCGCGCCGATCAGTGCATGGCCGGCATCGCCGAGATGATCCCGTCGGTGCAGGTCGAAGCGACCTTTCCCGACGGCACCAAGCTTGTCACCGTCCATCACCCGATCCGCTGAAAGGACCCGACCATGAAGCGTCTTTCGCTTGCCCTGCTGCTCAGCCCCTCTGCGGCCTTCGCCCATGTCGGCGATCACCGCCCGCTCTCGCCTGGTCGGACCGTCGAACACGCGCTTTCGAGCGCCGACCACCTGATCGTCCTTGCGGCGGTGCTGGCCATCGCGCTGACCTTGCGGCCGGTCCGCCAGGCCATCGTCAAGCTGCTCGGGCGCGCACCATGATCCCCGGAGAAATCCTTCCCGCTGCGGGCGAGATCACCCTGAACGACGGCCGTCCGGTCACCATCCTGAGCGTCGCCAATACCGGCGACCGCCCGGTTCAGGTCGGCAGCCACTATCACTTTGCCGAAGCAAATCCCGGCCTGTCCTTCGACCGCGACGCCGCGCGGGGCAAACGGCTCGACATCGCGGCGGGGACGGCGGTCCGGTTCGAACCGGGACAGACGCGCACGGTCTGCCTGATCCCCTATGGCGGATCGGGCGAGATCTACGGCTTCAACGCACAGGTGATGGGCAAGACATGATGCGCAGCAAAACTCCGTTCGGCACCGGCATGGAATTGACCCGGCTTGCGACGCAGATGGGCCTGATGATGGCCGAGGCCAACATGGTCATACTCCTGCGGCTCTGGGGTCTGGCGGGGGTCTGGAACGTCACGCCGCATGAAAAGCGCCGGATGGTCCGGGAAAAGTCTGATGCCGCGACCGAATCGGCATTTGCCGCAGCCCGTGCGGCGATTGCGGGCGGGTCTGCCGCCGCCGTCGCCCATGCCGCGTTGAAGCCGGTACGCAGCCGCACCAAGTCAAACGTCCGCCGTCTGGCCCTTCGCGGCCCCGGCGCGTCACGCCCCTGAGGTCGATCCATGCCCCATGCCATTTCCCGCGCCGCCTACGCCGACATGTACGGGCCCACCACCGGAGACCGTCTTCGCCTTGGCGACACCGATCTTGTCGTGGAGGTTGAACGTGACCTCACAACCTACGGAGAAGAAGTAAAATTCGGCGGCGGCAAGGTGATCCGTGATGGCATGGGACAGTCGCAGCGGACCCGCGCCGAGGGGGCGATGGATACGGTCATCACCAATGCCCTGATCCTCGACTGGACCGGCATCTTCAAGGCCGACGTGGGGCTCAGGGACGGCCGGATCGCGAAGATCGGCAAGGCCGGCAACCCCGACACGCAATCCGGCGTGACTGTAGTCATCGGGCCGGGGACCGAGATCATTGCCGGTGAGGGCCTCATTCTGACTGCGGGCGGCTTCGATGCGCATATCCATTTCATCTGCCCGCAGCAGATCGACGACGCGCTGCATTCCGGCATCACCACGATGCTCGGCGGCGGCACCGGGCCCGCGCATGGCACGCTGGCCACCACATGCACGCCTGGCCCCTGGCACATCGGCCGGATGCTGCAATCCTTCGATGCCTTCCCGGTCAATCTCGGCCTGGCCGCCAAGGGCAATGCGAGCAAACCCGCGGCGCTGGTCGAGATGGTGCGGGCCGGTGCCTGTGCGCTGAAGCTGCATGAAGACTGGGGCACCACACCCGCGGCAATCGACTGCTGCCTCTCGGTCGCCGATGCGATGGACGTGCAGGTGATGATCCACACCGACACGCTGAACGAGAGCGGCTTTGTCGAGAACACCCTGGCCGCCTTCAAGGGCCGCACCATCCATGCCTTTCACACCGAAGGCGCGGGCGGCGGCCATGCGCCCGACATCATCAAGGTTGTCAGCGCACCAAACGTCATCCCCTCGTCGACCAACCCGACGATGCCCTACACGGTGAACACCATCGAGGAGCATCTCGACATGCTCATGGTCTGCCACCACCTCGATGCCAAGGTGCCCGAGGATGTGGCCTTTGCCGAAAGCCGCATCCGGCGCGAGACGATCGCGGCAGAGGACATCCTGCATGACATCGGCGCCTTTTCGATCATGGCCTCGGACAGCCAGGCCATGGGCCGCGTCGGCGAGGTCATCACCCGGACCTGGCAGACGGCGCACAAGATGAAGCTTCAGCGCGGTCGGCTGCCCGAGGAGCAGGGCGCCAACGACAACCTGCGCGCCCGGCGCTACATCGCCAAATACACCATCAATCCGGCCATCGCGCACGGGGTTTCCGCCCATGTCGGATCGGTCGAGGAA
Organism: Albidovulum sp.; assembly: GCA_041739655.1. Classification (GTDB taxonomy): domain Bacteria; phylum Pseudomonadota; class Alphaproteobacteria; order Rhodobacterales; family Rhodobacteraceae; genus Albidovulum. The sequence goes on along the minus strand of JBGSNN010000232.1, from coordinate 1,254 downwards.
GGCAAGCGCGCCGATCTGGTGCTCTGGTCGCCCGCCTTCTTCGGCGCCAAGCCCGAGATGGTGCTAGTCGGCGGCAGCATCGCGCTGGCGCAGATGGGCGACCCCAACGCCTCGATCGCGACGCCGCAGCCGGTCCATACGCGGCCGATGTTCGGCTCCTATGGCCGGGCGGTGGAACGCGGCGCGGTGCTCTTCGTCTCGCAGGCGGCCGAGGCCGACGGGATCGGCAAGACGCTGGGGCTGGCGAAGGCGACGGTTGCCGTGACCGGCACGCGCAGCATCGGCAAGGCCGACATGCGGCTCAACGATGCGACGCCCCGGATCGAGGTGGACCCGGAAACCTACGAGGTCCGCGCCGATGGCGAGATTCTGACCTGTGAGCCCGCCACCGAATTGCCGCTCGCGCAACGCTATTTCCTATATTGAGGCCCCGCGATGACAACCCTGCCCCATAGTCATGACATCCGCCGCAAGGCGACCATCCGCCCGGCCCCGGATGATACCATCACGCTGGGCTATGACGCGCGGATGCTGCGGCGGAAACGGCTGGTCAGCGATGGCGGCCTGGCGTTCGTCGTCGATCTGGCGGAAACGACGAGCCTTGATGACGGGGACTGTTTCGCGCTTGAGGATGGTCGGGCCATCGAAATCCGCGCCGCGCCAGAGCCGGTGCTGGCGGTGACCGGCGACTTGCCACGCCTTGCCTGGCATATCGGCAACCGCCACACGCCCTGCCAGTTCGGTCCCGACCGGCTCTTGATCCGCGAGGATCATGTGCTCGAGGCGATGCTGCGCCAGCTTGGCGCCGGTCTGGCGCGCGTGGTGGCGCCCTTCGCCCCCGAGGGCGGCGCCTATGGCCATGGCCGGACGATGGGCCACGACCATGGCCATCCGCACGACCACGGACACGATCACGCGCACGATCACGCGCACGGCCATCATCACCACGAGGACCACCCGGCGTGACCGCCGCGCTGCTGACCCTGATGCAGTATCTGTCCCCGGCCTTTCCGACCGGGGCTTTCGCCTATTCGCACGGGCTGGAATGGGAGATCTCGGCGGGCCACGTCCGCACCGCCGACGATGCCCGCGCGTGGCTCGGCGGCGTCCTGCGGTATGGCACCGGCTGGCAGGACGCTGTCCTTCTGGCGCTGTCGCTCCGCAACGGCGCCGACCGCGACGCCCTCGCCGAGGTGTCCCGCGCGCTGCAATCCTCGTCCGGTCGGCTGGCCGAAACCACCGATCAGGGCGCGG
>JBGSNN010000206.1:0-7250 GCA_041739655.1 Albidovulum sp. | reverse complement strand
GCGAATCGCACGGCCCCCGCGCCAGGGCCGTCGCTCGCGCCGCGCGCCAGCAGAGCGGCGAAGAGCCTGACGGGCCGACAGAGCGTCCGGTCCGACAACAGGACCGGAAAGACCGCCTGCGCCTGTGACCGTCTGAGCAGTCGTCGCAAGTGATCGGTCTCGTGCAGAAGCGCCGAATAGGCGGCGGTCTGGTTGCTCTGATGGGTGTCGGTCCTGATCGCAGACAGAAAACCTTCGAGCGCGCCAAGCGCCAGGCCCACTTCGGACGACAGTGTCGCCGGTGGCCGGGTTCCGCTTTCATCCCGAAGGGCGGTGCCAAGCGCCGCGAAGATGCGCCGCGCAATCGCGGCCGCCGAGGTCTGGGCCGCCGTCAGCGCCGCCAGGGGATCGGGCAGCAGACGCTGGTCCAGAGGGTCGGTCAGCGAATCCTCGGTACTCGGGATCAGCCGGATAATCAGGCGCGCGAAGGGCCGCGTCACCGGCAGCATCAAGAGCGCGCCCACGACGTTGAAGAGGCTGTGGAACGTCACCAGCGCCACCGGATCGTTGGCGGCAAACACCCGGCCGAGAAGCGACGTCACGGTGCCGAGCAAGAGAAACGCCACAGACCCGGTGACGACATTGTAGGCGACATGGGCAACCGCGGTGCGCCGCATCCCGCGCGACCCGCCGATGGTGGCAAGAAGTGCGGTCGCCGTCGTGCCCACATCCATCCCGATGACCAGCGCCGCGCCCTGGGCGAGCGTCAGGCTCCCGGCGCTCAGAAGCACAAGGGCCATCGCGACTCCGGCACTCGATGACTGGATCACCACAGAGATGACGACCCCGGTCAGGACCAGACGCAGCCTGCCCGGCCAGGTGTCGGCCGGAAAGGACTGAGGCGTGACCAGATCCTGAAAGGCGGCAGCGCCGTCCTGCATCATCCCGAGCCCGATGAAGATCAGGCTGAACCCGGCCAGGACAAGGCCGATCTGGGCGATGCGGCCGCCGCCGGAGGCGCGCATCAGGCTCGCCACCAGAAGCATCGGCAGGGCCACCACGTCGAGCTTGAGCTTCAGGCCGAGCAGGGCGACGATCCAACCGGTCATGGTCGTCCCGATGTTGGCGCCATAAACGACGCCGATCGACTGCGGAAAGGTCATCAGACCGGCGCCGACGAAACTGATCACCGTGACGATTGTCGCACTGGAGGACTGCACGATGGCGGTGGTGAAGGCGCCGGTCAGGGTTCCGCTGAGCGGCGATCGCGTGAACCGTGTCAGCACCGCCCGCATCCTGACGTTCGCCAGTTGCCTGAGCGCGTCGGTCAGGATCAGCATGCCGAACAGAAACAGTCCGACCCCGCCGATCAGAGCGAGGATTTGCGTGCTCATCCCATGCCCCCGGTGTTTCCATCCCTGTCGGCGCCGCGCTTTCGGAGGGCTGCGGGCCGGAGCGATCCGGTCTCAGGCCGACTTCACCAGCCGGACGAGGAAGAGGAAGATCACCGCGCCGATCGTGGCGTGAATGATCGCGGCCAGCACCCCGCCGCCCATGCCGAAACCGATCCTGGGCAGGATCAGCCCGGCGATGAAGGCGCCGACGATGCCGACGACGATATTGCCGACAAGGCCGAAACCATAACCCTTCACGATCTGCCCGGCGAGCCACCCGGCAATCGCGCCGATCAGCAGCATGACAATCAAGCCGCCCGCTCCCATGATGCACTCCCTTGTTGATGCAACCGGGTCACCCTAGCACGTCGGGGCCGGGCGTCGCGGATAAAATCTCAGCCCGCCCGCGATTGCCGTTTGCGTTCGTGCGGATCAAGGAACCGCTTGCGCATGCGCACGATCTTGGGCGTCACCTCGACCAGTTCGTCGTCCTCGACATAGGCGATGCACTCTTCAAGGCTCATCCTGACCGGCGTGGTCAGGCGCACCGCCTCGTCGGTGCCTGACGCCCGGACGTTGGTCAGCTTCTTGCCCTTCAAGGGGTTTACTTCCAGATCATTGTCGCGGCTGTGCTCGCCGATGATCATGCCTTCATAGACCGCCTCTTGCGCGCCGATGAAGAGCTTGCCGCGCTCTTCGAGGTTCCAGAGCGCATAGGCCACCGACACGCCGTTTTCCATCGAGATCATGACGCCGACGCGACGGCCCTCGATCGGGCCCTTGTGCGGTGCCCAGCCGTGGAAAATGCGGTTCAGAACGCCGGTGCCGCGGGTGTCGGTCAGGAACTGGCCGTGATAGCCGATCAGGCCGCGCGACGGCACATGGGCGACGATCCGGGTCTTGCCAACGCCGGCCGGCTTCATCTCGACAAGCTCGCCCTTGCGCTGGCCGGTCAGCTTGTCGATCACGGTGCCGGAGTATTCGTCATCGACATCGACGATGACCTCTTCGATCGGCTCCAGCCTGACCCCGTTCTCCTCGCGGAAGATCACCCGCGGGCGCGAGATCGAAAGCTCGAAGCCCTCGCGGCGCATGTTCTCGATCAGCACGCCCATCTGCAACTCGCCGCGTCCCGAGACCACGAAGGCATCGCCGCCGGGCGTGTCCGCGATCTTGATCGCAACGTTCGATTCGGCCTCCTTCATCAGCCGTTCGCGGATCACCCGCGACTGCACCTTGGTCCCGTCCTTGCCGGCAAGCGGGCTGTCGTTGATGCCGAAGGTGACTGAAATGGTCGGCGGGTCGATCGGCTGCGCCGGCAGCGGCACATCAATTTCCGGCGCGCAGAGCGTGTCGGCCACCGTCGCCTTGGTCATCCCGGCGAGGGTGACGATATCGCCGGCCTGCGCTTCGTCGATGGGCTGCTGGCCGAGCCCGCGGAAGGCGAGGATCTTGGTCACGCGGAACTGTTCGATCCGCTCGCCCTTGCGCGACAGCGCCTTGACCTGTTCGCCGACCTTCAACGTACCGCTCTCGACCCGGCCGGTCAGGATGCGGCCGATGAAGGGATCGGCCGAAAGCGTGGTCGCCAGCATCCGGAACGGCTTGTCCGCATCCGCGATCTGACGCGGCGCGGGGACGTGCTTCACGATCAGATCGAAGAGCGCGTCCAGATTCTTGCGCGGCCCGTCCAGCGTGGTATCGGCCCAGCCCGACCGGCCCGAGGCGTAAAGATGCGGAAAGTCGAGCTGATCGTCATCGGCGCCGAGGTTGGCGAAAAGGTCGAAGACCTCGTTCAGCGCCCGGTCGGGTTCGGCATCGGGCTTGTCCACCTTGTTGAGCACGACAATCGGGCGCAGGCCGAGGGCGAGCGCCTTCGAGGTCACGAATTTGGTCTGCGGCATCGGGCCCTCGGCTGCATCGACCAGCAGCACGACGCCATCGACCATGTTGAGGATCCGCTCCACCTCGCCGCCGAAATCGGCGTGGCCGGGGGTATCGACGATGTTGATGCGCACGCCGCCATGCTCGACGCTGGTGCATTTGGCGAGGATGGTGATGCCGCGCTCGCGCTCGATGTCATTGCTGTCCATCGCCCGCTCGGTGGTCGCCTGGTTCTCGCGGTAGGTGCCGGATTGCTTGAGAAGCTCGTCCACAAGCGTCGTCTTGCCGTGGTCAACGTGTGCGATGATCGCGATATTGCGAAGGTCCATGGGGTCCGCCAATTCCTGAGGTTGGCGATCCGATAGAGGAAATCCGGCTCGAAGGCCAGTCCCCGTGCCGTCAGGTCGCGATATATCGGTCGCGGCGGTGGTTCATCGCGATCACCAGGTTCACAACCAGGGCGCCGAGGGCGGAAATCGCGACGGTCCTGGCATCCCGAAGCGTCAGCGCAAGGGCGAAGATCGCCAGATCGACCAGAAGCTGGGTCCAGCCGGCGCGGAACCCGGTCTTGTCCTGCAGGTAAAGCGCCACGATGCCGACGCCGCCAAGGCTGGCCCCGTGCCGGAAAAGCGCGAGCAGCGCCGAGCCCGAGATCGCGCCGAAAAGCAGCGCGCCGACCACCGGATCGAGATGGGCGAAGCTGACCCAGCGCGGGAACAGCATCGCAAGGCCCGACATGAGGCCGACCGCGACAAAGGTCTTGATGACGAAGGCTGCGCCGATCCGTCGGTATCCGAGCCAGTAGAACGGCAGGTTGATGACGAAAAACACCGGGCCAAAGCTCCAACCCGTCGCATAGGCGATCAGCACCGCGAGCCCCGCCGTCTGGCCGGTGACAAGGCCGAGATGGGTCAGGATGGTGATTGCGAAGGCCGCCATTCCGGCGCCATAGGCAATGCCCTGGGCGTCGTCGAGACGGCTGTGGCGGTTCGGTTCAGTCATCGCGCCGACATGCGCCAGAGCACCGGAAAGGTCCAGCCCCCTCGGCCCGCGCCGCCTTCACTTTCTGTCCGCAAATACGCCCCAGGGGGTCCGGGGGACGGGACGTCCCCCGGCGGGTCGCCGCCGTCAGGCGGCGAAAGCTGTCAGGCGAGCGCCTTGCCGAGGTACTCGTCGACCTTTTCGAGGTAGCCCATCGTGGTCAGCCATTTCTGGTCCGGGCCGATGAGAAGGGCGAGGTCCTTGGTCATGAAGCCGTCCTCGACTGCCTGCACCGTCACCCGCTCCAGCGTCTCGGCGAAGGTCGCGAGCGCCGCGTTGCCGTCGAGTTTGGCGCGGTGCTTGAGCCCCCCGGTCCAGGCGTAGATCGAGGCGATGGAGTTGGTCGAGGTCTCCTTGCCCTGCTGGTGCTGGCGGTAGTGGCGGGTCACGGTGCCATGCGCCGCCTCAGCCTCGACGATCTTGCCATCCGGCGTCATCAGGACGCTCGTCATCAGCCCGAGCGAGCCGAAGCCCTGCGCCACGGTGTCGGACTGCACGTCGCCATCGTAGTTCTTGCAGGCCCAGACATAGCCGCCCGACCATTTCATCGCGCTCGCCACCATGTCGTCGATCAGCCGGTGTTCGTAAGTGATGCCCTTCTTCTTGAATGCGGCCTCGAACTCTTCCTCATAGACCTTCTGGAACAGGTCCTTGAAGCGTCCGTCATAGGCCTTGAGGATGGTGTTCTTGGTCGAAAGGTAGCAGGGCACTTTGCGCAACAGCGCATAGTTCAGCGATGCTCTGGCGAAATCGGAAATGGATTCGTCAAGGTTGTACATGGCCATGGCGACACCGGCTCCCGGCGCGTCGTAAACCTCATGCTCGATGACTGCGCCGTCCTCGCCCACAAACTTGACCGTGAGCTTGCCCTTGCCAGGAAACCTGAAATCGGTTGCCTTGTACTGGTCACCGAAAGCATGGCGGCCAACGATGATCGGCTGGGTCCAGCCGGGCACAAGCCGGGGGACGTTCTTGCAGATGATCGGTTCGCGGAAAATCACCCCGCCAAGAATGTTGCGGATGGTGCCGTTCGGCGACTTCCACATTTTCTTGAGCTTGAATTCCTCCACCCGCGCTTCGTCCGGGGTAATGGTGGCGCATTTGACGCCGACGCCGTGCTTCTTGATCGCATTTGCCGCGTCAATCGTTACCTGATCGTTGGTGGCATCACGGTGCTCGATACCCAGATCATAATATTCAAGGTCGAGGTCGAGATAGGGGTGAATCAGCTTGTCCTTGATGAACTGCCAGATAATGCGGGTCATCTCGTCCCCGTCGAGTTCTACGACAGGGTTTGCAACCTTGATTTTGCTCATGAATGTGCCTCTTTGAGAGCGAGGGAACCGGATTGCCTGAAAGACCCGCAAGCCGACGAAACCACTTGGGGCTATAGCATCGCCAGCAGGGCACGAAAAGCCAAGCTTTCGTGCTATTGTCAGTCTTTCGTATCTGTTTTCATGCTTTTCCTCGCCAATTGGGGCCTTTCCCATTGGGCAAGCGGAAGTTAAGCTTGCCGGACAATGAATCGAAGGACTGACAATGATACGCATTGCCTTTTTGGGCCTGCTTTTGCTCGCCAGTTCTCCCGCAAATGCCGAACCGCAAACCCCTGTGAAGGCAATGATGGATCTTGCCGTGCAGGTATGGTCTGACAATCCGCCCGAAGACAGCGAGTACTTCTCGGCAGCGCGGTTGCAGGAATTCTACAGCGACCAATTCGTGCAGGCATTTGAAGCGGCATCGAAAAACCCGCCATTCGGGTTCGAAGAGGGCCAAACCACCGGCTATCCCTTCGACTATGACGTCATCACCTATTCGCAGGACGGGTGTCCGCTTGAGGACGTAAAGCTGGAAACAGCAGCTTCGACTGGCGGCGTCTCCATCATCAAGGTCAATTTCCGCCTTTGGGGATGTTCAGAAGACGCCACCGAGAAGGCTTTGGTCAGCGAGGTGCTTTTCGAAGTCACACAGGAAGGCGGCAAGCACGTCATCAACGACATCAAAAGGGTGTTCGATGGCGAGTCGCTGTCGTTGGTTGAAGAAATGCTGGACATTGCCAAGGGCTCCAGCGACACTGAAGGCAGCGCCAACTAGGGAAAGCCGCCTTCAGATGGCAGGCAAAGGCTCGGTCGTCGACAAACAAGCCGCCAGCGAACTGGTGCTATGGCTGGTGCAAGGTGCGCAGCCATTTTCTGACGGTCGCAGCGTGGTGACGGCGTTCTGCGAGAAGCTTGTGGCGCTCGGCGTGCCGGTCGATCTTTTCCGTTTGTTCTTTTTCACGATCCACCCACTGATCAAGGGCCGGCGCCTGCAATGGACTGCGGCGGGCGGAACGAAGATCAGCGAGGCCGAATTCAGGCTGTTCACGACCGAAGAATTTCACAACAATCCGCTGCCCTGGGTGATGGCCAACCGCCAGCCGCTGCGCCGGCGATTGATCGATCCGGATTGCCCGCGTGATTTCAAGGTGGTCGGTGAACTGATTGCCGAGGGCTATACCGATTACCTGATCCAGCCGGTGATTTACCTCGACGGTGAAGTGCATACCATGAGCTGGACCACGAGACACGAAGGCGGGTTCCCCGACGATGCGATCGCGGTGCTGGAAGCGGTGAACGCACCGATTGCCCGGCTGGCGGAGAGCTACATTCTGCGGCTCAACGCGGAAAACCTCCTTTCCACCTACGTTGGGCGCGATGCCGGGGCGAAGGTGCTGCGCGGCCAGATCCGGCGCGGCGATTATGAGGAAATCGAGGCGGCGATCCTGTTTGCCGATTTGAAGGGCTTTACTGCCATGTCGGGCGAGCAGCCGGTGGGCGTGGTGCTCGAGCGGCTCAATGGGTTTTTTGACGCGCTGGAAAAGGCGGTCACCGCCAATGGCGGGGAAATCCTGAAATTCATGGGCGATGGCATGCTGGCGATCTTTCCGGTTCGCGGCGAGGGGGAGCGCAC
>JBGSNN010000181.1:0-2802 GCA_041739655.1 Albidovulum sp. | reverse complement strand
GGGTCAGCCGGGCCGCACCGCTGCGCCGGTCCAGCATCCCTCGCGGATGGCGGAAAAGCCCCGGTTCGGCATCAACACTCTGCTGAACCGCATGGCCGGTCATGCCGGGGAACAGCCCGCGCCGGCCGCACCGCGGCCGCAGCCCGCAGTGCGCCCACAGCCCAGGGTCAGTTCGTCCTTCGACGATGAACCGGAGGCGGACCCAGATCAGGAGCGGATCGAAATCCCCGCGTTCCTGCGCCGCCAGGCGAACTGACGCAAGGTCACAAGTGACGGAAAGGGCCGGGATCACACCGGCCCTTTTGTTGTTTTTTCAATGACTTCCGCCGGGTCACAAGGTCCGTGCGCAGGCTCTCGCCGCTTTGCAGCATCATTGTTACATTCGGTTGCAAAGAGTGAGTTGAGATATGCAGGCCCGGCCTTTACCTGATGATGGCAACTCGGAAGGGGCCCCTACGGGCGGTCAGGCAAACGTGCAGACGACGATCAAATCAGCGGTGACCTTCACCGGAGCGGGGCTTCATTCGGGCCGCCGGGCGCGGATGACGATCCATCCGGCCTCGGCCGAGTATGGCATCTGGTTCCGCCGCACCGATGTGATCGGCAAGGATCAGATGATCCCGGCGCGCTGGGATGCGGTGCCGCATGCGCAGCTCTGCACCATCATCGAGAACGCCGCGGGCGTTCAGGTCTCCACCATAGAACATGTGATGGCGGCGCTCGCGGGCTGCGGCATCCACAACGCCCTGATCGAGATCGACGGGCCGGAGGTGCCGATCCTTGATGGCTCCGCGGCGCCCTTCGCCCTTGGCATCGTTGCGCGCGGCGTCCGGGTTCTGGACGCGGACTTGCGTTGCTTCGAGGTGCTGGAGCCGGTCGAGGTGCGTGACGGTGACGCCTTCGCCCGGCTGGAACCGGCCGAGACGCTGGAGATCGATTTTGCCATCGACTTCACCGATGCGGCGATCGGCCAGCAGCGCAAGCATCTGGTCATGGCCAACGGCACCTTCCTGCGCGAACTGAGCAACAGCCGCACCTTCTGCCGTCAGGCGGATGTGGATTTCATGCGCGACAGGGGCCTCGCCCTTGGTGGCACCTATGACAACGCCGTCGTGGTCGATGGCGACAGGGTGTTGTCACCGGGCGGCTTCCGTCATTCCGACGAGGCGGTGCGCCACAAGATGCTTGACGCACTCGGCGATCTCGCACTGGCCGGGGCACCGATCCTTGGTCGCTACACCGGCAACCGCGCGGGCCACGCGATGACCAACCGTCTGTTGCGCGCGCTGTTCGCGCGGCCGGGCGCCTTCCGGCTGATTGCCTGCGATGCCGCGCGTCAGCGTCTGTTGCCCGGAAGCAGCATCTCCAAGGCCGATATCCACGCCGTCGCATGACGCCTCTGGCGCGCGAATGGCGTTTTGCGCACCGTATTTATCTGTGCTAGGAGGGGGCGAACCAGTCCCGGGTCCGGTGTGCGGAAGCCACGCTGCGGGGTGGATATAAGTGAATGCAGAGACGGGGTAGGCAGGTCATGGGTCGGGCCATTTCAGCGGCAAATCTTGTCGGCGGCCTTGTGCTGGCCCTGGCGCTTGCGGGCTGTGGCGGCGGCAAGCAGGACGTGCCGGTGGAAGAGATGAACGCCGAGCAGATTTACAAGCTGGGTGAGTTCGAACTGCAGAGGGGCCGCAAGACCGATCAGGCGGTGAAATACTTCGCCGAGGTCGAGCGGCTTTACCCCTATTCCGAATGGGCCAAGCGTGCGCTGATCATGGAAGCCTTCGGCTACCACAAGGATCGCAAATACGAGGAAAGCCGCTCGGCCGCGCAGCGCTATATCGACACCTACCCGGCCGAGGAGGACGCGGCCTATGCGAAATACCTTCTCGCGCTGTCCTACTACGACCAGATCGACGATGTCGGCCGCGACCAGGGCCTGACCTTCCAGGCGCTTCAGGCCCTGCGGGCGGTGATCGAGGAATATCCCGACAGCGACTATGCGAAATCCTCGATCCTGAAATTCGACCTCGCCTTCGACCACCTCGCGTCGAAGGAAATGGAGATCGGGCGCTACTATCTCAAGCGCAAGCAATATGCCGCCGCGATCAACCGGTTCCGCGTCGTCGTCGAGCAGTATCAAACCACGACCCAGACCCCCGAGGCGCTCTACCGGCTGATCGAGGGCTATCTGTCGCTTGGCCTGACCGATGAGGCGCAGACGGCGGGGGCGATCCTTGGCTACAACTTCCAGGCCACCGACTGGTATCAGGATGCCTACAACTTGCTGACCAGGCAGGGGCTTGAGCTGAAGCCCAAGGGCGATGGCTGGCTCGCTAAGGTCTACCGCCAGGTCGTCAGGGGCGAATGGCTGTAACGGTGCGCTGAAGCGCACCCTACTGGGGCGGGAATGCTTCGCGCGCTTGAAATCCGCGACATGCTGTTGATTGACCGGCTGGAGCTTGCGTTCCAGCCCGGACTCAACGTGCTGACCGGCGAGACCGGGGCCGGCAAGTCGATCCTTCTCGATTGTCTCGGCTTCGTTCTCGGTTGGCGCGGGCGGGCGGAACTGGTCCGGCCGGGGGCGGCACAGGGCGAGGTGACGGCGGTCTTTGATCTTGCCGTCGATCATCCGGCGCAGACGGTGCTTGCCGAGGCCGGGCTTCCTGGCGGGGCGGAACTGATCCTGCGCCGGGTGAACGCGGCCGACGGGCGCAAGACGGCCTGGGTAAACGACCGGCGCACCTCGGGCGAGGTGCTGCGCGCGCTGTCGGAGACGCTGGTTGAGCTGCATGGCCAGCATGACGA
>JBGSNN010000020.1:0-2055 GCA_041739655.1 Albidovulum sp. | reverse complement strand
GTGTCGCCCGAGACGCCCGCGTTCACGACAGTTGCCGCGGCGCCGTGTCCCTCCAGCCAGCGCTGCAACTGCGGCACGAACCCATCCTCCGGCGCAAGGCCATAGCCGGCGGTCAGGCTGTCGCCCAGGGCGATGATCTCGGGCCCCGCGGCCCCGGCAGGGGTGGCGAACGCCATGAGAACCGCCACACCGAGGTTGCGCAACAGGGCGCCCGCCCCATATCGAGGGAACGGGCGGGCGAACACACAGCGGTGGAGTGCAGGCATGGCGGAACCGATCCTCGATCTGAAAGAGGCGCGCCTCGTCCTTGACGGAAATGCCGGGCCGGTTGAAATCCTGCGCGGCATAACGTTTTCGGTCGCGCAAGGCGAAAGTGTCGGGCTGATCGGTCCATCAGGTTCGGGCAAATCGTCGCTCCTCATGCTTCTCGGCGGGCTTGAGCGCGCCACTTCCGGCTCGGTCCATGCCATGGGCCAAGACCTGACGGCGATGGGCGAAGACGCACTCGCCCGGTTCCGCTGCTCCAATATGGGCATCGTTTTCCAGTCCTTCCACCTGATTCCGACGATGACAGCACTTGAGAATGTCGCGGTGCCGCTGGAACTCGCCCGCGTTGCGGATGCCTTTGACCGGGCCGAAGCGGAACTGACCGCGATGGGTCTCGGTGCGCGGCTCGACCACTACCCGGCCCAGCTTTCGGGCGGTGAGCAGCAGCGCGTGGCTCTGGCACGCGCCGCAGTCTCGCGGCCCGCGATCTTCCTCGCGGATGAGCCGACCGGCAATCTCGACGGCAGCACCGGCGAGACGATCATGGACCTGCTCTTTTCGCTGCGCGACCGGCATGGCGCGACCCTGGTTCTTGTCACACATGCGGCTGAGCTTGCGCGGCGCTGCGACCGGATCGTGCGCCTCGCCGATGGCCGGATCGTTGGCGAAGACCGTGTCGTGACCACCCTCGCAGGCGTCGCGGAATGAGCGTCCCGGTCGCCTTCCGCTTCGCGCGCCGCGAATTGCGGGGCGGTTTTCGCGGCTTCGCGGTGTTCCTCGCCTGCCTGATGCTTGGCGTCGCCGCGATCGCGGCGGTGGGGACCGTGCGCGGCGCGATCAACCGCGCGCTGGTCGAACAGGGGGCGGTGCTTCTGGGCGGCGATGCGCAGATGTCCTTCACTTATCGTTTCGCCTCGGACAGCGAGCGCGCCTTTATGCAGCAGAACGCGGCGATGGTCTCCGAGATTGTCGATTTCCGCTCCATGGCAGTAAAGGGCGACGGGGCAGGGGCTGAGCGCGCCCTGACGCAGGTTAAGGCGGTGGACGCAGCCTATCCGCTGACCGGTCGGCTTGTGCTGACGCCTGAGATGACACCGGCCGAGGCCTTTGCGGTCAGGGATGGCACCCCCGGTGCGGCGATGGACGCGGTCCTCGCCGACCGGCTCGGGCTGACCACTGGCGATACGTTCCAGCTCGGGCGACAGAGCTTTCACCTGTCCGCCCTGATCGCGCGCGAGCCTGACGGCGCAACGGCAGGCGTCACCCTTGGCCCGCGCACCTTGGTGCGCACAGCGGACCTTGCAAGCTCCGGGCTGCTTGAACCCGGCAGCCTGTTCGACACGCGCTATCGCCTCCTCTTGCCGCCCGGCGCCGATCTCGGCGCCTTTGGAGCAACGGCAGTCGAGACGCTCCGCGACAGCGGCATGCGCTGGCAGGATGCCCGCCACGGTGCGCCGGGAATCGAGCGTTTTGCCGACCGGATGAGTTCCTTTCTGGTCCTTGTCGGTCTTGCCGGGCTTGCCGTAGGCGGCGTTGGCATCGCCTCGGCCGTGCGCTCCTACCTCGACGGCAAGGTCGAGACGATTGCGGCGCTGAAGGCGCTCGGGGCGCGGGGGCGCGTGATCTTCGCGACCTACCTCATCCAGATCGCGCTGCTGACTGCGGTCGGCGTCCTTCTCGGCCTTGTCCTAGGCGCCGCCCTGCCGATGCTGGCGGCCCCGCTGATCGCCAACCGGCTGCCGATCCCCGTGACCATCGGCCTTGACGGGCGCGCGCTGGCCGAGGCTG
>JBGSNN010000079.1:0-6899 GCA_041739655.1 Albidovulum sp. | reverse complement strand
ATGTCGTCGACGTGCTGGGCGATATTCGGCAAGAGTTCGCTCACCCAGCGGCCGCACTTGCCGTGTTGTTTGAGCGGAAACGGCGGCTTGAGGACGTCGCCGGGCTGGCTGGTCGCGGCGACGCAGGTGGTGATCGGCACCTCGCTCGGCGTGCGCTTTGCCGGGATGCCGAAGCGGCGGATCCTCGATGCGCTCGGGCTGGCGCTGATGAACGGAACCCTGACCATCGGCGGCGCGGCGGTGCTGTCCTACCTGATCGCCGATCTGGTCGGGGAACCGGCGCGGGCGGTGTTCCTTGCCTTTGCGCCGGGGGGGCTGGTCGAGATGGGGCTGATCGCGCTTTCCCTCGACATGTCGATCCTCTACGTCACCGCGCATCACCTTCTCAGGATCATCCTCGCGGTCAGCGTCGCGCGCACGCTCGGGCGGCGGATCGGGTAGGCCGGCGACAGGGGTGGCGGGCGATCCCCGCTTGAACGCTTGGCAATCGAAAAGTTTGCCGCGCAGCGAAACCACAAAGGTGTATGATCGGCGACGGGTCAGCGGAGGAACCGCCATGGGCGACGAGGAGAAGATAGGCACGGCGCTCGACGGTCTGGCCTCCGCCTTCAACGCGCATGACATCGACGCGATTATGGGCTTCTTCGCGGCAGAGTGCAGTCTGGACCTGCCGCGTGGTCCGGAGCCGCACGGAACGCGATACACGGGCCGTGACGCGGTGCGGCGCGGCCTGATGACGAGGTTCGAGAGTACGCCGGATGTCCATTACGGCGAGTTGGAGAATTTCGTTTGCGGCAATACCGGAATATCGAAGTGGCTTCTGACCGGCACGACGCCCGCGGGCGAGAAGGTCCGCGTCAGGGGGTGCGACTTCTATACGTTCCAAGACGGAAGGGTTGTCAGGAAGGATTCCTACTGGAAGATCATCGCCTGATGCCGGGTATCATCGCCCATGGTCTCTGGCCGCCATCCGGTAGCGACGCCATCATCTAGACCTCCTCGACCAGCACGACGCCCGCCATCGCCTTGATCGCGCCCTTGATCTGCGGGTTGACCGGAAACTCCTGGCCGGTGCTGATCTCGACCTCTTCGCCGGTCTCGCGGTTGGCGATACAGAACAGGATCGGGCCGCGGCTGCGTATCTTGGCCTCGGCCGCGATGCGCGTCAGCAGGGCCGCGATGGAGGCCACGGCCCCGGCGCTGTCGATGTAGATGCGAAGCCCCGCCGCACCGGCATCGGCCACGACGCCCTCCATCGGCGTGACCGAGCGCGCGACGGGATCGAACTGGCCTTCGTTGAAGTGCGCCTCGAGCGTCATCACCACTTGGTGGGTCTGGTCGAAAACCCGGCGGCAAGCCTCGAAATCCTCGGCAAAGAGCGCCATGTTGGCGACCTGGCCCGTGGGGTCGGAGATGCTCATCCGGAAGTAGCGGTTGCCGCGCGCGGACTTGCGTTCCTGCAGGCCCGAGACGAGAACGCCGACGCGAGCGACGGCGGCGCCGTCACGTTCGGCCTTTTGCTGCAGGTCAGCCAGCGTCAGGAGGCCCTTGCGCTTCAGGGCGGGCGCGTAGTCGTCGAGCGGGTGGCCCGAGAGGTAGAAGCCGATCGCCTGATGTTCCTGCGCAAGGCGGTCGGCTGGCATCCAGTCGTCGCACTGCGGCAGGCGCGGTTCGGACAGGTCGTCGCCCGCCTCGCCGAAGAGCGACACCTGCGCCGAGGCGCGGCCTTCGTGGATCGCGGCGGAATAGGCCGACAGCGCATCGAGGGCCGCAAAGACACGGGCGCGGTTGGGGTCAAGCTGATCGAAGGCCCCGGCGCGGGCGAGCATTTCCAGCGGGCGCTTGCCGATGCGCTTGAGATCGACACGGCGGGCCACGTCGAAGAGCGTGGCAAAGGGTTTCGCGCCCCGCGCCGCGACGATCATCCGCATCGCCTCGACGCCGACGTTCTTCAGGGCGCCGAGCGCATAGACCACCTGCCCGCCGCTGACCGAGAAGGTCGCCTGAGAGCGGTTCACGCAAGGCGGCACGATCGCGATGTCAAGGCCGCGCCGCACCTCTTCGGCATAGATGGCAAGCTTGTCGGTCTGGTGGATGTCGCAGTTCATCACCCCGGCCATGAATTCGACCGGGTGGTTGGCCTTCAGCCAGGCGGTCTGGTAGCTGACCACGGCATAGGCGGCGGCGTGGGATTTGTTGAAGCCGTAGTTGGCGAATTTCTCGAGGAGGTCAAAGACCTCTCCCGCCTTGGCGGCGTCGATCCCGTGGGTGGCCTTGCAGCCCTGGATGAATTTCGGCCGTTCCTTGGCCATTTCCTCGGGATTCTTCTTGCCCATGGCGCGGCGCAGAAGGTCCGCCCCGCCGAGGCTGTAGCCCGCCATGACCTGCGCGATCTGCATCACCTGTTCCTGATAGACGATGATGCCCTGGGTCTCGGCCAGGATATGGTCGATCGTGGGGTGGATCGATTCCAGGTCCTTCATCCCGTTCTTGACGTCGCAGTAGGTCGGGATGTTCTCCATCGGGCCGGGGCGGTAGAGCGCGACAAGGGCGACAATGTCCTCGATGCAGGTCGGCTTCATGCGCCGGAGCGCGTCCATCATGCCCGAGCTTTCCACCTGGAACACCGCGACGGTCTTGGCGGCGGCATAAAGCTCATAGGTCAGGGCGTCGTCGAGCGGGATCGTGTTGATCTGGTCCTCGGCGCCGACAGGCGGCTCGTAAAGCTTGCGGCCATCGGGGGCGATATTCAGATGGCGGCCGCCGGCGCGGATCAGGTCCACGGCGTTCTGGATCACGGTCAGGGTCTTCAGCCCGAGGAAGTCGAACTTCACCAGCCCCGCCTGTTCCACCCATTTCATGTTGAACTGGGTCGCCGGCATGTCGGAGCGCGGGTCCTGATAGAGCGGAACCAGCTCATCCAGCGGCCGGTCGCCGATCACCACACCGGCGGCGTGGGTCGAGGCGTTCCGGAGCAACCCCTCGACCTGCTGACCGTAGTCGAGAAGCCGCTGCACGACCTCCTCGGCGCGCGCCGCCTCGCGCAGGCGCGGCTCGTCGGCGAGCGCCTTTTCGATCGAGACGGGCTTTACCCCTTCGACCGGAATGAGCTTCGAGAGGCGGTCCACCTGGCCGTAGGGCATCTGCAGGACGCGGCCAACGTCGCGGACGGCGGCTTTGGAGAGAAGCGCGCCGAAGGTGATGATCTGGCCGACCTTCTCGCGCCCGTAGCGGCCCTGAACGTAGTGAATGACCTCTTCGCGGCGGTCCATGCAGAAGTCGATGTCGAAGTCCGGCATCGACACCCGCTCGGGGTTGAGGAAACGCTCGAAGAGGAGCGAATAGCGCAGGGGATCGAGGTCCGTAATGGTGAGGGCATAGGCCACGAGCGAGCCGGCGCCCGAGCCGCGCCCCGGCCCCACCGGAATGTCGTGATCCTTGGCCCATTTGATGAAGTCGGCGACGATCAGGAAGTAGCCGGGAAAGTTCATCTGCTCGATGATGCGGAGTTCGAATTCAAGGCGCTGTTCGTACTCTTCGAGCGGCACGGCATGAGGGATGACCGCGAGCCGCGCCTGCAGTCCCGCGGTCGCCTGACGGCGCAGTTCCTGGACCTCGTCATCGGCAAATTTCGGCAGGATCGGCTTGCGCTTCTCGACGACGAAGGCGCAGCGCCGGGCAATTTCAATGGTGTTTTCCAGCGCCTCGGGCAGGTCGGCGAAGAGGGCGGCCATTTCGTCCGGCGATTTCAGATAGTGCTGCGGCGTCAGGCGACGGCGCGGTTCCTGCTGATCGACATAGGCCCCTTCGGCGATGCAGATCAGCGCATCGTGGGCCTCGTACATGTCCGGTTTCGGGAAATAGACGTCGTTCGTGGCGACAAGCGGAAGGCCCAGCGCATAGGCCATCTCGACATGGCCGCGCTCGGTCGCCCGTTCGGTAGCCGTCGCCTGCGCACCCTCGCCGGGATGGCGCTGAAGTTCGACATAGAGCCGGTCGGGATAGGTCGCCGCGAGGCGCCGCATCAGCGCCTCGGCCTTGACCCCCTGCCCGGCCTGGAGCAGCCGCCCGATGGGGCCGTCCGGGCCGCCGGTGAGGCAGATGAGGCCATCGGAATGCGCCGCAAGCTCCTCTGCGGTGACATGCGGGAGCGCGCCGTCGCCGCGCAGGTAGAGGCAGGAGTTGAGCTTCATCAGATGCGCATAGCCGACCTCGGACTGCGCCAGAAGGACGACGGGCGCGGGTGGGCGCGGGCGGTCGCCCGGCTGCACCGGATCGTAGTCGAGCGCGATCTGGCAACCGACGATGGGCTGCACCCCGGCGGCCTTTGCCAGCACCGAGAACTCAAGGGCGGCAAACATGTTGTTGGTGTCGGTGACGGCAATGGCCGGCATGTTCATCTTGTCGCAAAGCCCGACCAGCTTTTTCACCGGCACCGCCCCTTCGAGAAGCGAGTATTCGGTGTGAACGCGAAGATGGATGAATCGGGGAGCGCGGGCCATGCAACAGGCCTAGCGCAGCGCGGGCCGCTGGGGAAGCCGCCCGCGCCGGGTTTTGTCAGAGGACGGCGGGACGAAGCCGCACGAGGAAGGCGATGGCCGCCACAGCGAGAAGCGCCCCGATCCCGGCAAGGACCACGAGATCGTTCCAGTCCGGCTTCATGACCATGAGAGCCACAATCGCAGCCATGGTCGCACATTCGAACCGCGATTGGCGCAGCAGACCGCGCGCCTCGGTCAGCGCTTGGGCGTCACGGCCGACATCCATCAGGTAAACGACGCGGTCGGCGGCGGTCTTCATGATATTGGAGCAAACGCCGAAGGCCGTGCCGAGAAGCAGGATCGCGAGGATCGACCAGGCCGACCAGGTCATTGCGCCAATGCTGAAGAGTCCGATGCCAGACACCAGCGTCAGCAGCGCCGCCGGCATGAAAAAGGTGTGACCGTGGGTTCCGAGCAGTCGTATCAGAGCCAGGAGCGACCGCGAGTCGCGCCGACTTTCGAGAATCGTGCCGAAGACCGAGACGCAGAGCCCACCGCCCACCCATGCGATGGCGGCCATCACATGGACAAATTCGAGAGCGAGGTAGATTTTCATGATTCAGTTCCAAAAATGTTTGTGCAGAAACGGTAAGGCACCCATTTACTCTGGCCCGTTGTCGCGGGCGAGGCAGGTTTTCCAGACCTTCCCGGCGGATTTCGTGACCGTGA
The DNA here is from genome assembly GCA_041739655.1 of Albidovulum sp. Taxonomy (GTDB): domain Bacteria; phylum Pseudomonadota; class Alphaproteobacteria; order Rhodobacterales; family Rhodobacteraceae; genus Albidovulum. Next base: position 1,689 of record JBGSNN010000079.1, on the reverse strand, counting down.
CGCCACGTTCCGGCGCTCACCATACCGCAGAGTTGTCGCCAGGCCCCGGGGCTTATCCGAAGGCGGCAGCGCGGGGATGGAACCGTGGCGCGGGCCAGAACAGTCCGGTCAGGGCGCGAGGTGATACTCCGTGACCTTGCAGCGGAAGTAGGCCTCATAGCCCTCGGGATAGACGTAGCCGACCTCGGCCGCGCCCGGAATCCGGCGCGGACCGATCTGGCGATAGTCGCGGAAATAGCCGCGCCAGTCGCGCAGCACCTCGGCGCCCGAGGCATCGCGCGCGGGGCGGCCCCTGGCCTCGATCTCGACGATGTCGCCCGCGGCGTCAAAGCGGAAACTGACGCGGGCGGCCCCTGCCGGTGTCGCCAGACGCACTTCGGCGATGTTGCGCGCGAGGATGCGCCATTCGAGATCGGGATTGCCGAGGATCGCGTCCGGCGCCCAGGGCAATTCGGCAAGATAGCGATAGGCCTCGCCCAGCGCCAGCGACGGCCCTGAGGCGCGCGCCACAGGGACCGAGCCGAAAAGCCGCGCCTCAAGCTGGCCCTCGCGGCGGACATAGGCATCGACGATCCGCAGGAGGGGCAAGGGACCGGCATCCTGACGCCCGAGCCAGACGAAGCCCGGCGCGCCAAGCGCGATGGCCTGCCAGGCGGCAAAGCGCCGGAACCTGCCGCCCTGCGCGATGCGCAGATCGCCCTCCTGCACCAGGGTCGCAAGGCGCAGTTTGGCCCCTGCGGTGGCGCCGCCGCGGATCGCGAATTCGAGAACCGGCTGCGGCAGTCCCGAGACCGGGCGCACCGGCGGCATCTCGTGCAGGCGGGCGACGAGGCGCATGTTGCGCGCCCGGAACACGCGCGAGACGCCGACCTGCAGCGCGAGGCAGGCGATCAGGACGAGAAAGGTGATCGCGATGACGGTCTGCATCAAACGGTCTGCCTGACGAGGGTTCGGCCCCCTTGGGCGCGATACTACGCGAGCCGCAGCCCAATACCAGCACAGGTTGCACAATGGCCGGGCGGTTTGTGGATTGTCGCCCAAAGCGCGAAACACCTTTCGCGGAAGCGGGAAAGGTATGTCTTGCCTTGTGGGGGGCTTCGGCGCTTCATGGTCTGGGAAGACGGCGCGTGGCCCCGCTTTACGCCGCATCGGGCGGGCACGCAAGGCTAAGCGCGGAGAAGGCGGCGGGTTCGGTCTATGACCACAATCGCGTTTCTGTTGAACGGAGCGCCAGTCCGCGTTTCGGGCGAGCTGCCGACGCGGACGCTTCTGGACTGGCTGCGCGAAGATCGCGGGCTTTGCGGCACCAAGGAAGGCTGCAACGAGGGTGACTGCGGCGCCTGCACGGTGATGGTGACGGATGCCGCCGGGACCCGGGCGCTCAACGCCTGCATCCTGCTCCTGCCACAGCTTCACGGGCGGGCGGTGCGCACAGTCGAGGGGCTCAGCGGACCGGCGGGCGCGGCGCATCCGGTGCAGGCGGCGATGGTGACACACCACGGCAGCCAATGCGGCTTCTGCACCCCCGGCGTCGTCATGTCGATGGCGGTGGCGCAACAGACGGGCGCCGTCGATCACGACGACTATCTGGCGGGCAATCTCTGCCGCTGCACCGGCTATGCGCCGATCATCCGCGCCGCCGAGGCCGTTGCCGGCCTGCCGCCTCCGGAGTGGCTGACGGACGTTCCG
>JBGSNN010000078.1:0-5566 GCA_041739655.1 Albidovulum sp. | reverse complement strand
CGGTCGGGCTTTCGGGCACGCGCGAGGCGCCGCTTCAGGACCTGGCAGCGGAGTTGGGTGCGCGGGCGCATGTCCTGCCCTGCAATCTCGCCGATGCCGCGGCGGTGGAGGCGCTGCCGAAGCAGGCGGCGGAGGCGATGGGGGCGGTCGACATTCTTGTCAACAACGCCGGGATCACGCAGGACAATCTCTTCATGCGGATGTCGGACGAGCAATGGCAGTCGGTCATCGACATCAACCTGACCGCGACCTTCCGGCTCTGCCGGGGGGTGCTGCGCGGCATGATGAAGGCGCGCTGGGGGCGGATCGTCACCATCACCTCGGTCGTCGGCACGACTGGCAATCCGGGGCAGGGCAACTATGCCGCCGCCAAGGCCGGGCTGACCGGCATGTCGAAGTCGCTCGCCTACGAGGTGGCGAGCCGCGGCATCACGGTGAACTGCATCGCGCCGGGCTTCATCGCCACCGCGATGACCGACAAGCTGAGCGAGGAGCAGAAGTCCAAGATCCTGACGCAGGTGCCGGCGGGGCGGATGGGGTCTGCCGAGGAAATCGGCGCCGCCGCCCTTTATCTGGCCAGCTCGGAGGCAGCCTATGTCACCGGCGCGACACTGCACGTCAATGGCGGCATGGCGATGGTCTGACTCAGGTCTCGTCGAGGCTGAAGCTGGCGCGTCCCGAGAGGCGGCGGTGAAGAAGGTGGATCATCAGCCCGATCGGGCCGAAGGCGAAGGCGAACACGAGCGCCGGCAGGTTTGCGGCATGCGAGATACCGCGGCGGGCCGCGTCGCGCGCGATCCATGCGCCGATGAAGAGATCGTGGATCAGGTAGTGGATCCAGCCTGCAAGGGCGCCGTTCGGATGCGTGAGAAGCGCGATGACGGCCCCGAGGCTGAGCACACCCGAGCCCGGATGGGTCCGTCCGAGCACGACCCCGGCAAAGACGAGGCCTGCGTAGATGACCCCGAGGCAAAGCGGCACCACGGCCGAGTGAACGAGCCGCCGCGTGATCGCGTGCCGCGGTGCGAAGAAGAGAAGAAGCCATGCGGGCACGACCATCAGATGCACGAGCAGATAGGCGAGATCATAGGTCATGGGTGTCTCCTCCGGGGTGTGCCGATCTTGGGCAGGGTAGGCCGCGCGGGGCGGCATGCAACCGGATATTTGCCGGTGGTCTTTGGCCGTTGCGAAAGCGTTTGCGTCGTGTCTAGACTATGATATAGGCGGCGCTGACCGGCCGGGGGGGCATCTTGCCGATCCGGTGGCCTGCGTTCCATGCGGGGCCTGAGCCGCTCGGACTGAGCACAAAGCAAAGCGGGAGTGGCCCGCGAACATGAGGAATTGACATGAGCGACATCGCAGATCGCGTGAAGAAAATTGTTGTCGAGCATCTGGGCGTCGAAGAGGACAAGGTGACGGCAAACGCCTCGTTCATCGACGATCTGGGCGCGGACAGCCTCGACACGGTCGAGCTTGTGATGGCCTTCGAGGAAGAGTTCGGGATCGAGATTCCGGATGACGCAGCGGAAACCATCCAGACCTTCGGCGACGCGGTGAAGTTCATCTCCGAAGCCGCCTGATCCGGGTTGGCTGACGGATTGAAACGGCGCCCTGCGGGGCGCCGTTTGCTTTTCTGGGGGGCGCGCAATGATTCCGGTGATCGAGACGGGGCGGCTCAGGCTTCGCGGCTTCGAGAAGGCGGATTTTTCCGCCTATGCCGCGATCTGGCAGGAGCCCGAGGTGGTGCGATTTACCGGCGGCACGCCGCGCAGCCTGCCCGAGAGCTGGGGGCGCTTTCTGAACACTGTCGGCCATTGGGCGGTCAAGGGATTTGGCCAATGGGCGATCACCCGGAGGCAGGACGGCGCCCTGATCGGGCAGACCGGATTTTTTCATGCGATGCGCGGCCTCGGCGCGGATTTCGACGCGGCACCAGAGGCTGGTTGGGTGCTGAGTGCTGCGGTCCATGGCAAGGGCTATGGTCGCGAAGCGGTGGACGCAGCGCATCGCTGGTTCGACGCCCGGGCCCTCGGCGGGGTCAGCCATGCCATGATCGACCTCGGGCATGAGGCGTCCTTTGCGCTGGCGGCGCGGCTTGGATATCGCCCGATGCGCGAGGCCGATTATCTCGGCGGCCGGGTGTGCCTGCTGCGGCGCGCGCCGGCGGCCGGCGCCTGAGGAAGGGGTGGCTCTGGGTCCGAGGCTGGCGCAATGGTCGGCGTGGTGCCGGGTGGTCTTGCGCAGCGGTGGACCCGGCCTGTGGCGGGGAAGTGCCGCAGAGCGCGAGGGCGGTGGTCTCCGAGATTGCAGAGACTACGGCCCGCGTGTATCACCCTTCGGACGCAAACTGGCCGGAGAGGTAGGGGCATGAGGCGGGTTGTTATCACGGGTGTGGGAATGGTCACGCCGCTGGCCTGCGGGGTCGAAGAGACCTGGGCGCGCCTGATTGCGGGACAATCGGGGGCGGGACCGATCACCCGGTTCGACACCTCGAAGGTCGTCACCACCTATGCCTGCGAGATTCCGTTCGGCGATGGAACCGACGGGACCTTCAATCCCGATCACTTCATGGAACCGAAGGACCAGCGCAAGGTCGATGACTTCATCCTCTATGGCATGGCTGCGGCCAAGATGGCGGTCGAGGATGCCGGCTGGATGCCGACGGATCAGGAGAGCCGTGAACGCACCGGGGTGATGATCGGATCGGGAATCGGCGGGCTGACCTCGATTGCCGAGACAGCGGTGCTGATCAAGGAAAAGGGTCCGCGGCGGGTCTCGCCCTTCTTCATTCCGGGCGCGCTTATCAACCTCGTCTCCGGTCAGGTTTCGATCCGCTACGGCTTCAAGGGACCGAACCACGCGGTGGTGACGGCCTGCTCGACCGGCGCCCATGCGATCGGCGATGCGGCGCGGCTGATCATGTGGGGCGATGCCGACGTGATGGTGGCGGGCGGGACCGAGAGCCCAATTTCGGAGATCGGCATTGCCGGGTTCAACGCCTGCAAGGCCTTGTCGACGAAATGGGGCGATGAACCGGCCAGGGCATCGCGGCCCTATGATATCGACCGCGACGGCTTCGTGATGGGCGAAGGCGCGGGTGTGGTCGTTCTGGAAGAATATGAACACGCGCGGGCGCGGGGCGCGAAGATCTATGCCGAGGTGCTCGGCTATGGTCTTTCCGGCGATGCCCATCACATCACGGCACCGTCCGAGGATGGCGAAGGCGGGTTCCGCGCGATGGCGGCGGCGCTGAAGCGGGCGGGGCTTGAGCCCTCGTCGGTGGACTACATCAACGCGCACGGCACCTCGACCATGGCCGATACGATCGAGCTTGGCGCGGTCGAGCGGCTGTTGGGGAACGCGGCGGCGAAGACCACCATGTCCTCGACCAAGGGGGCCACCGGACACCTTCTGGGCGCTGCGGGCGCGGTCGAGGCGATCTTCTGCGTACTGGCGCTGCGCGATCAGGTGGCGCCCCCGACGATCAACCTCGACAATCCGGCGGTCGCGCCGCGGCTTGATCTGGCGCCCAACAAGGCCGTGAAGCGCGAGATCAACGTGGCGCTGTCGAATTCCTTCGGTTTCGGCGGCACCAATGCCTCACTGATCCTTGGTCTGGTGAAGGACTGATGTGGCGTAGCCTTGCCTCGAACTTTCTGACCATCGCCATCGTGCTGCTGGCGGTGGTGGCGGGTGTGATCGCCTGGGGCAAGAACCAGTACACCGGGCCGGGGCCGCTGAGCGAGGCGATTTGCCTGAAGGTGCCAGGCGGGTCCAGCTTCCGCGCTGTGGCCGAGGATCTCGCCGGCCGCAGCGCGGTTCGATCGGCCTATATCTTCAAGGTCGGCGCAGAGTACGAAGGCAAGGCCGACAAGCTCAAGGCCGGGTCGTTCCTGGTGGGGCCGCACGCGACCATGGCGGAGATTGTCGATGTCATCACACGCGGCGGTCAATCGAGCTGTGGCACCGAGATCAACTACCAGATCGGGGTGACCGCGGTGAACCTTGTGCTGCGCGAGCTTGATCCGGCGACGTCGGCCTATGTCGAGGTGGCCAAGTTCGATCCTGCTGCGGGCGAGGTCCCGGCGGCCTATGCCGATGCCGCGGCTTCGGCGGACGTGCGGCTGCGGGTGACGCTGGCCGAGGGTGTCACAAGTTGGCAGGTCGTCGAGGCGCTGAATCGGGTGGATTTCCTGAGCGGCGAGGCCGGGGACGTGCCACCCGAGGGGATGCTGTCGCCCGACAGCTACGAGGTCACGCGCGGCACGGCACGGGGCGAGGTGCTGGCCGAGATGCAGGCGCGACAGGAGTCGGCGCTGGCCGAGTTGTGGCCGACGCGCGCCGATGGCCTGCCCTACGCGACGCCGGAAGAGGCGCTGACCATGGCCTCGATCGTCGAGAAGGAAACCGGCATCGCCGAGGAGCGTCCGGTCGTGGCGAGCGTCTTCATCAACCGGCTCGCGCAGGGGATGAAGTTGCAGACCGATCCGACGGTGATCTATGGCATCACCAAGGGACAGGGCGTTCTTGGCCGTGGCCTGCGGCAGAGCGAGTTGCGCGGTCGGACGCCGTACAACACTTATGTGATCGATGGCCTGCCGCCGACGCCGATCGCCAATCCGGGCCGCGACAGCATCGCCGCGGCCTTGAACCCGGCGACGACGGACTACCTGTTCTTCGTGGCCAAGACCCTTGTTCCGAGCGATGGCCATGCCTTTGCGGCCACCCTGGCGGAGCATAACCAGAACGTGCAGAAGTTGCGCGAGCTTGAGGCGCAAGCGAAGAGCGGATCGGGGAACTGAGGGCATCGGCGCCGCCGGACGCCGCTGCGGTCGCAGATGGCGGGGTCGTCAGGGCTGGGTGTCGGAGGTCGCGAACGATCCGTTAACACTCTGATAACACAGTTTTTCTTGACTTCGCGAACGGCCGGGGATATACCTTCAGGCAAGCTAGAAGAAGTGGGCAAGCGGCCGGGGGCGACCCCAGGGCCGCTTTTTCATTTCGCTCGTGCGGACAGGCATGAGAGGCGGGCGAGACTGCATGATCACGTTGATTTCGGAACACGAGATCTCCTCCAGCCGCGAGGTGATGGAGGTCAGGGAGCTGTTCGATGAGGCGACGGAGGCGCTGGGCGCCGCGCTTCGGCGGTTGCGGGGTGGGGAGTTCGGGGACGCGAAGGATGTCGCCAAGCAGATTGGCGAGGTCAAGGCGGCCTACAAGCTGGCACTAGAGGAAAGGACACGCGTTGCAAAACTCCGCAGAGACGAGGCCGGGGTCGTTTACGACTACGCGCTCGACTTCGACGCGGCGCGGGATGAAATCTGCCGCCGCCTGGCTTGCCTGCGCGACGCGGGAGACGGTCGATGAGTTCCTGGGCGGGCTGAGCGATGCCGCGCTGATGTCGCTGCCCTGGCTTTTCGAGTTCTGGGCGCTGCCACATCAGTTGCCGCCGGAGGGCGTGTGGAAGACCTGGGTCATCATGGGCGGGCGCGGCGCGGGCAAGACCCGCGCCGGGGCCGAATGGGTGCGGGCCGAGGTGGTAGGGTCCGGGCCGGGGGATGCAGGG
>JBGSNN010000105.1:0-2552 GCA_041739655.1 Albidovulum sp. | reverse complement strand
CCCGGCTTGCCCGCTTCATCGCCGCCAACTGCCGCCCACCGGTTCTCGACGCGCGCAAGCTCGCTGCCTGGGCGGGATTCATCGGCCCGGTCCGCGGCGATCCCGCGATGGCCGCGATCCACGGCGCGGGCTATCTGCGCTTCTGCGCCGCACTCGAACCGCTCATCGCAGACCTCTTCGCCGCTGAAAACCGGGCGACTGGCGCAAACGTCCCGCGCCATGCCCGCCAGATCGCGGCGCTGATCGACGGGCTCTGGCTCGAAGGCTGCCTTGCGCCCGACCTGTTTCTGGGCGACGACCTCGCCCGCCTCGCGCTTGACGCGGCGGGGCGCATCCTTGCAACCGATCTCAACGACGCCCCGGAGGCCCGGCCATGAACTACGCATCCATCACCGACCGGCTGTCCGGCCTCGGCTCCGGCAAATGGGCGGTGCATGTCCGCGCCCGGCAGATGGCGACGGCGGGGCATGAGGTGATCGAGCTGACCATCGGCGAGCCCGACATTCCACCCGCCGCCGAGCTTCTGGAGGTCTGTGCCGAGGCGATGCGCGCGGGGCGGACGCGCTATTCCAACGGCCGCGGCGAGGCCGCGCTTCTGACCGCCCTCGCTGCGAAATACAGCCGCCGGACCGGGCGCGCCATCGGCACGGACCAGATCCTGTGCTTTCCGGGCACGCAGACCGCGCTCTTCGCGGTCATGGCCGGGCTGGTCGAAGCGGGCGACGCGGTCCTCATCCCCGATCCCTACTATGCCACCTATGAGGGCGTTGTCCGCGCCACCGGGGCCGCCGTCGTGCCGGTGCCGACCTCGGACCGGCACGGCTTTCACCTGCAGGCCGCCGACCTTGCGGCGGCGGTCACGCCCGAAACCCGGGTGCTGCTGCTCAACACCCCGCACAACCCGACGGGTGCAGTGCTGACTACAGCGGAAATCGCCGCCATCGGCGCGGTCTGCCGCAGGCATGACCTCTGGATTGTCTGCGACGAGGTCTATGAGGATCTGATCCTGCACGGCACCTTCGCCTCGCCCTTCGACAGTGCCGATCTGGCGGAGCGGACCATCGTCGTCTCGTCGATCTCCAAATCGCACGCCGCGCCGGGCTTCCGCTCGGGCTGGGCGGTCGGGCCGGTGGAGTTCTCTGCGCGTCTCTTGCCGGTGTCGGAGATCATGCTGTTCGGCGGGCAGCCCTTCATCGCCGACATGACCGCCCATGCGCTGACGCATGACATTGCCACCGCAGCGGCGATGCGCGAGGCCTACCGCCGCCGTGCGGCGCTGGTCTGCGCGGCGCTGGCGGAGTGTCCGCAGCTCAGACCGCTCTCGCCCGAGGCGGGGATGTTCATCCTGATCGACGTGCGCGCGACCGGCCTGACCAGCGACGCCTTCGCGCACGGGCTGCTGGAGGCTGCGCAGGTCGCGGTGATGCCCGGGTCCTCCTTCGGCGCCGAGGCGGACGGCTTCATCCGGCTCAGCCTGACGGTGCCCGACGCGACACTGGCCGAGGCCTGCCGTCGCATCGCGCGCTTTGCCGTCGCGGCGCCCCAAAAGGCGGTCGCGGAATGACCCGGCGGACCGTTGGCGAGGTTCTGGTCGATCTTCTGGAGGCGCGCGGCGTCGAGATCGTCTTCGGCATTCCCGGCGTTCATACCGTGGAGCTTTACCGTGGCCTTGCGCGGTCGAAGATCCGCCATGTGACGCCGCGCCACGAAGGCTCGGCCGGGTTCATGGCCGACGGATATGCCCGCGTTTCGGGCAAGCCCGGCGTCTGTTTTCTCATCACCGGGCCGGGCCTGACCAATGCCATCACCGCGATGGGTCAGGCGCGGGCGGATTCGGTGCCGATGCTGGTGATCTCGGGCGTGAACCGCCGCGCGACGCTCGGCCATCAGGACGGCCACCTGCACGAGCTTCCCGATCAGGCCGGGATGCTGCGGACGGTCGCCCTTTTCACGCACACGCTCTTGCACGGAGCCGAGCTTTCCGCCGTTCTTGACCGCGCCTTTGCCGCGATGCTGAGCAGCCGCCCCGGCCCGGTTCATATCGAGATTCCGATCGACGTGATGTTGGAGCGGATCGACCCGCCCGGCCGCCTCGCCGCCCTGCCCGGCCTGCCCGCCCCGTCCGAGGCTGCGCTGGACACCGCCGCAGCACTCATTGCCGCATCGCGTCGGCCGGTGATCCTTGCCGGGGGCGGCGCGAAACATGCTGACACGGCGCTGCGCGAGGTCGCGGCCGAGATCGACGCGCCGGTTGTCACCACCGTCAACGGGCGCGGCCTTCTGGCCGGGCATCCGCTCTGCGTTCCGGCCTCGCCCAGCCTCGCTCCGGTGCGGGCGCTGATTGCGGGCGCGGATCTCGTGATTGCCGTCGGCACCCAGATCGGACCGACCGACTACGACATGTACGGCGAGGGTGGCTTTCCCGATCTGACGCACCTGATCCGGATCGACGCCGACCCCTTGCAGGTCACACGCGGCGCGCGCGCCGACGCGGTGATCGTCGCCGATGCCGAGATGGCGCTGACGGCGCTTTCCCAGCGTCTTGGGCCGAC
>JBGSNN010000013.1:0-2071 GCA_041739655.1 Albidovulum sp. | reverse complement strand
GCCCGACCGGCCCGCGGGCGTCAGAGCCCGCCCTCCGCCGCCGCCGCAAGCGCTTCGGCGGGGGTCATCTGGCCAAGCAGAGCCTCCTGGATCGCCTGCTGCAACGCCGCCGACATCTCCTGGTAGTTCGGTGTCGTCGGTCGCGGATACATCGCGGCAAGCCCGACCTTCGCCGTCGCGATCAGCTCCTCCTGACCGGTGGTAACGGCCGGATCGTCGTAGGAGCTGGCCCAGATCGGCAGGCTGAGGCGCGCATAGGTGTTCTGCGTCGGCTGCGAGGTCATAAAGGTGATGTAGCTCCACGCCTCGTCCGGGTTCTGGCTGGTCGTGGTGATGCCGAGGCCCATCGAGCCGTTGACCGCCGAAACCGTGCTTTTCCCCTCGACCCCCGGTGCCGGCACCACACCGACCTTGCCCGCGACCTTGCTTTCCTTGGGGTCGTTGGCAAGGTTGTACATGTAGGTCCAGTTGAGCGCGAAGGCGGCCTCGCCGTTCTGGAAGACGCGCCGGACGTCTTCTTCCAGATACTCTTTCGAGTTCGGGTTGGTCAGGCCGGAATTGAGGCTATCGACCATGTATTGCAGCGCATCGAGGCCGCCTCCCGACTGGAAGGCCGGCTTGCCATCGACAAGGAAGGCGCCGTCGTTGGCGCTGACAAGGGTGGTATAGTCGCAGATCGCCGCCTCGGCCTGCGCCCAGCTCCAGACGATCGGATGCTCAAGCAGGCCCTTGTCCTTGATCGCCTGCGCCTGTTGCGCCAACTCGGCCCAGGTCGTCGGCGGCGCCGCTATGCCCGCCTGAGCGAGCATGTCCTTGTTGTAGAAGAGATACTTGGTGTCGAGGATCCACGGCATCCCGTAGCGCTTGCCGTCGTATTCGACCGTGGTCCAGGCGCCCGGCAGGACGCCGTCCTTCATCTCTTGCGTGATGCGGTCGGTGACATCGACCAGCACGTTGTTCGCGGCGAACTCGGCCGGCCAGATCACGTCGAACAGGACCACGTCATAGCCCGACCCCGACCCGAGGGCGAGCAGGGTCTTGTCGTGGAGGCCCTCATAGGGAACGAACTCCAGGTTGACCTTTATGTCCGGGTTGGCGGCGGTGAACGCCTCGGTCATCGCGCGGACGTCGGCCTCGCTGTAGGCGGCCTGCGCCATGAAAAGCGCGTTCAGCGTCGTTTCCGCGATCGCGGGATGGGCCATCGCAGTCGTCACGAGCAGTGCGGCGAGAAGCGTCTTCTTGTTCGGCATTTCGTTCTCCATCATCGTGAAGCGGCGCGCAGTGCCGCGCGGGTCTTGCCCGAAACGTGACTTGGCCCGGGTGGGCGCAGCACATTTGATCATAGGCCGGAGTATCGGGTCAGGCCTTGATCAAGGTCAACAGCCTGACCGATCCTGTGGCGCGGTGCAGGTGTATGGCTCGATCGCGCCTTTCGCCGGGACGGGACCTTGCAGACAGAATCTGATGAAAGTGCTATCCTCAGGGTGACGCCTTGCAGCGCGCCCGCCAATCCCATGTCGGACGAGACCCCGCACATCGGATTTTCACAAATGAGGGACCGCGACTTGACTATTGTCAACACAGAGGGCCAAACCACCGGTTAGTGACGCCCCATGAACCTGTGTTTGCGGCCATTCCTGACCTGCCTTCTGGTGCTGTCCCTCCTGTCTCTGGGCTGGCTGGACGGTCGTGGCATGGCGGTTGCGCAAACCGGGGCGATCGTTGTCGAGATTTGTGCCGAAGGCTCGAAACAGACGGTCACCCTCGCCGCCAACGGTGAGATCATGGACGATACTGCGCACGGCGGCGGGTCGCAGGGCACCTGCGCGCATTGCCCAGACTGTGTGTTGCCCCTTGCCCTGGCGCTGGCCGACGTGCCGCAACAGGTGCGGCCGAGCGGCGAAGCCTCTCGGGCAACTGCCGGTTTCGCCAAGACCGGGCTCCTCGCGCAAGCGCAAACCTTGCCGCAGGCCCGCGCACCCCCGGAAAGGGCTTGAGTCATGCGATTTTCCGCACTCCCTCACCGAGTCACCCTGGCCTGCGGCGCGACATGGCGCCGGGCTCTGCGGCC
>JBGSNN010000083.1:0-7801 GCA_041739655.1 Albidovulum sp. | reverse complement strand
CGCCCGAGCCGGGGCGCAGCGGCAGGTTCACGATCTGCCCGTGGCGGCCGGTCTCGTTCGCGGCGCCGCTGCCGGGATAGAGCGGCATCTGATGCGAGGAGACGAAGATGGTCCGTGCCTCATCCCAAAGGAGATCCTGGGTGCCATTGCCGTGATGGACATCGAAATCAAGCACAGCGACGCGGTCGAGGCGGTGATGGTCGAGCGCATATTGGGCCGCGATAGACACTGTTCCAAAGAGACAGAAGCCCATCGCCCGCGCGCGCTCCGCGTGATGCCCCGGTGGGCGCATGGCGACAAAGGCGTTTGAGGCGTCCCCCGCCAGAACGGCATCGACCGCCGCCTCAGCCCCGCCGATAGCGCGCAGCGCGGCCTCCCACGAACCGGGCGCCATGAAGGTGTCGGGGTCAAGCTGCGCCCAACCTTCTTCGGGTCGCGCCCGGCGGATGTGATCGAGGTACGCCGCGCTGTGGCAGCGCAACACCTCGGCGGGATCGGCCTCCGGCGCCTCGCGGCGGGCGAGCCTGGCAAACGCGGGCGCGGACAGCGCCGCGTCGATCGCAGCGAGCCTCTCCACCCGTTCGGGATGGCCGGGCGGCATGACATGCAGATGCGCGGCCGGATGCGTGAGCAAAAGTGTCGTCATGTCGATAGCCTGGGCCGGATGAAGCGGATTTACAACAGCGCCGGGATTCTACGCTGACTTGATACATATCAAAGTACGAATGGGTTTTGTAGGGTACTGTAATCACATCAGAAAAGGAGCACGCTATGTCGTTCAAGAAGAAGACTGTGATCATTGGAACGGGGATTTCCGCCCTCGCCATCGCGGCGGTTCTCGCGGTTTCTGAATGGACCGGGGCAATTGACCTCGGTGTGACCGCGGCACTGGCGCAAAACTCCGGTGGGTCGGGGTCGCAGGGCGGCCAAGGTCAGGGCGGTGCCGGCTCGCAAGACGGGCAGGGCAATCAGGGCGGACAGGGGGCCGGTCAGGGCGGGCCGAGCGCTGAGTCCGACGGCAAGGGACCGCAGGCGGGCGGCCCGTCCACATCCGGCAGTGGCGGTGGCAAGCCGGTCTGGGCTCAGGAAGGCATCCCGGAAGTGGAGCTTGGCCGTCTGAGTGTGGCGCGGTCGCCTGATCAGGTCCTGCAACGGGCCTATGACGAGGCGCTGGCGACCTTGACGCCGGAAATGGTGAGTTTCTACTCGCTGTCGCTTGACGAGATGATCTTCGAAATGTCCACCAACTGGGACAACATCACCATCATCGATTCGCCGTTGCAGAACCTCTCGCTGTTCAAGGACGCGCTTGACGGGACCTCGGCCTTGTCGACACTCGGCGTGACCAACACGACCGATACGCTGTTGGCGGCGTTCCTCGGGGTCGCGTCGGACAAGACAGTTCCGATTTCATCCGACACCGTTTTCGCGGTTTCGACGATCCTCGGCACGCCGATTACCGGTGCTGCGGCGGACGCCCTGGCGGCAGAAGCCGAGGCGATCCGAATCGCAGTCTTGGCCGGGCACGGCTGATCGGCCGGACGGGCAGGCAACTTTCCCAGCCGGGTCCGCCTCAGGGGGCGGGCCCGGAACCGCTGGGCTTGGAAGAGTGAGATAGCAAAGGAAACCGACATGGCACGGAACAGAAACACGATCGGGCGCGGGCTTGCTGCGCTCATGCTCGGCGCGGCGGCTTGGGTTCTTGTCCCGGCAGGCCTGACCGGCGGCTGGACTGCCGCTGGCGCTGCGCTCGCGCAAACCCATACCGGGGGCGGCGGTCAGGGCAGCGGTGGCCATAGCGGCGGAAGCGGCAGCCATGGCGATGAAGACGAAGGCGGCCATTCCGGCGGTCAGGGTGGCCACCAAGGGGGCGGTGCATCGGGTCACGGCCAGGGTCAGGGCCAAGGTGGAAAACAGGGCGCTGGCGGCAAGCCGGTCTGGGCGCAAGGAGGCATTCCCGAGGTGGAACTCGGTCGTCTCAACGTGTCGCGGTCGCCCGACCAAGTGCTCCAGCGGGCCTATGATGAAGCGCTCGCGACCCTGTCACCGGAGATGGCGAATTTCTACTCGCTGTCGCTTGACGCGATGATCTTCGAACTGTCGACCAACTGGGACAACATAACCATCATCGATTCACCGCTGCAGAACCTCGCGCTCTTGAAGGACGCGCTTGACGGGACCTCGGTTCTGACCAGCACGGGCGAGATCACCAACAGTACCGAAACATTGATGGCGACCTTCCTTGGCGTTGCATCGGACAAGAACCTGCCGATCACCGTCGATACGGTGACCGCCGTCACGACGATCCTCGGCACGCCCCTGTCGCCGGCGCAGGCTGCGAGCTTGGCTGCGGATGCGGAGGCAATTCGAATCGCAGTCGTGGCGGGTCACGGATGACGAATCGGTCCGGCTTGTAAGGAATGGCATTTGCCTGCTAAGCCGAGCGGGCGGATGGCCGCACCGAGATCCGTGCAAAAAGGATAACAAATGAAGGCAGTCACTATCACAGTCGCCCTCGTCCTGACCGCCGCTTCGGGGTCGACCGCAGTGGCGCAGGCGGCGAGCGGAGAGCCCCGCGCAACGCTCTTTGGCCGGACCTCTGCCAGTGTCACCTTTGGGCCTTACCTGCGGCTTGAGGGGGGGCAGAGCCATGTCACGCTGGCCGATCCGAACTGGATTGGGCCGGGTCCGGCCGACCCGCGCGTGTTCTTTGACTTTGCCAGCCAGAACAAGACGTTCGTCGGTCTGGCCTACGGCTATGACTGGATGAATGGATTTCGCGCCGATGTCGGGCTGATCTCGGCGGGCGAGGTTGATGCGACGGGGCCATGGTCCTACACCATTCCGGCCGATCCTGGTCCGCATGCCGACATCACCGCGGCAACGGTAAGTACGCGGGCATTGATGGGCAGCGTCTTCTACTCTCCGCTGGAACAGAGGGGCGTGAATTCCCGGATCCAGCCCTATCTCGTCGCGGGGCTTGGCCTTGCGCAGAACAGGATGAGCGACTGGACCCGTGTCAATGCCGCGTCACCGACGCCGGTGCGCACCTTCGCGGGCAGTACGAAGCTCGATCTGGCCTATTCGCTCGGGCTTGGCGTCGCGTTTCAACTCACGCCGCCCGGCAAGCATCCTGTCTTGCTCGACCTCGCCTGGCGCTACTACGATTTCGGCACCGCGGAGGGCAGCACGCGCGTGGTGAGCGGCGCCGGCGGCACCCCGCGCGAGGCGCTGAACGTCAACCGACGCGACAGCGTCGTCTCGATGAGTGTTCGTGTCCCGTTGAAGCAATACTAGAGCCTATTCCGGCGCCAGCATGTAGCCTGCGCCGCGCACTGTTTGCAGGTAGCGCGGCTGCTTCGGGTCGCTTTCGACCTTGCGGCGAAGGCGGGTGATCTGGACATCGACGGCGCGTTCCTGTGCTTGCACGGTCTCGCCTCTGCCGCCCCCACGGCCGAGATCCTCGACAAGCTTGGTGCGGCTCACCGCCTCGCCTGGCCGGGCTGCGAAGATCCGCATCAGGGCGGCCTCGGTCGCGGTCAGGCGGACAAGGTCGGGGCCGCGCCACATCTCGCCGCGGTCCACGTCGTAGCGCACCGGCCCCATCTGCAGCACGCGCGGAACGCGCGTCTCGACCTGCGGCGGGGTCCGGCGCAGGATCGCGTTGATTCGCAGAAGAAGCTCCCTCGGCTCGAACGGCTTCGTCAGATAGTCGTCGGCCCCGGCCTCGAGTCCGGCGATGCGGTCATCGGTCTCGCCTTTCGCGGTCAGAAGCAGGATTGGCGTCGAAAGCGCCCGCCTGAGGTCGCGGGTCAGGGTCACGCCATCCTCTCCCGGCATCATCACGTCCATCACGATGAGATCGAAGTCGAGCCCGGCGAGCAGTCGTCGGGCATGGCGACCATCGCGCGCCGCCGTCACCCAGAAGCCGTTCCGCATCAGATACTTCTGCAGAAGCGTCCGGATGCGTTCGTCATCATCGACGATCAGAAGATGGATTTCGGGCTGAATCGTCATGCTGCGCCGTCCTTCATCGTCTGGTAGTGGCGCCGCAGTTCCGGGTCCATCATCGCCTCCAGGACCTCACGAAAGCCGGAAACGGCGGCCGGCCCGGCGGCGCGGTAGGCCGCGCGCATCCGCGAGCGCTGGGAATCGGACAATTCCCGTTCAAGCTGAGCGCCTCGTTCGGTCAGAAAGAGGTTGCGCTCGCGCTTGTCGCGGCGCCCGACGCGGGCCTCGACCAGCCCGTCGTCGATCAGGGTCCTGAGCACGCGGTTCAGCGATTGCTTGGTCACGCCAAGCATCGCCAGAAGCGTGTTCACCGTCAGGCCCGGCTGACGATTGATGAAATGAATTGCCCGATGATGGGCGCGGCCATAGTCATAGTTCTCAAGAATCCTGTCAGGATCGGCGGTGAAAGCGCGATAGGCGAAGAACATCGCTTCGATCCCCTTGCGAAGCTGCTCATCCGTCAGAAACAGCAGGTTCTCCCCGCCGCCCGTCTCTGCCCTGCGCGTTTCCATGGTGCCGTCCGTCGTGGCCTCGGGCGTGATTTTATGTCAGTGATGTTGACTTTCCAAGACTCAACTGATAGCGAATCCTGGATTTCGCGCAACATTATGTCCGAAGCGGACCTAATATGCGCAATATTTGCAAATGGGTACGCCCGAGGAGGATGGAATGGCTGGGGCCTATGATGATCGCGACGGCAAGATCTGGATGGACGGGACGCTGATCGACTGGCGCGATGCCAAGGTGCACATCCTGACCCACGCACTGCACTATGCCTCGTCGGTGTTCGAAGGGGAACGGTGCTACAATGGCAAGATCTTCAAGGGCCATGAGCATTCCAAGCGCCTTCTGCGGTCGGGCAACCTGCTCGATATGGAAATCCCTTATACCGCGGAAGAGATCGACGCCGCGAAAGAGGCAATGCTGAAGGCCAACGGCTGGACCAATGCCTATGTCCGCGCCCTTGCATGGCGCGGCGCCGGCGAGGATATGGGCGTCTCGGCCCGCCGCAACCCGGTGCGGCTTGCGGTTGCGGGCTGGGAATGGGGCAACTACTACGGCGACGCCAAGATGAAGGGCGCCAAGCTTGACATCTCGAAGTGGAAGCGGCCGAGCCCCGAAACCATCCCGTGCGAGGCGAAAGCCGCCGGGCTCTACATGATCTGCACCATGTCCAAGCACGCCGCCGAAGCCAAGGGCTGTTCGGACGCGATGATGTTCGACTATCGCGGCTATGTTGCCGAGGCGACCGGGGCCAACATCTTCTTCGTGAAGGATGGCGAGGTGCATACCCCGAAAGCCGACTGCTTCCTGAACGGGCTCACCCGGCAGACGGTGATCGGGATGCTGAAGGACATGCAGGTCAAGGTGCACGAACGCCACATCATGCCTGACGAACTTGAGGGTTTCGAGCAGTGCTGGCTGACCGGCACGGCGGCCGAAATCACACCGGTTGGCCAGATCGGCGACTACACCTTCGAGGTGGGCGAACTGACGAGGCGGGTCGCCAGTGACTACGAAAAGCTCGTGCGCGCCTGAACGCGCACGAAACCGACGCTGTCACGGGCAGGCCGCGCGGTAGCTGCGGCCGTCCGGATAGCGGTAGATGCACTGCTGCGGCTGGTTGGCCTGACCGACGAGACTGCCGACCGCAGCACCTGCTGCGCCGCCGAGAAGCGCGCCCTCAAGCTTATCGCCTTCGTCCGAGGCAATGGCGCCGACGGCGGCCCCGGTGAGCGCGCCCGTCGTGATGGTCTGGTCGCTGGTCGTCTGACAGGCGGCGAGGCCAAGCACGAGGGGTAGGGTAAAGATGATTCTGTTCATGGGTACCTCCAGAAGCTTGGTGCGATCATACACTGTAAATGCCTGGTCGGGGCGGACGGCTCCCGGCAATGTGCACCGCTCGGCTGCAAGTCGCCGATCTGGGTGGTAGTCCGCTGAGGCAGACCCTGTGTCGACATGGCTGGTCGCGACATCTCAGGTCAAGAACGGCTCACGCCCGCCATCGAGTCCGCGTTCAGCCCGGAAACCGCCGGTGCCCGATGCGCCGATCTCAGATCGAACGCAAACCGCTGTGGCGCCGCGCCTGATCCGAGTCGGCCGCGGCGCCAAGGTCAATGCGGAACCGCAACCGGTTCTCGCCCCCGGCACGGGAATAGACCAGATCCTGGGTCAAGCTTCGAATGAGGTGCCAGCCCCATCCGCCTTCCCGCAGCAGGTCACACTGCGCGGCGAGGGACGTCGGCGACTGTCCGACCGGCACGGTCAGCCCGGGCATCGCCCGCCCGCGATCAACGATCAGGCACAGGAGCATCCCCCGATGGAGCGCGATGCTGAGTGCGATGCTGCCGCTTCGACCGGCATAGGCATGTTCCACGATATTATTCAGGACTTCGGCAAGCGCCAGCTCCAGCGTGCCGGCGTCCTGCGGGCCGAGCTGCTGGGTGAATCGTCCAACCGCGTCGCGCAGCGCGGCACGAACCGCCAGGGGTTCGGCCGCAACGCGCAACCGCAAGCGCAGCGGCGCATGCTCCGCCGATCCCGATTTGGTGTTTTTAGCCGGCATCGGCGTTTTCCGCGCCCGGACTTGAGGGCAGGATGCGGAACACCTCGTTCATCCGCGTCAGCCGGAACACCCGCTCCACATTCGGTGTCAGCGCTGCAAGGTCGAGCCGGCGGCCCGGCGCAAGGAACTTCAGCACCGAGACGATCGCGCCGAGCCCCGAACTGTCGATGAAATTCACCGCGCCGAGATCGAGCACCACCCTGTCCTGCGCCGATCCGGTCAATTCCCGCATCGCATCCTTGAAGTGAATTGCCACAGCGGCGTCAATCCGGTCGGCGCCGACCCGGACCACGGTGGCACCGTCGGCGTCGCTCATCCTCAGATCCATCACATTCCATCCTCTGCTGTCGTGGAAACGCTAGACGGCAATCCTTACTTTTCGGTATGCCGGTGCCAGTCAGGGCGGAGGACAAGATGGTCGAGGACGTGATGATCTGCGGCGCGGCACGCACGGCGATGGGCGGGTTTCAGGGCGCCTTCGCCAGTGTCGGCGCGGCCGACTTGGGCGGGACAGCCATTGCTGCTGCCCTCGCCGATGCCGGTGCGCGCGCCAGTCAGATCGAAGAACTGCTGATGGGCTGTGTCCTGCCCGCCGGCCAGGGTCAGGCCCCGGCACGGCAGGCCGGGTTCCGGGCCGGCCTGGGCGACGGTGTGCCCGCGACCACGCTGAACAAGATGTGCGGCTCGGGCATGAAGGCGGCGATGATCGCCTGCGACCAGATCGCGCTCGGTGCGACCGGGATCATGGTCGCGGGTGGGATGGAGAGCATGACCAACGCCCCCTATCTCTTGCCGAAGATGCGCTCCGGCGCGCGGCTCGGCCATGCCCAGGCCGTCGATCACATGTTTCTCGACGGGCTCGAGGATGCCTATGACAAGGGCCGCCTCATGGGTACCTTCGCAGAGGATTGCGCCGCGGCCTTCCAGTTCACCCGCACGGCGCAGGACGATTACGCGCTCGCCTCCCTCTCGCGGGCGCTCGAAGCCCAAGCCTCAGGGGCGTTCAGGGCAGAGCTCGCCCCGATGTCGGTCCCGTCCCGCAGCGGTGCCATCGTCGTTGATGCCGACGAACAGCCGATCTCGGCGCGGCCCGAAAAGATACCGACGCTGAAACCCGCCTTCCGCAAGGATGGTACGGTGACGGCAGCGAATTCCTCCTCGATTTCCGATGGCGCCGCGGCGCTCGTGCTGGCCTCGGCCCGCGCCGCCG
This sequence comes from Albidovulum sp., assembly GCA_041739655.1. Classification (GTDB taxonomy): domain Bacteria; phylum Pseudomonadota; class Alphaproteobacteria; order Rhodobacterales; family Rhodobacteraceae; genus Albidovulum. The sequence goes on along the minus strand of JBGSNN010000083.1, from coordinate 14 downwards.
ATGCCGCCGGGCTG
>JBGSNN010000076.1:0-2363 GCA_041739655.1 Albidovulum sp. | reverse complement strand
CCGGCTTTGACCCGGCCCGTCGCGGCCGCGCCCCATAGGCCATAAGTCGCATGTCCGGGGGTGGCAACGGCCCTTGACCGCGCCCGCGCCGCCGCCCAGCATGCGCCAAGCTGCAGAGGAGCCAGCGCCGTGACCGCGATCCCGACCACCATTGACGATGTCGAGGCGATGCTCGCCGGACAGGACTACGTTTGCGGCCGCGCACTCGCCACCGTGGTCTTTCTCGCGCTCAAGCTCGGTCGCCCGCTCTTTCTCGAGGGCGAGGCGGGAGTCGGCAAGACCGAGATCGCCAAGGCCATCGCCGCCGCACTTGGCCGCCGCCTGATCCGGCTGCAATGCTACGAGGGGCTCGATGCGTCCTCGGCGGTCTACGAGTGGAACTTTGCCGCCCAGATGATCGCCATCCGCACCGCCGAGGCGCAGGGCGGCGCCGACCGCGACCAGCTCAAGGCCGAGCTGTTCACCGAGGACTACCTCATCGAACGCCCGCTCCTACAGGCGATGCGGCCGCAGGCCGGCGGCGCCCCGGTCCTTCTCATCGACGAGCTTGACCGCACCGACGAGCCGTTCGAGGCCTTCCTCCTCGAAGCGCTCTCGGACTTTCAGGTCACGATCCCCGAACTTGGCACGATCCGCGCGCCCGAGCCGCCGATCGTCATCCTCACCTCGAACCGCACGCGCGAGGTACATGACGCGCTGAAACGCCGCTGCCTCTATCACTGGGTCGATTACCCGCGCTTCGACCGCGAGATGGAGATCGTGCGCGCCCGCGCGCCCGAGGCGACCGAAACCCTCAGCCGCGAGGTGGTGGCCTTCGTCCAGAAGCTCAGGACCGAGGACCTCTTCAAGAAACCCGGCGTGGCCGAGACCATCGACTGGGCGAAATGCCTGCTTGCCCTCGATGTCGTCGCACTCAGCCCCGAGGTCATCGCCGACACATTGGGCGCGATCCTGAAATACCAGGACGACATCCAGAAGATCGCCGGCGCCCCCGCAAAGAAGATACTCGACGAGGTCCGCGCCGAACTCGCCCCGGCGTGACCCTGAAACCGAGACTCGCCGCCGCGACCAAGGAAAGTCCCGACCGATGACGCTGCCGTCCCCAACCCGCCACCTGCGCGTTCTCGCGCCGCTGCCGGGCATCTACGCCTACTATGACGGAAGGGTGCCCGGCCATGCCTATGCGCCCGAGCCGAACTGGGTTGACGAGGGCGCGATCGCGCTCGGCATCGCCACCTATGCGATTGTCGAAGGCGCCGAGGCGCTGGTCTATGACACCCATGTCTCGCCCCAGCATGGCGCCGCGATCCGCGCCCATCTCGAAGGCGTCGGGGTGCGGCGGATCCGGGTGGTCCTGAGCCACTGGCATCTCGATCACGTTGCCGGTTCTGTGGCCTTCGCCGACTGCGAGATCATCGCCAACCGGCGCACCGCCGACCATCTCACCCGCCGCCGCGCGGCGATCGAGGCCGGCACCGAAAGCGGCCCGCCGGCGATCAATCCATTGATCCTGCCGACGCGGCTCTTTTCCGGGCGGATGGTGCTGACGGTCGGCGCAACCCCGGTCGAACTGATCGAGGCCAATATCCATTCCGACGACGCGACCGTGCTCTGGCTGCCCGAGGGCCGAGTCCTTCTTGCCGGCGATACGGTCGAGGATTGCGTTACCTACGTCGATGAGCCGGAGGATTTCGCCACCCATCTCGCCGATCTCGACCGGCTGGCAGCGCTTGGCCCTTCGCATGTCCTGCCCGATCACGGCGACCCCGGGGTGATCGCCGCCGGCGGCTACGGCCCCGACCTGATCGCCGCGACGCAAGCCTATATCCGCTGGCTGATGCGGCTCGACGCGGAACCCAGGCTTGCGGCGGCGCCGATGGCCGAGGCTATCGCCGACGACCTCGCCCGCGGCACGTTGCGGTTCTTCGACGCCTACGAGGCGGTCCATGCCGAGAACATCGCCAAGGCGCTCGCGCATTTCGGGCGGCCGGCGCCCCGCCGCCATGGTTGACTATCCCGCCCTCGACATCCCCGAGGACGGCAAGCTTGCCGCCAACATCACCCATTTCGCCCGGGCGCTGAGGAAGGCGGGGCTGAAGGTCGGGCCGGGCCGGGTGATCGACGCGATCCGCGCGGTCGAGGCGGCGGGATTTTCCGAGAAGACTGATTTCTACTGGGTTCTGCACGCCTCCTTCGTGTCGCGCCCCGAGGAGCGCGCGGTCTTTCATCAGGTGTTCCGGCTCTACTGGCGCGATCCGCGCTATCTCGAACACATGATGGCGCTGATGCTGCCCGCCGTCCGCGGCGTGCAGGAGGATCGCGCCGCCGCCGCCGCCGAAAAGCGCGCGGCCGAGGCGCTGCTG
>JBGSNN010000074.1:0-14812 GCA_041739655.1 Albidovulum sp. | reverse complement strand
GTCCACCACCACCCGGCTCGTCGCGTCGCGGTAGCTCAGAAGGTCGGTGCCAAGACCGCCGGTCAGACTGTCCGACCCGGTCCCACCCACCAGCGTGTCGTCGCCATCGCCTCCGTCCAGCGTGTCATTGCCCGCGTCGCCGGCAAGGTCGTCGGCCCCCTCAAGGCCAAAGAGTCGGTCCACGCCGCCATTGCCCTGCATCAGGTTGTCGGCGCTGTTGCCGGTCAGCGTGTCGTTGCCCGAGCCGCCGAGCACATTTTCGATCACCGTGCCGCGCGCGATGACCATGTTGCCGATCAGGCCCCGCACGTCCGAGACCGCCTCCTCGGACAGATCGACGCGGTTGCCCTGCGTCACGGTCGAGAGGTCAATCGTGTCGATGCCGCTTGCGTCCTGGATGGTGAAGGCGACGGCGCCGTTGTTGAAGATGGCCGCATTCACCGGATCGCCGTCGAAGAGATAGCCGAAGATGGTTTCGAGATAGCCGCCGACAGTGGAATGCGCGCCCCAGGTCGTGTCGCCCGCCCTGGCGGTGGTGTTCGGTCCGTAGAGCGCCTCGATCGCGGCGATGTCGGCGATCATCGGCGTGATCGGCAGGAAGTCCGATGCGGTGATGAAGGTGTTATCGACCATGTCGAAATAGGACATGATCGTCATCTGGTAGCTGTCGTTGAGATAGGCCGCGTCGGTCGCAAAGCTGGCAAACCCGTCATAGGGCCCGGCATGATAGAGGCCAAGCGCGTGGCCGATTTCGTGCAGGTAGGTCAGGAACGAATAGCTGCCGATATTGGTGCCGTAGGTGCTGAGCCAGCTTGTCGAGATGTTGACGTCGGACTGCACGATCTGCCCGGTGGTCGGATAATAGCCGTTCGGCCCGGCAAAGGCGCCGGCCTGATTGTCGTCAAAGACGATGTCGGCGGCGGCGGTGCCGGTGACGAAGGTGATGCCGGTCGCCGCAGACCAGGCGTCGAGCGCCCAGAGCGCCAGTTGCTTGCCCGCCGCCGTCAGCAGCGAGATGTCGGCCACCATGGTGTCGCCGGGACGCTCGTCATGGGCAATCGGCGTGTTGATGCCCCAGCCGAATTCGCTGAGCTGCGTCACCACCTGGTCGAGCGTGTACATGTTGGTCGCGGTCTGAAGCCTGTAAGTGCCGGAGTCACCGCCGCCGCCCGCGAGGCCGAGATAGTAGGTGCCGGTCGTGGTCGCGGTGAACCTGATCTGGGAGAAGTAGTTCAGGGCGGCAGCCTCGGCATCGTCATTCTGGGCGACAAGGCCGCCGGCGCTGTTGAAGAGGCTGAGGATCGTATCAGTGACGCCGAGCGAACTGCCGCCGGTTCCCCAGAGCGAAAACACATAGGACTGTCCGGCGACGAGGTTCACCCGGACCCAGTCGGTATCCGCCCCGCTCGACAGCCTGCCGTCGAAAAGGTCACCAATGCCGATCGTATAGCTGGTGCCGAGGCCGCCCGCGGCATCGCCAACCTCGGAATATTGTGCCGACGGCATGGTGCCGGGGCTCGCCAGCGCAGATCCGGCAGCCAGAGGATCGGCAAAGTCCGTTGCAAGCGGTGCGGGCAGGGAACTGTCAGGCATTCGAGGTGCTCGGTCTGTTTCGAATCCGGGGTTTTGCGACGCGAATCTTTTCTGAAACAGAAACGGCAAATTTGTGGCGCCGCCGCCGGAACCGGCGTTCCGTCGCGCAAAACCCGACCCGCGATCGGCAGTCACCCGACCGGGGCGGTGCCGAGGTTGGCGGCGCCGGTCGGTGTCATCCGAAAAAGCACCCGGTCCCGCTTGACGGGCACGCAGGCTATGCCTATTACGCAGTCCACGCTCGGGCGGCGATCCGGGTGGGTGGACATGCGGTTGTAGCTCAGTTGGTTAGAGTACCGGCCTGTCACGCCGGGGGTCGCGGGTTCGAGCCCCGTCAACCGCGCCACCACCCCGGATCGCCCGAGCGTCCCCGAAAGGGACCCATGCGCGGTTGTAGCTCAGTTGGTTAGAGTACCGGCCTGTCACGCCGGGGGTCGCGGGTTCGAGCCCCGTCAACCGCGCCAGTCCGTTCATCTCGGAGCCCGACTGTCCGCGACCCGTCACCTGATTGCGCGATGGACGCGACGACCGGGCAATGACCCCTCGGAGGGCAGATGGACCTGATCGACCGGCTTCCGCTCAGCCTCGCGATCCTCGCAGCCCTGACCCTCGGACTCGCGCCGTTCCTGCCTGAGCCGCATCTGTGGGAAAAGCTGAAGATGCTGGCGGCGGGCACGCTGACGCGGCCGATCGATATGCTTGACCTCGTCCTGCATGCCGCGCCGTGGATCGTGCTGGTGGCAAAGCTGGTGCGGATGGCGCTGCAGCGCGGCTGATGCCGCCCGCCTCGAGCCTGTCGCGCAAAAGTGGAAACCGGTTTTCCGCCCCTCGGACAGGCGAAATCAAAAGGTTGGAGCGGGTCGCCTGAATGCCAATGAACGCGATCCGACCTACAGCGTCATGCGGTAGCGCACATGCCCGTCCTCGGGCGTGTAGCTGTCGTAAAGCGCGCGGGCGCGGGTATTGTCGCGCCCGGTATGCCAGTAGAGCCGCTTCCAGCCGCGCTGACGGGCGAGGGCGCGAAGATCGTCGATCAGCGCCCGGCCGATGCCGCTGCCGCGCTGGCTTTCATCCACGAACAGGTCCTCGAGATAGCAGTCATCGCCCGCGACCCAGGTCGAAGGATGGTGCTGGTGGATGGCAAAGCCCGCGACGCCGTCCGCGATGATGGCAAGACGCGCCTTCAGGGCCGACTGCGGCGACATCAACCGCGCCCAGGTGCAGGCGGTCGTCGCCTCGGGCAGGGGGTGGTCGTAGAACCTCAGATAGTCCTGCCAGAGCGCGCGCCACCCGGCTTCGTCCGACGGCAGCGCGTCGCGGATCAAAGGGGCGGTCATGCGGGGGCACCCGGCCTGTTCACCCGCACCGGATCGTCGGCACCGCCCGTCATGCGTCCAGCGCGGCGAGGATGCGCGCCCAACTGCGGATGCCCTTGTGAAAGCTCTTCACGTCGTATTTCTCGTTCGGGCTGTGGATCGCGTCGTCATCATTGGCAAAGCCGATCAGCATCGCGTCCATGCCGAGGATTTCCTTGAAGTACCCGGCGATCGGGATCGACCCGCCCATGCCGACGATCACCGCCTCGCGGTTCCATTCCGCCGACAGCGCCGCCTTGGCAGCGGCGAATTCCGGCCGGTCGGTGTTCATCACCACGGCGGGGGACCCTTTGAGGTTGTTGTCCCAGGTGACGCGGGCATCGACCGGCAGGCGTGCCTCGACATGGGCGCGGACCTTGCGACGCAGGGCGTCGGGGTCCATGTCGCCGACCAGCCGGCAGGTGATCTTGCAATGCGCCTCGGCCGGGATCACGGTCTTGGAGCCCGCGCCCTGATAGCCGCCCCAGAGGCCGTTGATCTCAAGCGTCGGGCGCGCCCATTGCTGTTCCAGCGTCGAATAGCCGGTCTCGCCGTGCGGCACCGTAAAGCCGACGCTGCGCAGATACTCCGTCTCGTCGAAACCGGTGTGCTTCCACTGCTCCAGAAGATCCGCCGGAACCTCATGTACGCCCTCGTAGAAGCCCTCGACCGCGACACGGCCGGTCTCGGGGTCATGGAAGCTGGCCACGATCTTTGCGATTTCGCGCAGGGGGTTGAGGCCGGGCCCGCCGTAATGGCCGGAATGCAGGTCGATGCGCGGCCCGTGAAGGGTGAATTCGTCCTTCAACATGCCGCGCAACTGCCCCGCGATCGAGGGCACGCCCGGCGAGACCATCGAGGTGTCGCAGATCAGCGCGATGTCGGCGGTCAGTTCCGCGGCGTTGTCGCGCATGAACGGGATGAGCGAGGGCGAGCCGGATTCCTCCTCGCCCTCCAGAAAGATGGTGAGACGGCCGGGCAGCGCGCCATGAACCGCCTTCCAGGCCCGGCAGGCCTCGATGAAGGTCATCAACTGGCCCTTGTCGTCGGAGGTGCCGCGACCGCGGATCACCCGCCCGTTCGGCGTCTCCTCGATCGCCGGATCGAAGGGATCGCGGTGCCAGAGGGCCAGCGGATCGACCGGCTGCACATCGTAGTGGCCATAGAAGAGAAGGTGCTTGCCCGATCCGCCGGCATGGCCGACGACCATCGGATGGCCCGGCGTCCGCCGCGTGGTGGCGTCAAAGCCGAGACCCTGCAGATCCGCGACCAGCCAGTCGGCGGCAGCGGCGCACTCTGCCTTGAAGGCGGGATCGGTCGAGATCGACTTGATGCGCAAGAGGCCAAAGAGCCGCTCCATGGCCTGTGGCAGGGTTTCGTCGATGCGGGCGAGAACGGCGTCGAGGGACATCATTGCTTCCTTCAGTCGGGGTTGGCGGCACCCTATCAGTGCCGCCAGAGGTGTCCAGAGCAGAGGTGTACCCCCAGCGATTGGGGCAGCGGCAATTTGTACACTCCCCGGATCGCGACTTGATCTTTATCAATGTGGAATGCGATCAGGGTACCTAAACCCATAGACGACACCAGGGGCCAGGAGACGGACATGAATTACGACGCACAGCTCGATCAGGCGCTCCAGCGGCTCCACGACGAAGGCCGGTACCGGACCTTCATCAACATCGAGCGGCGCAAGGGTCAGTTTCCCAAGGCGATCTGGACCAAACCCGACGGCACCGCGAAGGAAATCACCGTCTGGTGCGGCAACGACTATCTCGGCATGGCGCAGCACCCGGCGGTTCTGGCCGCGATGCACGAGGCGCTCGATGCCACCGGCGCCGGCTCGGGCGGTACCCGCAACATCTCGGGAACCACGGTCTATCACAAGCGTCTCGAGGCCGAGATCGCGGACCTGCACCGCAAGGAAGCGGCGCTTCTCTTCAATTCGGCCTATATCGCCAATGACGCCACGCTCTCGACGCTGCCGAAGCTCTTCCCCGGTCTCATCATCTATTCGGACGCGCTGAACCACGCCTCGATGATCGAGGGGATCAAGCGCAACGGCGGCGCCAAGCGCATCTTCCGGCACAACGATGTCGCCCACCTGCGCGAACTCATGGCGGCAGATGACCCGGCCGCACCGAAGCTCGTGGCCTTCGAGTCGATCTACTCGATGGACGGCGACGTCAGCCCGATCGAGGCGATCTGTGACGCGGCGCAGGACTTCGGCGCGCTGACCTACATCGACGAGGTGCATGCCGTAGGCATGTACGGGCCCCGCGGCGCGGGCATGGCCGAAAAGCTCGGGCTGATGGGCCGCATCGACATCATCAACGCGACGCTCGCCAAGGCCTTCGGGGTCGTTGGCGGCTATATCGCCACGACCGCGAAGATGGCCGATGCGATCCGCTCCTACGCGCCGGGCTTCATCTTCTCGACCTCGCTGCCGCCGGCGGTGGCGGCCGGCGCGGCGGCGTCGGTGCGCCATCTCAAGACCGATCAGGCCCTGCGCGACAAGCAGCAGGAGAACGCGCGCATCCTCAAGATGAGGCTGAAGGCGCTCGGCCTGCCGATCATCGACCGCGGCACCCATATCGTGCCGGTGCATGTCGGCGACCCGGTGCATTGCAAGAAGATCTCGGACATGTTGCTGGAGAATTTCGGCATCTACGCCCAGCCGATCAACTTCCCGACCGTCCCGCGCGGCACCGAGCGGCTGCGTTTCACCCCGTCGCCGGTGCACTCCGCGGCCGATATCGACCATCTGGTTCGCGCCATGGACACTCTGTGGGCACATTGTGCGCTGAATCGCGCTGAGCAGAGTGCCTGAGGGTATCTCGGGTCGCTTTCGGCCTTGTCCTGTGCTACCAACTGGACAATAGGACGGCTTAAGGGGCGACGAATCGTCGGCCGTTTCGGGGACAAGGTACGGGGCAGTGCGATGATCGGGCGGAGGGCCTCACCTTCGACGCAGGGTGAAAGCAAACCCAAGGGGTTTGACGATTTCGAACTGCGGCTCGGCGACATCATGCGGGGCGAGCGTGCGACGCTGGCCAAGTCCCTTCTGGATGTACAGCGCGAGCTCAAGATCAAGGCCAGCTACATCGCCGCGATAGAGAATTGCGACGTGTCGGCCTTCGAGACGCCCGGTTTCGTCGCGGGCTATGTCCGTTCCTACGCGAGATACCTTGGCATGGACCCGGAATGGGCTTTCCAGCGGTTCTGCAACGAGGCGAATTTTACCGTCGCCCATGGCATGTCAGCGGCGGCTTCGGGTCCGAAAAAGTCGGCGCACCCGCGCCATCCGGCTTTTGTCGATCCGCTGGCAAATCCCAAGGCCTCCTTCGTGCCGCAGGGCGAAGCCTTCTGGTCGGGCATCCAGCCGGGCGCCATCGGCTCCATCGCGGTTCTTCTGACCCTGATCGGCGGCCTCGGCTATGGCGGATACACCGTCCTGAACGAGGTTCAGAAGGTTCAGCTCGCCCCCGTCGAACAGGCGCCGGGCGTGATTGCCGAACTCGATCCCTTGTCCGCCGCAGGCGGGACCGCGATGCGCCAGTCTGAAACGACCGAGGTGGCCCTTGCCGCACACCCGACCGTCGAGACCGGAACCCGGCCCGAGGCGTTCGACCGTCTCTACCGGCCCGAGGCGCTGGATGTGCCGGTTCTTGTCGCGCGCGACGGCCCGATCGCGGGAATCGACCCGCGCACCGTCGGCGCGTTGGCGGGTCTTGATGCGACGACGGGGGCAGATGCCACCCTGACCACCGCCGAGGCGGCACCCGCGCTCGGCGAGACGCTGGTGCAGGTGGTGGCCGCCGATGTGCCGCAGGTTGAACTTCTGGCGGTGCGTCCGGCCTGGGTGCGGGTCCAGTCCGCCGATGGCACGACGATCTTCGAGAAGATCCTCGACGCGGGCGAGCGCTATGCGCTGCCGAAACTGGAAGAGGCGCCGGTGCTGCGTGTCGGCGAATCCGGAGCGCTCTATTTCGCGGTGAACGGCCAGACCTACGGACCGGCAGGGGCGCAGGGATCGGTCACCAAGAATGTGGTGCTGTCGCCCGAGGCGCTGATGGCCGCCTATGCGCTTGCTGATGCCAGTGGTGACGCGGATCTTGCGAAATATGCCACCGCCGATGCGACGGCCGTCGTCGGCACGGAGCCCGCGCCGCAGTGAGCGCCCGGTTGCCGCGCCGCGCGGCAGCAGCTATCTAGGGCCTGACGGCTGAACAGCAGCGAGCGAGCGCCCCGATGTCCCACAACCCGATCCGCCCGTGGCGCGATGTGATGCGCCGAAAGTCCCGCAAGATCATGGTGGGCACCGTCCCGGTTGGCGGGGATGCGCCGATCACGGTGCAGACGATGACCAACACGCTGACCACCGATGTGGCGGCAACCCTCGACCAGATCAGGCGCGCCGTGGTGGCCGGTGCCGATATCGTCCGCGTCTCGACCCCCGACATCGAGTCGACGCGGGCGCTCAGCGCCATCGTGGCCGAAAGTCCGGTGCCGATCGTGGCCGATATCCATTTCCACTACAAACGCGCCATCGAAGCGGCCGAGGCAGGCGCGGCCTGCCTCAGGATCAACCCCGGCAATATCGGCGACGCCAGGCGCGTGGCCGAGGTGGTGCGGGCGGCGAAGGATCACGGCTGTTCGATCCGCATCGGGGTCAATGCCGGAAGCCTCGAAAAGCACCTTCTGGACAAATACGGCGAGCCCTGTCCCGACGCCATGGTGGAAAGCGGGCTTGATCACATCAAGCTTCTGCAGGATCACGATTTTCACGAGTTCAAGATCAGCGTGAAGGCCTCGGACGTCTTCCTCGCCGCTGCGGCCTATCAGCAACTGGCCGAGGTGACAGACGCACCGATCCACCTTGGCATCACCGAGGCTGGCGGGCTCATCTCCGGCACGGTGAAATCCGCAATCGGTCTTGGCAATCTCTTGTGGATGGGGATCGGCGATACCATCCGGGTTTCGCTCTCGGCCGATCCGGTCGAAGAGGTGCGCGTCGGCTACGAGATCCTGAAGTCGCTCGGCCTCAGGACGCGCGGCGTGCAGATCATTTCCTGCCCGTCCTGCGCGCGGCAGGGGTTTGATGTCATCAAGACCGTCGAGGCGCTGGAGAAGCGGCTGGAGCACATCAAGGTGCCGATGTCGCTCAGCATCATCGGCTGCGTCGTGAACGGGCCGGGCGAGGCGCTGATGACCGATATCGGCTTCACCGGCGGTGGCGCGGGATCGGGGATGGTCTATCTCGCCGGCAAGCAGAGCCACAAGATGAGCAACGACCAGATGATCGATCATATCGTCGATCTGGTGGAGCAGCGCGCCGCAGAGCTTCAGGCGGCGCCGGCGGCGGCGGAATAGGGGGGGGCGCTGCCGCCTCTGCGGCTCAGCCGCATTCACCCCCGGAATATTTGCGCCACAATGAAAGCAGGGGCGTTGACGCGGTCCGGGGCGCGGATTAGCTCAGCGCCATGGCACGCGCACCGCTTCTTCAGCTTTCCGGCATCTCCCTGACTTTTGGCGGCAATCCGGTCTTTGACGGTCTCGACCTTGTGGTTCAGGCCGATGACCGGGTCGCGCTTGTCGGGCGCAACGGGTCGGGCAAATCGACGCTGATGAAGGTGATGGCGGGGCTGGTCGAGCCTGACCACGGCAGCCGCGTGGTGCCGCCTGGCGTGATCGTCGGCTATATGGAGCAGGAGCCGGACCTTTCGGCGTTCGCGACGCTCGGCGATTTTGCCACCTCGGGTCTGCCCGAGGGCGAGGATTACCGCGTTTCGGTTGCGGCCGAGGGGCTGAAGTTCGATCCCGAGACCCCGGTCGCATCCGCGTCCGGCGGCGAGAAGCGCCGCGCCGCGCTCGCCAAGCTTCTGGCGGAGGCGCCGGAGCTGATGCTTCTGGATGAGCCGACCAACCATCTCGACATCGAGGCGATCCGCTGGCTGGAAGCCGCGCTGGGCGAGACCCGCGCCGCCTATGTCATCATCTCGCATGACCGCGCCTTCCTGCGGGCGCTGACGCGCGCCACGCTCTGGATCGACCGCGGCGAGGTGCGCCGGAACGAGCGCGGCTTTGGTGCCTTCGAGGATTGGCGCGAGACGGTCTGGGCCGAAGAGGATCTGGCGCGCCACAAGCTTGAGCGCAAGATCAAGGCCGAGGGCCGCTGGGCGGTCGAGGGGATTTCGGCGCGGCGCAAGCGCAATCAGGGGCGGCTGCGCGCGCTTCAGGCGATGCGGGCGGACCGCGCGGCGATGATCCGGCGCCAGGGCACGGCCGAGATGGCGCTTGAGACCGGGCAGGTCTCGGGCAAGCTAGTGATCGAGGCCAAGGGCATCACCAAGGCCTTTGGCGACCGGCTCATCCTGCGGCCCTTCGATCTGAAGGTGTTGCGCGGTGATCGGGTGGCCTTTGTCGGGCCGAATGGTGTTGGCAAGACCACGCTGTTGAAGCTGCTGACCGGCGAAATCGCGCCGGATGGCGGTTCGGTGCGGCTTGGCACCAACCTCGAGATTGCGGTCTTCGATCAGGCCCGCGCCACGCTCGACTTTTCGATGACGCTCTGGGACGGGTTGGTGAACGATCCCGACATGCGCGTCTCGGGCCGGTCGGATCAGGTCATGGTGCGCGGTGTGCCGAAGCATGTCGTGGCCTATCTCAAGGATTTTCTCTTCGACGAGGCGCAGGCGCGGGCACCCATCGGGTCCTTGTCGGGCGGCGAGCGGGCGCGGCTCTTGCTGGCGCGGATCATGGCGAAGCCGTCTAACCTGCTGATTCTTGATGAGCCGACCAACGATCTCGATGTCGAGACGCTCGATCTGCTGCAGGATCTGCTCGGCGACTACGACGGGACCGTGCTTCTGGTCAGCCACGACCGCGATTTCATCGACCGGGTGGCGACGACGACGATTGCGATGGAGGGTGACGGTCGCGCGGTGACCTATGCCGGCGGCTGGACCGACTATCAGGCGCAGAGGGGGGCGGGCGCTGCGGCGGAGGTCGCGAAACTGGCACCGCGGCCCGCGCCGGCGCTGGAAGCGAGGCAGAGACCCCCGGCGCCAACGCTGACCTTCACCGAGAGGCACCGGCTTGATTCCCTGCCGGGCATCATCGAGCGGCTTGAAGCCGAGATCGGCAAGCTTTCCGATTTCCTCTCGGACCCGGCGCTGTTCCAGACCGCGCCGGACAAGTTCCGCCGCGCCTCGGAAGGATTGTCCGAACGACAGGCAGCACTTCGCGCGGCAGAGGAGGAGTGGCTGGCGCTGGAAGACAGGGCGGCCGGGTGAGCCGCTGAAAACCGGGCGCAGGACCGATCGCGCGCCCTGCGCCAGCGGCCGGATCAGCTACGCCGACGGCGACGGCCTTCGGACCCCGCCCCGGCAGTATTGAAGCTGACATGGGGCAGGGTGACCACCTTCGACAGGTTCGGGAAGGTTGCGGTCGCATGCGGGATCGCGTTTGCGGCGACGAAATGTTCCTGAAAGCGCGGCTCGATTGCGGTTTCGACCTTGTGGATGCGGAACACTTCCTCTTCGATCGCCGCGCGCGCCGAGATGTCGCAAAGCGCGATCCGCGCGCCGGTGCCGGCGGCGTTGCCAGCGGACGTGACCTTGTCGAGCGGGCAATCCGGGATCATGCCAAGGACCATCGCATGTTTTGGCGAGATATGCGCACCGAAGGCACCGGCCAGAACGATGCGGTCCACGGTGTCGATGCCAAGTTCGTCCATCAACAGACGCGCGCCTGCGTAAAGTGCTGATTTCGCGAGCTGAATCGCCCGGACATCGGCCTGCGTCACGGTGATGAGCGGGCCGCCTTCGGCGCTGCCGTCATGGAGCACATAGGCATGGGTCCGGCCCTGCGGGATGTTGCGCGCGGTGCCGGTCTGTTCGGCCGAGCCGATCAGCCCACCGGGATCGACGAGGCCCGCCATGCGCATTTCGGCGACCACCTCGATGATGCCCGAGCCGCAGATCCCGGTGATGCCGGTCTGCGCCGTGGCGGCGGCAAAACCCGGATCGTCTGACCAGAGGTCGCAGCCGATGACGCGGAACCGGGGTTCCTTGGTCACGGAGTCGATCTCCACCCGTTCGATGGCGCCGGGGGCCGCACGCTGACCCGAGGAAATCTGCGCGCCCTCGAAGGCTGGGCCGGTCGGGGAGGAGCAGGCGAGGACACGTTCCTTGTTGCCAAGCAGAATCTCGGCATTGGTGCCGACGTCAACGATCAGCACCATGTCTTCTGACTTGTTCGGTTCTTCCGCGAGGGCCACCGCGGCGCAATCGGCGCCGACATGGCCTGCGATGCAGGGCAGGATGTAGACCCGCGCGTTCGGGTGGATCGCCCCAAGCTCAAGGTTCCGCGCCGGGATCGACAGGCTTTCCGAGGTCGCCAGCGCGAAGGGCGCCTGACCCAGCTCCACCGGGTCGATGCCAAGAAGAAGGTGGTGCATCACCGGGTTGCAGACAAAGACCGTCTCGACGATCTGCTCGGGGTTGATGCCGCCCTCGGTCGCAATCTCGCGCGCGAGGGTGTTCAGCGCGTCGCGCACGGCCGCGGTCATTTCACGGTCGCCGCCGGGGTTCATCATCGCATAGCTCACGCGGCTCATCAGATCCTCGCCAAAGCGGATCTGCGGGTTCATCATGCCCGAGGATGCCAGGACATTGCCGTTGCGAAGATCGCAGAGATGCGCCGCGATGGTGGTCGATCCGAGGTCGATGGCCAGGCCGTAAAGCCGCCCCTCCCAGAAGCCGGGATGAATGTCGATGATGCGCGGAATGTTGTGGTGATCCTTGTGCAGGACCACCGTCACCTTCCACTCGCCCTTGCGCAGGACGGATTGCAGGCGACGCAGCAGCGCCGGTTCAGCCTGAAGCCCCGCGATCTCCCATTGCTCGCGCAGGGCCTTGGCCAGGCGCTGGAAGTCGCCCGAGGGCTCGTGCATGTCCGGTTCTGTGACCTCGACGTAATAGGCATGGGTCGCAGGGTGCATGGTCAGGGTGCGCGCGGTTGCGTCCTTGCGGATGACCTGGCGGTGGACCTGGCTTTCGGGCGGCACGTCGATCACGACATCGCCCATCACCTTCGCCTGGCAGCCGAGGCGGCGGCCCGGCTTCAGGCCGCGGACGCGGTCATAGCGCGCCTCGACCTCGTTCCACTCCGACAGCGCCCCTTCGCTGACCGTCACGCCATGCTTGGAGAACTCGCCATAGCCGGGCGTGATCTGGCATTTCGAACAGATGCCACGGCCGCCGCAGACCGAATCGAGATCGACCCCAAGCTGCCGCGCCGCAGTGAGCACGGGCGTCCCCAGGGCAAAGCGCCCCCGCTTGCCCGAGGGCGTGAAGATCACCAGTGCGTCGTCGGCCATGAACGGTTCTTTCACTCTGTTTGCCGCCCTATCTAAGCCCTTTCGCGGCAAGGGCAATGTCCTGCAAACGGCATCGCGCGGTCAGGTCGCGTCAGGCGCCGCCGCGCGCCGGCGCGACAGCCGGAAATGGCCGCCCCGCTGACCCGAGTCGGGACCAGTGCAAGCGCCGCGGCCACGCGACGTCGCAGGGCCCGGCCCAGCGGCAAATATTCGTTTGCTGACAAACAATTTTCATATTCTGGCTTGACGTTTGGGCGGCTTCGGCGCGAGCCTTGCGCAGACCGATCACGAGGTGCGCCATGAACAAGCCGCTGTCGCCTGCCGCCGAGCTTCACGCCAACGTCTCCGTGCCCTTCGAACTGGCGCGGGCAATGCCGAAATCGGTCTATACCTCGCCCGAGTTCGCCGCCGAGGAACAGGCGAAGATCTTCGCGGTCGAATGGCTCTGTGCCGGTCGGGCCGAGGCGCTGCCCAACCCCGGCGATTACCTGACCATGGCCATCGCGGGCGAGCCGGTGATCGTGCTGCGCGACCGCGACGGCGCGATCCGGGCCATGTCGAACGTCTGCCGCCACCGGATGTCGGTGCTGCTGGAAGGCCGTGGCAACACCCGGCTCATCACCTGTCCCTATCACGCCTGGACCTACAACCTTGACGGCACACTTCGGGGCGCCCCGGCAATGACGCTCAACGAAGGCTTCTGCCGCGACCAGATCGCGCTGCCGAAGATCAGGTGCGAGGTCTGGCTGGGCTGGATCATGGTGACGCTCAACCCCGATGCGCCGCCGCCGTCAGAGCGACTTGGCGGGGTCGCGGACCTGGTCGGCAAGTATCACATGGAAGACTATCGCGAGGATTTTCGCGAGACCTTCCGCTGGGCGACCAACTGGAAGGTTCTGGCCGAGAATTTCATGGAAAGCTACCATCTGCCGATGTGCCATGAAGCCACCATCGGCGGCCATGTGGACCTGCTGAAGATGACCTGCCCGGAAGGCCAGCCCGCCTTCAACTACCACTTCATCCTGAAGAACGACGCGCTCGACCTGACGCTGGCGCATCCGACGAACACGGTGCTCGAGGGCGACGAGCGTCGCACCACCTGGCTTCTTGCGATCTACCCGTCGCTGCTCATCACGCTGACGCCCGGCTATTTCTGGTATCTGTCGCTTACCCCGGACGGGCCCGGCCATGTCAACGTCCTCTATGGCGGCGGGCTTGCGCCCGAATTTGTCAACGACCCAAAGTCGAGAGAGCATTTCGAGCGTCTGAAAACGCTTCTCGACGCGGTCAACGATGAGGACAAGGGCTGTACCGAGCGCGTCTATCAGGGCATCTGCGCCGGGCTCTCGGCACCGGGGCCGCTCAGCCACCTGGAACGACCGAACTTCGAGTTTGCCCGCTACATCGCTGCGCGCATTCCGGTCTGATCAGCCGCGTTCGTCGGCAACGACGGACTGCATGGCATCGAGCGGCACATAGCCGCGGATCATCTGGCTACCCATCACGAAGGTGGGCGTACCGGAAATCTGCAGTCGCTGCGCGAGGGCGTGATTGTCCTCGATCACCTTTGTCACCTCGGGCGCGTCCATCTTCGCAAGGATCGGCGCCGGGTCGATCCCGAGATCGCTGGCGAAGGCGGTCAGCGTGGCGGGGCTTATGTCGCCCCGGAAGCTTTCGTAAAAGCCCGCGTTGACCTTGGCATAGGCCTCGGGGCCGGCGACCTGAAGGGTGGCAATCGCAAAGCGGGCGGCCGAGACCGACTCCTCGCTGAGGATCGGGAACTCCTTGACGACATAGCGGATGTTGCCGTCCTGGGTGACGAGGTCATGCACCTCGGCATGGGCTTTCTTGCAGTAGCTGCAACGGTAGTCGATGAACTCGACGACCGTGATGTCGCCGTCCGGGTTGCCGCCGGAAAAACTCGCGGGATCGGCGAAAAGGTCGCTTTCATTGGCTTTCACGAGAGCGACATCCTGCGTCGCGGCCTGGTCGGCCTGGCGCTGGCTGAGGACGTTGATCGCCTCGCTCAGCACCTCGGGGTTTTCCAGCAGATAGGCGCGCACGGCCGCGCCGAAGGCAGCCGTCTCATCCGCCGACATCGCCTTGAGGTCGAAGGCGAGGGCCGGGGCGGAGAGCCCGATCATGATGGCAGCGGCAAGCGGGGCGAATTTCATCGGCGTCTCCGGACTCATCTTACTCCATGTCGCAATAGGGGACCGCCGGGGCCCGTGCAAGGCCGCACGGCATTGACCTTTGCTGGCGAGGCTGGGAAGAAGCCCCGGGAAATCGCCGCAAAGGATGGAGTGGACAGGTGCGCTTATCAAGCCGGGGCGACGTCGATCCCTTCATTGTGATGGACGTGATGGAGGCCGCCCGCAAGGCAGAGGCCGCCGGCCGTCCCATCATCCACATGGAGGTCGGCCAGCCATCGACGCCCGCCCCCGCGATGGCGCGCGAACGGCTCGCGGCGGCCATGGAGGCGCAG
>JBGSNN010000068.1:0-3270 GCA_041739655.1 Albidovulum sp. | reverse complement strand
TCTCCGCGGGCGGCATGGGCATGGGACAGCGCGGTCTTAGCGCGGCCATCGGCGGTGGTCAGTACCTCGACCGCCATGTCGGCCAGCGTCGGACCGGTCACAGCGCGCGCGCCGCGTCCAACACCTCGTCGGCGTGGCCGTTCACCTTCACCTTCGGCCAGATGCGGGCGATCCGGCCGCTGCCGTCGATCAGGAAGGTCGTGCGCTCGATCCCCATATAGGTTCGACCATACATGTTCTTTTCGACCCAGACGCCATAGCGCTCGGTCGTGTCGCCGACCTCATCGGAGGCGAGAACGATCCCGAGGCCATGTTTCTTGCAGAACTTCTCATGCGCCGTCACGCTGTCTTTCGAGACGCCGATGACGACGGTCCCGGCCGATGCGAACTCGTCCGCCAGGCGGGTGAAGTCGAGCGCCTCGGTCGTGCAGCCGGGGGTGTCGTCCTTGGGGTAGAAGTAGAGCACCACCTTTTTCGGAAAAAGGCTGCTCAATGATACCTCGCCGCCGCCGTCGCGGGGCAGGGTGAAGGCCGGAGCGGTGTCGCCGGGTGCAAGCATCTGATGTGGTCCTTTGCGGAGGGGTGACGCTTTCTGTTTTAATCGGCGGGACGGAAAGATAAAGGGAAGCAAAGCAAAAAGGCCGGATTGCGGGCAAGGCGGGCGATGGGCGGCGACATCGAGGCGAGGGAGACCGGGAAACGACCGGCGCATCGGCATCCGGTGTTCTGGGTCGTCCTGCTCGTCGCCGTGCTGTCCATCGTGGCCGGCATCCTTGTCCTTGGCCTGACCGACCGCGTCCTGCCCGCCCCGCGCTGGATCGTCAGCCAGATCGAGACGCGCGCCAATGCCGCCCTTGCGGCGCAGGGGACGGTGGTCGTCGGCGGGATGGAACTGTTCGTCGATGACCGCTTTGTCCCGCATGTGCGGCTGACCGATGTCGAGATCCATTCCCCCGCAGGGCTCCGCCTCGCGCGCCTGCCAGATGTCCGCAGTACGCTTGACGGCGCCGCGATCCTGCACGGCCGCGTGCAGCCACGCAGTCTCAGCATCTCCGGCGCGGACATTGCATTGCAGCGCAATGCCGACAATTCCTTCGATTTCGTGCTGAGCGAGGACGCGGCACCGACGGCCGGGGCGGTCGATCCTGTCGCCGCCATCGAAGCCTTCGACCGCGTCTTTGCCCTGCCGGTGCTGAGCGGGATCGAGACGATCGAGATTTCCGATCTCGACCTGCGGTTCAGCGATCGTCGTGCGAAGAAACGCTGGGACGCCAAAGGCAGTTGGCTTCGGATGTTCCGCACCGAGAAGAGCGTGGTCATCAATCTTGCGGTTTCCGTCTCGGAAGGCGGCAGAGCGCCTGCCCGCGCGACGCTGACGCTGACCTCGCAAAAGGGGTCGCCCGCCGCGACGCTGTCGGCCGAGGTGCGCGATGTCGGGTCGCGCGATCTCGCGGCGCAGTCTCCGGCACTGGCCTGGCTCGGGGCACTCGATGCGCCCATCTCGGGGTCGATCTGGACTTCGGTGGACAGGTCCGGCGCGATCCTGCCGCTGCAAGCGAGCCTCAAGCTCGGCAAGGGGGCGTTGCAGCCGACACCCGACACCCGGCCGGTGAATTTCGATGGTGTATCGTTGGGCCTGTCCTACGATCCCGAAACCTACAGGCTTGAGTTCAAGGACATCGTCGTGGACAGCCCTGCCCTGCGGGTGCGCGCCGAGGCCAAGGCCTGGCTGAAGGACGTCAACGACGGTGTGCCCAATTCGCTCGTCGGCCAGATTGCGATCAGCGACCTGAAGGCCGACCCCGAGGGCCTGTTCGAGAACGCCGTGGCGCTGACGCAGGGCGCCATCGATGTGAAACTGACGCTGTCGCCGTTCCGGCTTCAGCTTGGCCAGTTGACGCTGATGGATGGTGCGCGCCGGATCAGCGCCAAAGGCGAGTTCCACGCCGAGAAAGACGGCTGGGCGACCGCGCTCGATTTCGATGTCGATGCCATCGAAAGCGCGCGGCTGCTGGCGCTCTGGCCGGTGGCGATGGTGCCGAAGACCCGCGCCTGGATGCGCGAGAACGTCGCGACAAGCGAGATTTTCAACGTCGTTGCCGGGCTCAGGGTCACGCCGTCGCAGGAGCCGCGCTTTTCGCTGAGCTACGAATACCGCGCGACCGAGGTCACGGTCATCCGCACCCTGCCGCCGGTGCGGGACGGCGCCGGCTATGCCACCATCGCGGACAACAGCTATACGCTGGTCGTGGATAAGGGCCACGTCATTGCGCCGGATGGTGGCCGCATCGACGTGCAGGGTACGGTCCTGCATATCCCCGACCTGCGAATCGTTCCGGCCCCCGCCGAGGTCACGCTGCGCACCAAAAGTTCCATCACGGCGGCGCTGTCGCTTCTGGATCAGCCGCCGTTCGGATTTTTGTCCAAGGCCGGTCAGCCCGTCGATCTGGCCGACGGCACGGCCGAGATCGAGACGCATCTGACGCTAACCCTCGCGCGGCGCATCAAGCCCGGGGATGTGAGCTATGAGGTGGCGGGAACCTTGAACGATGTGCGCTCCGACCGGATCGTCAAGGGCAGGCAGATCACCGCCGGCAAGCTTTCGGTGACGGCCGACCGCGCCGGGATGGAGATTTCCGGGCCGGGGACCTTTGACGGCATTCCCGTCGATGTCGTCTGGCGGCAGGGCTTCGGCCCCGAGGCCAAAGGCAAGAGCGATTTGACCGGAACGGTGGAACTTTCGCCGCGGGCGCTCAAGGCCTTTGCGGTCACTCTGCCGGAGGGCGCGGTGGCGGGCAGCGGCACCGGCGCAATCGAACTGAAGCTGGTCAAGGGTCAGGACACGGCGTTCAGCCTGACCTCGGACCTTGTCGGCCTGACCCTCGCGGTTCCCGAAATCGGCTGGACCAAGCCTGCGGCCGAGGCCGGTCGCCTGTCGGTGGCCGGGGCGCTTGGTCAGCCCGCGCGGATCGACCAGATCGCACTTTCCGGCGGCGGCCTTGCGGTGCAGGGCAAAGTGGTCCTGAAACCCGACGGGACGCTGGATGCCGTGACGCTTGAACAGGCGAGCCTCAAGGATTGGTTCAATGGTCAGGTCGTGTTGCGCGGACGCGGCGCCGGGCAGACCGTCGCGGTTGAGGTCGCCTCGGGGCAGGCCGATATGCGCAAGGCGGAGTTCGGCAAGGGCCGCGGCGGCGGCGAAACGACGATGACCGTCGCGCTCGACAGCCTGCGCATCTCACGCGGCATCGCGCTGACCGGGTTTCGCGG
>JBGSNN010000454.1:0-2415 GCA_041739655.1 Albidovulum sp. | reverse complement strand
GTTGGCCGACACCCGCGCCGACCTTCTGCGCCTTCTGTTCCCGGGCCGCCCAGTCACCCGCTTTGATGCCGCGCAGATCGACGATCATCTCGACGCGGGTTTGCGCCCGAGCGTTATCCTGATGAACCCGCCCTTCTCGGCGGTGGCGAACGTCGATGGTCGGACGACCGAGGCAGCGGCCCGGCATCTGCGTTCGGCGCTTGCTCGCCTGGCTCCCGGCGGGCGGCTGGTCGCCATCACTGGCGCCAATTTCGCGCCCGACGTCCCGGCCTGGGCCGAGAGCTTTGGCCGTCTGACCGAGTCCGCGCGCCTCGTCTTCACCGGCGCCGTGTCAGGCCTGGCTTTCGCCAGGCACGGTACCAGCTTCGAGACCCGGATCTCGGTGTTTGACAAGTGCCGGGGCGGCGAGCGGGGTGGCATCACTGCAGATCTGCACCAGCCCATGTCTCGGGATGCGGCGCAGCTCCTGTCCCGGATCTCCTCCGAGGTTTCGCCCCGCCTCGAACTGGACCGGTGCATATCGACCGGGCCCCACCGCACTTCCCCCCTCCCGGGACATTCCGCCCGCCCCACCCACACTGCGCTCGGCGGTTCGCGCGCTATGCAGGCGGCCGCGTCATCGCCTGTGTCTGCGCCGTTCGATGCCGAGGACCTCGTCTACACGCTGCTGGAGACGACCGAGGAGGTCAGCGCCGGGCGCCTGTCGGACGCGATCTACGAGACCTTCCGTTTGCAGGCGATCGACATCCCCGGTGCGGCACCGCACCCGACCAAACTGGTGCAGTCGGCGGCCATGGCGTCTGTTGCGCCCCCCAAACCCACCTACCGCCCCAAACTGCCCGCCGCTGTCCTGCGCGACGGCTTGCTCTCCGACGCGCAGCTTGAAACAGTAATCTACGCGGGCGAGGCGCATGGCGCATATCTCGCGGGGTCTTGGACCGTCGATGAGACCGGCGACTTGGTCTCGGCCGCGCCCGACGATGCCGCGGACGCTGTCCGCTTCCGCCGCGGCTTCTTCCTCGGCGATGGCACCGGTGCGGGCAAGGGCCGCCAGTCGGCCGGGATCGTTCTCGACAACTGGGCGCAAGACCGCCGCAAGGCGCTCTGGATCTCGAAGAGCGACAAGCTGCTGGAGGATGCGCAGCGCGACTGGTCGGCCCTTGGCCAGGAGCGGCTGCTGGTCACGCCGCTCTCGCGCTTTGCGCAAGGCCGCGACATCCCCCTCGCTGAGGGCATCCTCTTCACCACCTATGCGACGTTGCGTTCGGAGGAGCGCGGAGCCAAGAAATCCCGCGTCGATCAGATCGTCGACTGGCTGGGCGCGGATTTCGACGGGGTGATCCTCTTCGATGAAAGCCACGCCATGGCCAATGCCGCCGGATCGAAGGGCGAGCGGGGCGATACCGAGGCCTCGCAGCAGGGCAGGGCGGGTCTGCGCCTTCAGCACAAACTGCCCAATGCCCGAGTGGTCTATGTCTCGGCCACGGGGGCGACGACAGTACACAACCTCGCCTATGCGCAGCGCCTCGGTCTGTGGGGTGGCGAGGATTTCCCCTTTGCGACGCGGGCGGAATTCGTGCAAGCCATCGAAGCTGGCGGGGTCGCCGCGATGGAGGTCCTTGCGCGCGACCTGCGCTCGCTTGGCCTTTACACGGCCCGGTCGCTCTCCTATGACGGCGTCGAATACGAGATGCTGGAACATGCACTGACCCCTGAACAGCGCAGCATCTACGATGCCTATGCCGGTGCCTTCGCCATCATCCATAACAACCTCGCCGCCGCCATGGAGGCTGCGAACATCACCGATGAAAACGGCACGCTGAACCCGCAAGCCAAGTCTGCCGCCCGTTCGGCCTTCGAGTCCGCCAAGCAGCGCTTCTTCGGCCATCTGCTCACCTCTATGAAGACCCCCACGCTGATCGCGAGCATCGAGGCTGATATGGCAGCGGGCCATGCGGCCGTCATCCAGATCGTCTCGACCGGGGAGGCGCTCATGGAGCGCCGCCTGTCGGAGATCCCGACCGAGGAGTGGAACGACATCCGCGTCGACATCACCCCGCGGGAATATGTCCTCGATTACCTCGCCCATTCCTTCCCGGTGCAGCTTTATGAGCCCTTCACCGACAGCGAGGGCAATCTGTCGTCCCGGCCCGTCGTTCGTGACGGCCAGCCGGTGGAATGCCGCGAGGCCGCCCGCAGGCGCGACGCGCTGATCGAAAGGCTGGCATCGCTGCCGCCCGTACCCGGGGCGCTCGACCAGATTGTCCAGCGCTTTGGCACCGATCTCGTGGCCGAGGTCACGGGGCGGTCGCGCCGCATCGTCAGGAAGGGCGAGGGCCCCGCGGCGCGGCTTGTTGTCGAAAGCCGGGCCGGATCCGCCAATCTCGCGGAGACTGCCGCCTTCATGGATGACCA
>JBGSNN010000428.1:0-9735 GCA_041739655.1 Albidovulum sp. | reverse complement strand
ACCGCGCCCGCACCGATCCTGAGCGCGCCCCGCGCCGCAAGCCGCGCGGCCCCGCCGCTGCCCGCGCCGCCGGAGAGAATGAGGGCGTGGCCGTGGGTGTATTTGTGCGCCGGAACCCGCCCCTTCAGCCCCTTGCCGAGGAAGTGGTGGCCCATCCAGCCATGGTCTCGGCGCCCCGCCAGGATCGTGTCGCGACCGATCAGACCGACAGAACCAGCGGTCGGGTCGCGGTATCCCGGCTGCCCGTGCCCCGTCGCCCCGAGCCAGCCGAGATCGGCGCGCACGACCTTGCCGCAGACCTCTGGCCCTTCGCCGATGAAGTGACCCGTCTTGAGATGGCCGGTAGCGACGGTCAGATCGGCCGCGAAGAAGGAGCGGAAATTCGCCCGGGTGAAGGGTGACAGGATGCGACCGCTGTCGGCGCAGAGTCCGGAAGGAACATCGACGGCAACCCGGTGGACCACGGCATCCTCTTCCTCGCAGACATCCCCGAAATGCCCGAAGCTGCGCACGAGATTCGAGTCATTGTCGATCGGCCGTGTCAGGCCGATGCCGAAGAGCGCATCGATGACGAAGGCGTGCCCGCCATGCAGGTCCTCGCGCCAGGGGTCGGGCGGAAGGCGCGTGTCGCGCAGGATGGGATCCGGGATCGCAAAGACATCGCCGCCCAGGCCGAGCCAGCGGTCGTGCATCGCGCGGGCATCCGGCGGCTGGCGGTCGCGGCTGCCGAGAAACCAGACCCCCACCGCCCAGCCACGCTCTTTCAGAAGTCGTGCAATCACAAACCCGTCGCCGCCGTTGTTGCCCGGCCCGCAAAGCACGACGGCGCGCTGCGGACCCTCCGCTGCCTCCGGCCATTCCTCGACGATCGCCGCGACAACGCCCTGCCCGGCGCGCTCCATCAGTTCAAGGCCCGTGACCGCGCTGGAGGCGATCGCGGCGGCCTCGATGGCGCGCATCTGGGCGGCGGTCAGGAGTCCGGCCATGCTGTTTCCCTCAAAGTTTTCAAACTGCCCGACAGACGCCCAGTTTGCACAAATATTAGGCACAGCCGCAGGAATCCCCTGCCCGCGCCTGCCCCCCCGGACCCTAGCCAATTGTCGCCGTCCCGCGAAAGTGCTGACAGGGGCAAACTCGCAGGAAAAGCGGCAGGGAGACTCAGGCGCATGAAGAAGATCGAAGCCATCATCAAGCCGTTCAAACTCGACGAAGTGAAGGAAGCCCTTCAGGAAGTCGGAGTTCAGGGGCTTTCGGTGATCGAGGTCAAGGGCTTCGGTCGGCAGAAGGGCCATACCGAGCTTTATCGCGGCGCTGAGTATGTGGTGGATTTCCTGCCCAAGGTGAAGATCGAGGTGGTGCTGGCCGACGACATGGTGGATACCGCCGTCGAGGCCATCATCTCGGCCGCGCGCACCGACAAGATCGGCGACGGCAAGATCTTCATCTCGACCATCGAACAGGTCATCCGCATCCGCACCGGAGAGACGGGCGAGGACGCGGTCTGAATTCCGGGCCCGAGGCCCGGTCGAACATCCAAAGCGAAAGGACTGAAGGATGAGCAAGGTCAAGGACGCCTTGAAGCTGATGAAGGACGAGGAGGTCGAATATGTCGATATCCGCTTCACCGACCCCAAGGGCAAGTTGCAGCATGTGACGCTGGTCGTCGATCTGGTGGATGAGGAGTTCTTCGAGGAAGGCTTCATGTTCGACGGCTCCTCGATCGCCGGCTGGAAGTCGATCGACCAGTCCGACATGAAGCTCATCCCCGATGCGGGCTCGGTCTATATCGACCCGTTCTACGCGGAAAAGACGATGTGCGTGCACTGCAACGTCGTCGAACCGGACACCGGCGAGCCCTACAGCCGCGACCCGCGCGGCACTGCCGTCAAGGCCGAAGCCTACCTCAAGGCCTCCGGCATCGGCGACACCGCCTAATTCGGTCCCGAGGCCGAGTTATAAATCTTCGACGCGGTGCGCTTTTCGGTCACGCCGCAGAAGGTCGCCTTCCAGATTGATGCAGCCGACGCCGCCTGGAACACCGACACCGAATACGAGATGGGCAACCAGGCTCACCGCGCCGGCCACAAGGGCGGCTACTTCCCGGTCAACCCGGTCGATGCCAGCCAGGACCTGCGCAGCGAAATGCTGAGCACGATGAAGCGCATGGGCATGAAGGTGGACAAGCACCACCACGAAGTCGCGACCGCGCAGCACGAACTTGGCCTGATCTTCGGCGGCCTCGTCGAACAGGCCGACAACATCCAGAAGTACAAGTATGTCATCCACAACGTCGCCGCCGCCTATGGCAAGTCGGTGACCTTCATGCCGAAGCCGATGAAGGGCGACAACGGGTCGGGCATGCATGTCAACATGTCGATCTGGAAGGGCGGCAAGCCGCTCTTCTCCGGCGACAAATATGCCGACCTGAGCCAGGAAGCGCTCTACTTCATCGGTGGCATCCTCAAGCATGCCAAGGCGCTGAACGCGCTGACCAATCCGGCGACCAACAGCTACAAGCGGCTGATCCCCGGCTTCGAGGCCCCGGTCCTGCGCGCCTATTCCGCCCGCAACCGCTCGGGCTGCGTCCGCATTCCTTGGACCGAAAGCCCGAAGGCCAAGCGTGTCGAGGCCCGCTTCCCCGACCCGGCGGCGAACCCCTATCTCGCCTTCGCGGCACTCCTCATGGCCGGTCTCGACGGCATCAAGAACAAGATCGATCCGGGCCCTGCCTCGGACAAGGATCTCTACGATCTGCCGCCCGAGGAACTGGCCGAAATCCCGACCGTCTGCGGCTCCTTGCGCGAGGCGCTCGAGGAACTCGAGAAGGATCACGACTTCCTGCTCGCGGGCGATGTCTTCACCAGGGACCAACTCGAAGGCTACATGGCGCTGAAGTGGGAAGAGGTCTACGCCTACGAACACACGCCGCACCCGATCGAGTACCAGATGTACTATTCCTGCTGAGGCAGGACGGTCTTCGCAACGGATAGGGCGCCTTCGGGCGCCCTTTCTTGTTCCGGGGCTGCGCGCCAGCGTCAGTCAGGACGCCGTCTCACTGTTCACCCTGATCCAAGTCGAGCCATAATTTCCCCCTGCGATAGCCGCCCCGGATCAGGTATCCCGGTTCGCGCACTTCGGGATGCGCTTCCGCCCAATCCTGGTACCGATCATTGGTAACGATGCGCGCGCCAAGAAACCGCGCTGCGGCCAGAATGGTCGGGTCCGCGGGCGTGCCCTTGTCCACCATCATGACGCGGTCTTCCGGCAAATCGAGCAGTCGGCCCATCGCGGCGTTGTGCTGGTATCGTCCCGTGAGCTTGTAGCCGGCATTTGCATCAAACACGACGCCGGGCGTGAAGCCGAGCGCCGAGAGACGTTGCAATATCTCCCGCAGCGTGTCGATCTGGGCTGTGCCATCCTTCCAGTGCATCGTGTTCGACCCGTCGATGACGATCAGCCTTTGTGGCGACCCCGGTGCGCTTTTGCGGCGGCGCCGATAGGTCCGCGCCAGAAGGAACAGGCTGGCCAGGGCGCATGGCCCCGCCACCAGAATAAGGCCGATCATCCCCGGCATGGTCAGCGCGACAACAAGGCCCGCCAGCGAAAGAAGCAATAACAGGAATGGCGCAGTCATCGGTCAAGCTTATTGCACTCCACGCGTTGCGCAAGCACCCGACATGTGGTTCGCAGGGCCGGTCCGGGTATCGGCCTGCGCGCAAGGTCGGGCGGAAACTCCACAGCCATTCCTGCGCCCGAATGGCCGCCAAGGGGGGCAAACCGGCCATCCGCAAGCGGGCGGATGACAGATCAGGCAGATTGTGCTTGGCTGCGCCGGAAGGGATCGGACAAGGGGTCGGTATCATCATGCAGCCACCACGCCATGGCAAGAAGCAGGAGGCTCTGGTCAAGCGACGCTGCCACCGGTGCCACGGCACCGGCCGGTACCCCTGCCAGATCTGCCGCGGAACCGGGCAGGTCAGCAAGGGCACGGATCTCCGCGGTCGGCCGCTGGTCGAGCGCTGCGGCGGCTGCTTTGGCAACCGGACGACGCGCTGCGCCTCCTGCGGCGGCGACGGCTACGTCTGAGGCCGCCCGGGCGCGAGGCAGCCCCAGTCAAAGCGCCGCTTTTTCATGCAAGGACAACGCCTTGGCGCAGCAGCGCCGGAAAACCGTCGTCAAAGGGTACCGAAGACGGCGGATTTCCGCCTAAATCATTCCTTAACCAGAAGCTGGGTAAACCGGTTTGGCGGGGTTACGGACATGACGGGTTTTCGCTCCAGATCACAGGGACCGACAGGAACACCGAAAGCCTTTGTCATCGCATGGCAGGCCCGTCAGGCATCATCGCAGCGGGCCGAGATGATCGAAGCGACGCTGCGCCGGTACGAGGTGCCAAGCCTCATCGACATCGCCAAGCGCGACGGCACGGTCGATCAACTGTCCCGGATGCTCGACATATGACCCTGCCCGGCGCGGTCCTCGACATGTCCTGACGTGGCACGCTTGACGACGGTGGTGTGGATGACGAACGCCACTGCTCCGGTGTCGGGCAATCGCAGAATCGTCTGCCGTTCACTGCGTTCATAGCGGCTGTCGGCAGTGCCCACCTTGCGCCCGGCGGCCTCGGTATAGGGCTGGAAAAGCTCCGGCATGTCGTAGCGCAGCAGGTTCGCGCGCCAGAGCGGCCGGCCCGCCTGGACCCCGTCGAAGAGCCGCTGGACCCGCCCGGCGATTGCCGCATCGTAGGCGTGGACGGGGCGGTGAATCCGTGTCAGCGGCTGGCCGATCTTTTCGGCCAGAGTCCACGCCGCCGGAAAGCAGAGCAGTGCGGCGGTCAGGACATGTTCCGCGCCCTGACGCTCCAACAGGCAGATATCCTCCTGAATCAGCCGCGAGAGCGTCAGCAAGGGGTCTGCGCGGTCGATGACGACAATGGCACCATCCGGCCGCCGGACGGTCGTCGCCGAAACTTCGAAATCGGCGCGCCGTCGGAGCGCTGCAAGGACATGCTCCAGCATCTCACGCGTCGCGGGCTCGGACCCCGGCAGAACCCGCAGCACCCTGGCGCGCGCTACCCCGATCAGGCGCGCCTTTTCGGCCAGTTGTGCCGCATAGGCGCAATCGACGGTCAGAAGCGCGCCCGCGGCCACCGGCTGCATCGCGGGCAGCCGCGCGGCTGCGGCCTGGCGCTGGAGCGGCGGAATCTCGTCCTGAAGGATCGGCTCGGGCTGCATGGCTCTTCCTGACCGATCCCTTTGGCGATTTCCAGCCCCGCCGATGTCGCAAACCGGCATGACCGGCGCGCCGCCGCGCCCCAGCATCGCCTGAACCCGGGAGGCCTGGCATGACCGATCATTACCGCGACCGCCGCAAGATCGACCCGTCGCGGGGCGACAGACTTGACGATGGCACGCCCAATGACAACGACCGGGTCGAGATCGGCCCGACCCAGCTTGCCTTCCGCGAATGGGAGGCGGCGGGGCTGACACCGCCAAACCTCGACCAGATGCGCCGCGACCGCTGGCAACGGCTTGTGACGGCGCTCGTTGCGCGCGACTACGCCGGCATCCTGATGTTCGACCCGATGAACATCCGCTACGCCACCGACACCACCAATATGCAGCTCTGGAACGCGCACAACCCGTTCCGCGCCTGTCTGGTCTGCGCCGACGGGCACATGGTGATCTGGGAATACAAGAACGCCCCCTTCCTTGTCGGCTTCAACCCGCTGGTCAAGGAAATCCGGTGGGGCGCGTCCTTCTTCTATTCGGTCACGGGCGACCGCAGCGCCGAGGACGCCACCGCCTTCGCCGCACAGGTCGATGAGGTCCTGCGCGCCCATGCAGGGAGGAACCGCCGCCTCGCTGTGGACAAGATCCAGATCCACGGCCTGCGCGCGCTTGAACGCGCCGGGTTTCATGTCATGGAGGGCGAGGAGCTGACCGAACGCACCCGCGCCATCAAGGGCCCGGACGAGATCCGCGCCATGCGCTGCGCCCATCACGCCTGCGAGGCGGCGATTACCGAGATGGAGGCGTTCACCAGAGAAAACGTACCGAAAGGCGGCGTCAGCGAGGATGATATCTGGTCGGAATTGCACAAAGGCAACATCCGGCGCGGCGGCGAGTGGATCGAGACGCGGCTTCTGGCCTCGGGTCCGCGCACAAATCCGTGGTTTCAGGAATGTGGCCCTAGGATCGTGCAGCAAAACGAGATCGTCGCCTTCGATACCGACCTCATCGGCAGCTACGGCATCTGCATCGACATTTCGCGGACCTGGTGGGTGGGCGATGCAAGGCCCACGAACGCGATGATGTCCGCGATGGCCCATGCCCTGGATCACATGCGCGACCATCAGGCACGGCTCAGGCCCGGCGTCTCGATCCGCGAACTGGTGCACGAGGGCCATCAGCTTGAGGGTCAGTGCTGGAAGCAGAAATACTCCTGCAAGATGCACGGCGTCGGGCTTTGCGATGAATGGCCCTATGTGCCCTACCCCGACGGCTGGGCCGAGGGCGCCTTCGACCATGTCATCGAGGAGGGCATGGTGATCTGCACCGAGGCGCTGGTCAGCCCCGAAGGCGGCAGCTTTTCGATCAAGCTCGAGGATCAGGTTCTCGTCACCGCGACTGGCTGCGAGATCCTCACCACCTATCCCTTCGATCCGGCGCTGATTGGAGCATAGTGCGAGACCATCCGGTAGTCCTTGCGCGGTCCACGCACGGTCCAGTCTGCGCGCCAGCAAGGCCAGTCACCGAAATCGTAGCGCACCGCATAGTCATCCGCGCCGCAGAGATGCCGCGCATCGGGGCCGGCCGGGTGAAAGTCGTGGAACGGCCGCCCGTCGCCGTGATCGACAATGATCCGCCCCTCCGGCCCGGCCCGCCACAGATAGCACCGTTCTGCGGTGAGGGGCGTGGCGTCGCCCAGCGTCAGCACCCCCTGCTCGCGATAGGCGAGGCCTTCCGCCGCAGGCACGAACTCTGCCGTGCCCTGGAATCTCCCCGTCGTCGCAGACAGCCGATCCTCGATCTCCCGCGCAATCCGCCAGCACCCGACGAAATCGGCAAGGCAGGGCACGACACCCGTTTCAGCCTTCCTCAACGTCACCGTCCGCCCCACCGCTTCTTGCCCTCGCGCCGCGCGCAGTCTAGGACACCCGCGCGCGTCTCACAAAGCGAAAGGCCAAGGTCGATGATCCCCCGCTATTCCCGCCCCGACATGGTCGCCATCTGGTCACCCGACACGAAGTTCCGCATCTGGTACGAGATCGAGGCCCATGCCTGCGACGCGCAGGCGGCCCTCGGCGTGATCCCGAAGGCAAATGCCGAAGCGGTCTGGCGGGCGAAGGATGTGACCTTCGACGTCGCCCGCATCGACGAGATCGAGGCGGTGACAAAGCACGACGTGATCGCCTTCCTGACCCATCTGGCCGAGCATATCGGGGCCGAGGATGCGCGTTTCGTCCATCAGGGCATGACCTCGTCGGATGTGCTCGACACCACACTCAACGTCCAGCTTGTGCGCGCCGCCGACCTCCTGCTTGCCGGGCTCGACCGGGTGCTGGCGGCGCTGAAAACCCGCGCCTTCGAGCACAAGGACACGGTCCGCATCGGCCGCAGTCACGGCATCCATGCCGAACCGACGACGATGGGCCTGACCTTCGCGCGCTTCTACGCCGAGATGGATCGCAACAAGCGTCGCCTTCAGGCCGCGCGCGAAGAGGTGGCGACGGGCGCGATTTCCGGCGCCGTCGGCACCTTCGCCAACATCGACCCGGCGGTCGAGGCGCATGTCTGCGAGAGGATGGGCCTCAGGCCCGAACCGATCTCGACCCAGGTCATCCCGCGCGACCGCCACGCAATGTTCTTCGCCACGCTCGGCGTCATCGCCAGCGGCATCGAGAACATCGCCATCGAGATCCGCCACATGCAGCGCACCGAGGTGCTGGAGGCCGAAGAGTTCTTTTCCCCCGGCCAGAAAGGCTCTTCGGCGATGCCGCACAAGCGCAATCCGGTGCTGAGCGAGAACCTCACCGGTCTTGCGCGCCTCGTGCGCATGGCGGTGGTGCCGGCGCTCGAGAACGTCGCGCTCTGGCACGAGCGCGACATCAGCCATTCGAGCGTCGAGCGGGCGATCGGCCCGGATGCCACGATCACCCTCGATTTCGCGCTGCACCGGCTGGCGGGGCTGGTCGAGAAGCTGGTGATCTACCCCGAGACGATGCTGGCCAACCTGAACAAGTTCAAGGGTTTGGTCATGTCACAGCGGGTACTTCTGGCGCTGACCCAGGCCGGCGTCAGCCGCGAGGACGCCTACAGGCTGGTGCAACGGAACGCGATGAAAGTCTGGGAAACGGGCGCCGATTTCAAGACCGAGCTTCTGGCCGACGCCGAGGTGACAGCCGCCCTCTCGCCGGCCGAGATCGAGGAGAAATTCGACCTTGGCTATCACACCAAACATGTGGACACGATCTTTGCCCGCGTCTTCGGCGCCTGAGGCAGGCAATGTTGCCCATCCTGCGGGCGGATACACGATTTCGTGAGGTGTCCGCGTGCGCGCAAGAAACGCTTGCCGCAGCGTCACCCGGACTGGCACCCTTTCTAGATCGAAAGGAGCACGCCATGACGAAATTCGCCGCTGTCGCCCTGATCGCCTATGCCGCTTCTCTCACTCCGGCCGTTGCGGGCGGTGAGGGGTGCAATCACGCCAAGCAGGCGTCGATGTCCTGTGCCGAAGGAACGGCATGGGATGCCAAGGCACGCGCCTGCGTGAAGCTGCAAAGCTGATCCCGCGTCGCATGTAAGCGCCCGTTAACCGGCGTCTGCGACCGTCTCCGCAAGAGCGACGGAGATGACCATGACGGCCGTGACACGACCCGCCGAAACCGCCCGCGCCACACCGGTTGTGGGGCGACCTGATATGATGATGGTCAGCGGCCCGCAAAAGGCCGCCATCATCGTGCGACTGCTTCTGGCCGATGGCGGCAATCTGCCGCTTCAATCCCTCCCCGAGACACTGCAGGCCGCCCTCACCGAACAGATCGGTGCGATGCGCAGCGTGGATCGCGCCACGCTCCGCGCCGTGGTCGAGGAGTTCGTGACCCGGCTCGACGCGGTGGGACTGTCCTTTCCCGGCGGCATCGACCGGGCGCTCGACCTGCTTGACGGCCATATCTCGCCCGCTGCGGCGACCGAGATTCGCCGTCAGCGCGCGGCCAGCGCCAGGACCGACCCCTGGGACCGGATCGCCGCCCTCGACACCGAACCGCTCTTGCAAGTGCTGACCGACGAAAGCGTGGAGATCGGCGCGGTGATGCTCTCGAAGCTTGCCGTGGCGCGCGCAGCCGAACTTCTCGGCCAGCTTCCCGGCGACCGCGCACGACGGCTCGCCTATGCCGTCGGCAAGACCGCGAACATCAACCCCGAGACGGTGCGCCAGATCGGCCAGTCCCTGATCGGCCAGTTGTCCGCCACCCCCGCCCGCGCCTTCGATACAGGACCCGAGGAACGGGTGGGGGCGATCCTCAACATCGCGCCCGCGCAGACCCGCGACGACGTCCTCGCCGGTCTTGGCGAGGAGGATGCGGAGTTTGCCGACCGCGTCCGCCGCGCGATCTTCACCTTCGCCGATATTGCTGCCCGGATCGAAAGCCGCGACATCCCGAAGGTCACGCGCGGCGTCGATCAGGCGGTGCTCGTCACCGCCCTCGCCGCGGCGACCGCGGCGGCCGAC
>JBGSNN010000408.1:0-3012 GCA_041739655.1 Albidovulum sp. | reverse complement strand
CTTGCGACTGCCGCGCGCGGACTGGGGCCGGGCGGCGGCGCATGGCGGGCTCGGCGTGACCTTCATCGGCATTGCCCTGATGATGGCCTGGACTGTCGAGGATATCCGCACCGCCCGGATCGGAGAGACCTTCGCAGTCGGCCCCTATGCGGTGACCCTCGCCGCGGTCGAGGAATCCGAGGGCCCGAACTATCTTGTCACCCGCGCGACCATCGAGGTCGCGCGCGACGGCGCGGCGGTGGCGACGCTCTTCCCCGAAAAGCGCGTCTATCCGGTGGCCGGCATGCCGACGACCGAGGCGGCGATCCAGAACGGCGTGTTCCGCGATCTCTATCTTGTCATCGGCGATCCGCAGGAGGACGGCGGCTGGGCGGTCCGGACCTTCATCAAGCCCTTCGCCAACTGGATCTGGGCCGGGGCGATCATCATGGCGCTCGGCGGGCTTCTGTCACTCTCGGATCGGCGCTACCGCGTCGCGGCCGGGGCGCGTCGCACCCTGCCTGCCGCGCAGCCTGCGGAATGAGCATGAAGCAGGTTGCCACCGCCCTTGCGCTCGTCCTTCATGTCCTGACGGCTCTGCCGGCTCATGCCGTGCAGCCTGACGAGATTCTGGCCGACCCGGCGCTTGAGGCGCGGGCGCGGACGATCAGCGCCGGCCTGCGCTGTCTGGTCTGCCGGAACGAGAATATCGACGATTCGAATGCCGACCTTGCCCGCGACCTGCGCCTTCTGGTGCGCGAACGGCTGATGGCCGGGGACAGCGACGATCAGGTCGTCGCCTATCTGGTCGGGCGCTACGGCGAATATGTCCTGCTCAGCCCCACCACCACCGGCGCCAACCTGATCCTCTGGATCGCCGGACCCTCCGCGCTTCTGGTCGGGCTGATCGGCGCGGGCGTCTACCTGCGCCGCCGCCGCACTCTGCCCGAGACCGCCGCCGCCCCGCTCTCTGCGGATGAGCAGGAGCGGCTCGCCGAAATCCTGAAGTCGTGACGTGCGGTCAGGCTTTCGCCGAGGCCGGTTCCGCGGCAGTCTGACCGCCGCGACAACGGGGAGTGAGGGATGAGCGGACAGTCGGTACTTGTCGAGACCACGGGCGACATGACGGTCATCACGATGAACCGCCCCGAGGTGATGAACGCGCTCAATTCCGACATGCGCAAGGCACTTCTGGCGGCGCTGACCGAGGCCGCCCTGACCGCGCGGGTGATCGTGCTGACCGGGTCCGGCCGCGCCTTCTGCTCGGGTCAGGACCTCGCCGATGGCGGCACCGTCACCGGGATCGATTTTGAGGCGACGCTGCGCGACGAATATGAACCGCTGCTGCGCGCGATCTATGACGCGCCGGTGCCGGTGATAGCCGCAGTCAACGGTGCCGCCGCCGGGGCAGGGGCGAACCTTGCGCTGGCGGCCGATGTGGTGATCGCCGCTGAAAGCGCGACCTTCGTGCAGGCCTTCGCGCGGATCGGCCTGATCCCGGATGCCGGCGGCACCTATTGGTTGCCGCGTCAGATCGGCTTTCCACGGGCGATGGGGGCTGCGCTCTTCGCGGGCAAGATCGTCGCCCGGCAGGCGGCCGAATGGGGGATGATCTGGGAATGCGTCGCGGACGAGGCCTTTGAGCCGACCTGGCGGGCGCAGGCGATGCAGATCGCCGAGGGACCGACGCGGGCCTACCGCAACCTCAAGCGGGCGCTGCGCGCCAGCTACGCCAACGACCTCGACGCGCAGCTCGCGCTGGAAGCGCGGCTGCAGGCGGACTGCGGCGCGAGCGCGGATTTCATCGAAGGCGTCACGGCCTTCCTGCAAAAGCGCCCGGCCCGATTTCAGGGCCGCTGACGGGTGTCCAATGGCGGCGCGGTTCCCGCGCCAGATGATCTCTCGCCGCCCCGCCGGGCGGGGCGCCTCGGGCTGCCTCCGGCGGGAATACTTCCACCACGCTGAAAGTGCTGCCGCTTTCCGCGCTTGACCCCCGGCGATGGCGGGCAGAGACTTTGGCCATCAGGGCGCATGGCCCTCAGGCACGGGGCCAGCCTTTCGGATGCGCCGGTCGAAACGTGCCGCAAGGGGGATATGTCATGCGCTGCTTCGCGGTACTGGGGCCGTCTCAATCGGGGAAGACCGAGCTTGTGAAGGCGCTCGCCGCGCTGGACGACCCGCATCCCCAATCCGAGACGGCCGGTCATCTTGCCCTGACCCGCTTCCGCTTCATGGGTGAGGATTGGGGTGCGCTCGACGTGGCGGGCGGACCCGAGTTCGCCCGCATGGGCGGCGCGGCCCTGCTGGCGGCGGATGCGGCGGTGCTTTGCGTCTCGCCCGACCCGGACGAGGCGGTGCTGGCCGCGCCCTGGCTTCGCGCCGTCGAGGCGGCGCACGTTCCCGCATTCCTCTTCATCAACCGGATGGACGCGCCGAAGGGCCGGATCCGCGACATCGTTTCCGCGCTTCAAGCCTACAGCAGCCATCCCGTGGTCCTGCGTCAGATCCCGATCCGTGAGAAAGGCGAGATCGTCGGCGTGATCGACCTCATCTCGGAACGCGCCTGGCGTTACCGCGAGGGGCAGAGTTCGGTCCTCGTCGAGATGCCGACATCGGAAGTCGGCCGCGAGCATGAGGCGCGGGCCGAGCTTCTGGAGCAGATGTCGGATTTCGACGACCTGCTTCTGGAGGAGCTGATCGAGGATCATGCCCCCGCGCGGGATGCGCTTTTCGAGATCGCGCGGCGCGAGACCCGGGACCGGGTCCTGGTCCCCTGTTTTCTTGG
The DNA here is from genome assembly GCA_041739655.1 of Albidovulum sp. Classification (GTDB taxonomy): domain Bacteria; phylum Pseudomonadota; class Alphaproteobacteria; order Rhodobacterales; family Rhodobacteraceae; genus Albidovulum. Next base: position 248 of record JBGSNN010000408.1, on the reverse strand, counting down.
CTCGGCCAGTCACCGCAACGGCGTCCTGCGCCTGATGAAGGCGCTCCGGCACGAGGCGCCTGAGGTCGGCGCCTTGCGCGACAGGCTTGGCGTCGCCGATGCCGTGGCGGTCGGTTTTCATGCGCAGATCCGCAAGCATCTTGGCAAATGCGTGTTCCTGCGCGCCCTCGGCGCCGGGGTCGCCGCCGGTGGACAGCTTGCCGGTGCGGGGCTGGGCGGGCTGGCCGAGCCCGGCGGCAAGCCCGGCA
>JBGSNN010000486.1:0-1999 GCA_041739655.1 Albidovulum sp. | reverse complement strand
GCCGAGGCGCTTGCGGCCCGGCTTCAGGGCCGCGGCGGCATCCTGAGCGCCGAGGTGGCGGGGCCGGGCTTTCTCAATCTGCGCCTCGACCCGGCGATGTGGCAGGGTGTCGTCCGTGCCGCACTGATTGCGGGGGGGAGTTTTGGCCGGTCCGACCTCGGTCGCGGTCTCAGGGTCAATGTCGAGTTCGTCTCGGCCAATCCGACCGGCCCGATGCATGTCGGCCATACCCGCGGCGCGGTCTTCGGCGATGCCCTGGCGGCCCTTCTCGATTTCGCGGGCCACGAGGTCACGCGCGAATATTACATCAACGACGGCGGTGCGCAGGTCGATGTGCTGGCCCGGTCCGCCTATGAGCGCTACCGCGAGGCCAATGGCCTCAGCCCCGAGATCGCCGAGGGTCTTTACCCCGGTGACTACCTCATTCCGGTGGGCGGGGCGCTGAAGGCGAAATATGGAACAAGCCTGCTCGACAAGCCGGAATCCGTCTGGCTTGCCGAGGTGCGCGCCTTCGCGACGGAAGCGATGATGGCGATGATCCGCGACGATCTGGCGCTTCTTGGTGTGAAGATGGATGTCTTTTCCTCCGAAAAGGCGCTTTACGGCACCGGCAAGATCGAAGCGGCGATCGAGACGCTGCGCGGCATGGGCCTGATCTACGAAGGCACTCTGGAGCCGCCGAAGGGCAAACTGCCCGAGGATTGGGAAGAGCGCGAGCAGACGCTGTTCCGCTCCACCGCGCATGGCGACGACGTGGACCGCCCGGTGAAGAAATCCGATGGCACCTGGACCTATTTCGCCCCGGATATCGCCTATCACTACGACAAGGTCACGCGCGGCTTCGATCAGCTCATCGACGTTCTTGGCGCCGATCACGGTGGCTATGTGAAACGGCTCAAGGCCGTGGTCTCCGCGCTGTCGAACGGCAGGGTGCCGCTTGAGGTGAAGCTGATCCAGTTGGTGAAGCTTTACAAGAATGGCGAACCCTTCAAGATGTCGAAGCGGGCGGGCACCTTCGTGACGCTGCGCGACGTGGTGGAACAGGCGGGCGCGGACGTGACCCGCTTCGTGATGCTGACCCGCAAGAACGACGCGCCCCTCGACTTCGATTTCGACAAGGTGCTGGAGCAGTCCAAGGACAATCCGGTCTGGTATGTGCAATACGCCCATGCCCGTGTCTCGTCGGTCATCCGCAAGGCGACCGAGGCCGGGATCGCCGTCGATGACGCGACGCTCGCGAGGGCCGACCTCGGCAAACTGTCGCATGAGGCGGAGCTTGGCCTGGCCCGCAAGATCGCCGAATGGCCGCGTCTCGTGGAGATCGCCGCGAAGGGGCAGGAGCCGCATCGCGTCGCCTTTTACCTCTACGAACTTGCCTCCGATCTTCACGCCCACTGGAACCGTGGCAACGACGACACCTCGCTGCGCTTCATCCAGGAGGGGGATGCCGCAACAAGTCAGGCGAAAATCGCCCTCGCCCGGGCTGCGGGCGTTGTTATTTCCGCTGGTCTTGGTATCCTTGGCGTCACTCCGGTCGAAGAAATGCGCTGAACACAGGCGCCGCGTCCGGGGCGAAGCAGGCGGAACGTGGCGCAGTTGCGCCCGGTCGAGCGAGGCAGAGCATGGCAGACGCGGATTTCGACGACTATGAGGCCTATGACGGCTACGCGCCGCAGGGCGATGCCGGGCCCCTTGCGGGTGGCCGCTGGCAAAAGCTTGTCAACAGTGCGGGCGCGCTGACGTCGGTCGCCCTGATGGCCGGGGTCGGGGTCTGGGCCTACAAGCTTGCGGTGCGCGATGTGCGCGGGGTTCCGGTGATTCAGGCGCTTGAGGGGCCGGCCCGGATCGCACCGGAGGATCCGGGCGGTGACCTGGCGCTGCATCAGGGCATGGCGGTCAACGCGATCGCGGCCGAAGGGTCGGCGGCCGAACCCGCCGACCGCTTGACGCTGGCGCCTGCGCCTGCGGGGCTGAGCGACGACGATGCTGCGATGGGCAT
>JBGSNN010000329.1:0-12813 GCA_041739655.1 Albidovulum sp. | reverse complement strand
ACCGTGCGCAGCTTGCCGCGTGCCGACCAGCCGAAGGCAACCGCCAGCCCTTCGTCCGCGTCCCCGGCGCCAAAGCCCAGCCGCGCCGGCCAGCTGACCGCCTTGGGGCAGGGGTTGGTCTCGTCGATGCCCAGGATATGGCCATGCGGGCAATGCACCGGATGCCCCGGCTGAAACTTGTAGCCGTGCAGCATCAGGATGATCGGCCCGCTGCCCTCGGCGGCCTCGGCCAGCCATGGCAAGGCACACCCCCCCGTATCGCACGCTGTGGCGTGCAACACCGGGTCGCGACCCCGTGCGTTGATCCTGATGAGAGGCAACGGCAGACCTCCTGGCCCTGTGGATAACTTGCGTTAGCAAAGCCCTGCGACGGCGCAATGAAGAAACCGTAACGCCTGCGTAACGCGCGTGGACGGGGGCAGATGGGGGCGGCCCGTTGACGCGGGCCGGGTGCAGGGGTAATGCGTGGCCCGTGGCGATTTGTTACCGGATTGCGGGCCACGTTAAACATGCCGCTAAAATGGGTAGCCGAGGGACTGCATTTCTCACCCTGGGGCGCCTGATCGCGTCCGGGGTTTTTTCATGCGCCGCGCGGCGTGACAGAGGGCAGGGCGATGGACAAGGACAAGATCAAAACCTGGGGCAAGCGCACGCAGATGGTCCATGGCGGCACCCGGCGCAGCCAGTATGGCGAAGTGTCCGAGGCGATTTTCCTGACCCAGGGCTTTGTCTATGCCAGCGCCGAACAGGCCGAGGCGCGGTTTCAGGCGCTGGGTCCCGATGAATTCATTTATGCCCGCTACGGCAATCCCACGGTCGCGATGTTCGAGGACCGGATGGCCGCGTTGGAAGGGGCCGAGGACGCCTTTGCCACCGCATCCGGAATGGCGGCGGTCAACGGTGCGCTGTGCGCCATGCTGCGCGCGGGCGATCACGTGGTCGCAGCGCGCGCGCTGTTCGGGTCCTGCCTGTATATTCTGGAGGAAGTGCTGACACGTTACGGCGTCACGGTCACCTTCGTCGATGGCACCGATCTGGACCAGTGGCGCGCGGCGTTGCGGCCGGGGACGAAGGCCGCGTTCTTCGAATCCGTGTCGAACCCGACGCTGGAGGTTGTGGATATCGCTGCCGTGGCGGACATGGCCCATGCGGTGGGCGCACTGGTGGTGGTGGATAATGTGTTCGCCACGCCGGTCTATTCGCGTGCCATCGCGCAGGGTGCCGATGTGGTGATTTACTCCACCACCAAACACGTCGATGGGCAGGGCCGCGCGCTGGGCGGTGTGATCCTGGGCACCAAGGATTTCATCCGCAAGACGGTGGAACCCTACATGAAACACACGGGCGGCGCGATGTCGCCCTTTACCGCCTGGATCATGCTGAAGGGGCTGGAGACCATCGACCTGCGGGTGCGCGCGCAGGCGGATGGCGCGTTGCAGGTCGCCCGCGCCTTGCAGGGGCATCCGAAACTGGCGCGCGTGATCTTTCCGGGTCTGCCCGACCATCCGCAGCACGCGCTTGCGATGGCGCAGACCGGGTCCGGCGGCACGGTGCTGGCGCTGGAGATCGCGGGCGATGCTGAAGCGGCCAAGACGGCGGCCTTCCGGATGCTGAACGCGCTTCACGTCATCGTGATCTCGAACAATCTGGGCGATGCGAAGTCGATCATCACCCATCCGGCCACCACGACGCACCAGCGCCTTCCCGCGGATCAGAAGCTGAAACTGGGCATTTCTCCCGGTCTTTTGCGGCTGTCGGTGGGTCTGGAAGACCCCGCCGACCTGATCGCCGACCTGCTGGCGGGGCTGGCGGCGGTCTGATGCGCTGACCTGTCCAATGTGATCCGACACCGCCCCTGCGGCGTAAACACTTGGCAAATAGAAACACGATGCGGCGTGCTTGCCGGATAAGGCGCGGCATCGGACAGGGGGTCAATCATGAACTTTCACACACCGGAATTCAGCCGTCTGCCGTCGCGCGCCGAGGCCGAGGAAGCCCTGTCGCGCCTGAAGTCGTGGGTGACGCAGGCGTCGGACGCCGAGGTTGCCGATCTGGACCCCGCGCTGGCACGTCTGGTGGCCGTGGACCCCGACAGCTATCCGGCGCTGTCGCGTGCCTATCCGCATGCGTTCGAAGTTTCGGACGCCTACAAGGACACGCTGCCCGACCTGCAAAACGGCCCGTCGTCGTTGATCCGCGGCGCGCGCCAGCAGATCCAGCATGTCGGCATTTCCAACTTCCGCCTGCCGATCCGGTTCCAGACCCGCGATGGCGCCGACATCACGGTGGAAACCAGCGTGACCGGCACAGTCAGCCTTGAAGCCGACAAGAAGGGCATCAATATGTCCCGCATCATGCGGTCCTTCTACAAGCATGCCGAAAAGACCTTTAGTTTCGGCACCATGGAGGCCGCGCTGGACGATTATATCGCCGATCTGGGCAGCTTTGACGCGCGGTTGCAGATGCGGTTCCGCTATCCGGTCAAGGTGGCGTCGCTGCGGTCGGGTCTGGAAGGCTATCAGTATTACGACATCGCGCTGGAACTGGTGGAACGCGCCGGTGTGCGCAAAAAGGTGATGCACCTCGATTACGTCTATTCCTCGACCTGCCCCTGTTCGCTGGAACTGTCCGAACACGCGCGCCAGATGCGCGGGCAGTTGGCAACGCCGCATTCGCAGCGCTCGGTCGCGCGGATCTCGGTGGTGCAGGAAGGGGCGAAATGCCTCTGGTACGAGGATCTGATCGACATCGCGCGCGCCGCCGTGCCGACCGAGACGCAGGTCATGGTCAAGCGCGAGGACGAACAGGCCTTCGCCGAGATGAACGCCGCCAACCCGATCTTCGTCGAGGACGCGGCGCGGTCGTTTGCCGAACGCCTTCTCGCCGATCCGCGCGTCGGCGATTTCCGCGTAGTCGCGAGCCATCAGGAAAGCCTGCACAGCCATGACGCGGTGAGCGTTCTTACCGAGGGTCCGACCTTCGCCTCCGAAAGCCTCGATCCGCGGCTTTTTGCATCGCTGCACAAGGTCGGATAGCGGCTGTCGGCTTTGCGCGGCGGAGCGCTGAGGCGTCGGTGGCAGGTCATGGCTTGACTTCCCGCGTGAAGCCAAGGCTACTCCGCGCGCCATGACCGATTTTCGCCCTGTCGGATATGTGATGGGCCTCCTTGTGACGGGGCTGGGCGCGAGCATGCTTGTGCCGATGCTGCTTGATCTTGCACTCGACGACGGCAACGCCGATGCGTTTCTCTTTTCGGCGCTGGTCTCCTGCCTCATCGGGGGACTTTCGGCGATTGCCTGCCGACCGGGGATGCGCCGCGTGATGACGATGCGTCAGGCCTTTCTTCTGACCTTTCTGGTCTGGGTCATCATGCCGTTTTTCGGCGCCCTGCCGTTCATGGCCGGGGCGCCGCGAGAGAGCTTCACCAACGCCTATTTTGAAGCCGTTTCGGGCATCACGACCACCGGATCTTCGGTGTTCCCCGGCCTTGATCGCCTGCCTGCGGGCGTCAATCTCTGGCGCGGGATGCTGAACTGGTTCGGCGGGCTTGGCATCGCCTTCATCGCGATGATCTTCCTGCCGCATCTCAGGGTCGGCGGGATGCAGTTCTTCCGGGCCCAGGGCTTCGACACGCTGGGCAAGACGCTGCCCCGCGCGGTTGACATCGCGCGGGGCCTGCTCGCGGTCTATGTCGGGCTGACCCTCGTCTGCGCGCTGACCTATTCCGTGCTTGGCATGACATCGCTCGACGCGGTGGTGCACGCCATGGCGACCATCGCCACGGGCGGTTTCTCGACAACCGACGCCTCTTTTGCGCGCTATTCGGGTCCGCTGGAATATGCCGGCGCGCTCTTCATGATCCTCGGTAGCCTGCCCTACATTCGCTTCATGCAGCTTGCCGGCGGCCACGCCAGACCGTTCCTCTATGACGTTCAGGTGCGCGCCTATCTCCTGTGGATCGCGATCGCGGTGGCGACGGTGTCGCTCTACCGCCTGGTGCTGACCGATGTTCCGGCAGAGCAGGTGGTGCGGACATCGCTGTTCAACCTTGTCTCGATCTTTTCCGGCACCGGGTTCGGTTCGGACAATGTCGCGGCCTGGGGCCCGTTCGCCGTCGTGGTGGCGGCCTGCGTCGGCATGATCGGCGGCTGCACCTCGTCCAGTTCGGGTGCGCTCAGCGTGTTTCGGGTTCAGGTCACCCTGGCGGCGATCCGGTCACGGATGCGGGTCCTGCACGCGCCGCACCGGGTCGAGCCTGTGCGCTACGCCGGCCGCACCGTGGACGATGACGCCCTCGGCGCGATCATCCTGCACCTCACGTCGTATATCTTCCTGATCGGGGTTCTCAGCCTGGTCCTGAATCTCCACGGAATCGATCTTCAATCGGCCTTTTTCGCGATCTGGACCTCGATTGGAAATATCGGCTTTGGCTTCGGCCCGATGCTGGCGCGGACCGGGACATTCGTGGATTTTCCGGCGGCCTCGAAATGGGTCCTGATCCTGACCATGATCATGGGGCGCCTCGGCCTTCTGGCGGTACTGATCCTGATCCTGCCGCGCTTCTGGCGCGCCTGAGCGGCGGGACGCGCTTGACAGCCCTTGGCCGCATGGTGATGGCTTGCCGGCGATGCTGGATCTGCGCCCCGTCGGATTTGTGATTGGTCTCGTCGTCTCCGCCCTCGGGCTGACGATGCTGATTCCGCTGGCTGTCGATCTGTTCGATGGCAACCGCCAGTGGCACCCGTTCGGGCAGAGCGCGATCATCGCGGCCGGACTCGGTACTCTCGTGGCCCTGACCTGCGCCAACGGGGTGCGCGACCGGCTGACCCTGCAGCAGACCTTCCTTCTGGCCACGGGAGTCTGGGTCGCGCTGCCGCTGTTCGGCGCAATCCCCTTCGTTCTCGGCGCGACCGATGCGCGGCTCGTCGATGCGGTGTTCGAGGCGATGTCGGGCGTCACCACCACGGGCGCCACGGTCTTCACAAAGCTTGAGGAACTGCCTCGGGGGCTTCTGCTCTGGCGTTCGATGCTGCAATGGTTCGGCGGCATCGGGATCATCATCGTCGCGATGGTCTTTCTGCCGGAGCTCAGGGTTGGTGGCATGCAGATCTTCCGGTCCGAGGCCTTCGATACCGGCGGCAAGGTGCTGCCGCGCGCGGCGCAGATCGCCACGCGGATCACGGCGATCTACGTCGCTCTGACCCTTGCCTGCCAGGTCGCCTATGTCATCGTCGGGATGGACGGGTTCGAGGCGCTGAACCATGCCTTGACGACCATGTCCACGGGCGGCTTTTCCACCTCGGACGCCTCGTTTGGCGTCTATCAGGGGGTGCCGGAATATGTCGCCTCGGTCTTCATGGTGCTGGCGAGCTTGCCCTTCGTGCGCTACGTCCAGCTCGCTGCGGGTTCGACCCGGCCGCTGCTGCAGGATGCGCAGGTGCGCGCCTTCATCTGGGTGATCGTCGCGCTGGTTGCCGTCCTCACCGCCTTTCGCGTCCTGGCCAAGCACGATCACGCCGAACACGCCTTCCGCGAGGCACTGTTCAACGTGACCTCGATCATCACCGGGACCGGCTATGCGAGTGTCGACTACCAGCTCTGGGGCGCCTTCCCGATGGTGCTGTTCTTTTTCATCGGCCTGATCGGCGGCTGCGCCGGATCGACCTGCTGCTCGATCAAGATCTTCCGCTACCAGATCCTGATATCGGCGGTCGCGGCACAGATCCGACGTATCCACACGCCGAGCGGGATATTCACTCTGCGCTATCAGGGCCGACCGGTCGGCTTGGAGGTGCTGAACTCGGTCATGTCCTTCGTCGGGATATTCGTGGTGATGCTGGGCCTGACGGCCACCGCGCTGGGCCTCACGGGGCTCGATTTCGTCACCGCGCTGTCAGGCGCGGCGACGGCGATAGCCAACGTCGGGCCGGGGCTGGGCGACATCATCGGACCGGCCGGCAATTTCGCTGCGCTCAACGACACGGCGAAATGGATACTCATCGTTGCGATGCTGCTCGGGCGGCTGGAGTTGCTTGTCGTCATGGTGATCTTCCTGCCGCGCTTCTGGCAGATCTGAGCCGCGCCATCACTCCCAGCAGGACACCTGAACCGTCATGTCGCGGCCAACCCGCGCGATATCCTCGGCCGCCATCGCTCCGGGCGCGGCGACAGAGTCCGCCGCGATCCCCGCGTCGGCCCCGGTCATCGCCGTGCGGATCGCCGCCGCATCGACTGCGAGCGCGACATTGTCGGGCAGGATGCGGCCATCGTCGCCGGCTTTCGGCAGCAGCATCCCGATCACCTGACCCGTGACATCGAGGACCGGCCCACCGACATCGCCGTCGAGCGTGCGGATCTCAAGCCGCTCGCGCGCGTCATTGCCGGACAGGTCCCGGGTGTCGGCCAGCCGCCCGAAGGTGACGACAGCTTCACTCAGCGTGCCGGGGTAGGAATAGCCCGCCACCGCCACTTCCGCGCCAATCGCAGACGGCCCCTGTTTGAGCTGTGCCACCCCGATCGGCGCGAGGGCCGTCGCGGGTGCCAGAAGCGCCACCCCCGAGGCATCGTCCAGCGCCGCGACCGTCATCTCGATATCGCCGTCGATCGTGATCCGGCCGCAGCTTTTCACCACGTCGGCCACAGTCGCCACCCGGCCGGTGGCGTCGACATAGAAGCCCGAGCGCATCAGAAGCGGTCGCCGCACCGCGAGCCCCGCCACGAGGTCGCCGGGGCTGACCGCCATCGGGGCGCCGAGGCTGTCATCGAGCGCGTGATCGCCGAGCGGCCGGAAGCTGGCCTTCATCGCCTCCAGCACCTTGGCCGCGCGAGCCGCGTCGCCGGCGGGCGAAATCAGGGTGAAACCCTTGATCAATCCGCCCTTCAATGTGGCCGTCGTATAGGAATGCAGCGTGTCGTTCTGTCCGGTGAGGACAAAGGACGCGGCGCTGAGGCTGCGTTCCCCCTCCAGCGGCACCACTTCCAGCGTCTGCATGAGGTCGTAAAGACCGGCGAGCGTCCTGTTGTCGCCCGCCTGCGAAATCAGAAGGACGCGGTAGCCTGACCCGTCCTTTTCCTTGTAGTGCACGAAAGGCGCCTGATAGCGGTCGAAATCAACCAGCGCCATCGGCAGCGTGATCTCGACCCCGGCCTCGTCCTCGGCGACGCCGGCAAGCCCGATGGCCGCGCGTTCCGCGCTGTAGCCCGACAGCAGCCGGTCGCGCTGGGCGGTGGTCAGAATCCCGGTGCCCTCAAGGCCCACGGCTGACTGCCACGCCGCCATGCTGCGCCGCGTGCCCGCGCCGAACGCGCCGTCGATGGCGCCCTGATAATGGCCGTACCATTGCAGCGCAGCCTGAATCTCCTTGCGCTCATCCCCCGAAAGCGCCGCCTCGGAGCGCCGCGCCTCGGCCGGGGTTTCATCGGGAAGCGCCGCCGGAAGGATCACGACCTCGGGCGCGGTCGCGGCATCCGCAGAGGCATCCGGGGCGGGTTGCGCGTCCGGGGCGCTGACCGGTGCAGGGGCGCTGACCGCGCCACCCACCGGCCAGAACTGCCGCCCGAACCGGCCGCCGTCGGAAATGTAGCTGTCGTCGGGGATGAGACGCTCGCCTTTGAGGACCGCCAGTTGGTCCGCCGCCGCGTCCGGGGTGAACGGGCCAAGCGCGATCGCGTACCAGCCGGTGGACATCGCAAAGCCCGCCACGTTCGGGAACACATTGGCATAGGCCCGGGCGCGTTCCTCGGCCTCGCCCAGCGTCGGGCGCGCTTCGATCTGGACCCAACTTTCCTGCGCCCAGGACGCGACCGATGCCGCCAGCCAGAGCACGATTCCCACCCAGAGCCTCGTCACACGCATTGTCTCAAGCCTTCCTCTGTCCGCTCGTCCCGAATCCGCCGCCGAACCTAGCAGGATGGTCGGCGGCGTCACGCCACAATCGCCCCGCCGCCGATTGACCCTTGCGCCCCTGTTGCCTATTGAGAACGCGCTTTCCGTCGCCAAAGGTGCGCCATGACCCAGACCCCGCCCCGGTCCTTTCAGGAGATCATCCTGCGCCTTCAGTCCTACTGGGCGGCGAAGGGCTGCGCCATCTTGCAACCCTATGACATGGAGGTGGGGGCGGGCACCTTCCACCCGGCGACGACGCTCAGGGCGCTCGGCCCGCGGCCCTGGGCCGCAGCCTATGTCCAGCCCTCGCGCCGACCGACCGACGGGCGCTATGGCGAGAACCCGAACCGTCTGCAGCACTACTACCAGTATCAGGTGCTGATCAAACCCTCGCCGCCCGACCTTCAGGAGCTTTACCTCGGCTCGCTCGCCGCGATCGGCATCGACGCCGCGCTCCACGACATCCGCTTTGTCGAGGACGACTGGGAAAGCCCGACGCTCGGCGCCTGGGGGCTGGGCTGGGAGGTCTGGTGCGACGGCATGGAGGTGAGCCAGTTCACCTATTTCCAGCAGGTCGGCGGGCACGACTGCCACCCGGTGTCCGGGGAACTGACCTACGGGCTCGAACGGCTGGCGATGTATGTTCTCGGCATCGACCATGTCATGGACATGCCCTTCAACGATCCGGCTGCGCCGATTCCGCTCAGCTATGGCGACATCTTCCGCCAGACCGAACGGGAATATTCGCGCTGGAACTTCGATCAGGCCGATACCGCGATGCTCTTGCAGCATTTCGAGGATGCCGAGGCGGAATGCACCCGCATCCTCGCCGCCGCGCCCGAAGACAAGGCGGGTCGCCGGATCACGATGGCGCATCCCGCCTATGACCAGTGCATCAAGGCGAGCCACCTCTTCAACCTTCTCGACGCCCGCGGCGTGATCTCGGTCACCGAGCGGCAGGCCTATATCGGCCGGGTCCGCGCGCTGGCGAAGCAATGCGCCGATGCCTTCGTCATCACCGAGGCGGGCGGCGGGGTGGCGGCGTGAATGGCAAGATTGTCGCGGGGTTCATCGTGGTAACCGCCCTCGTCGCCGGTGCGGCGATGTATTACCTTCAGGTCTATGCCTTCTACCGCCCCTATGAGCCGGCCTCGGCCACGGCGGCGATCCGCATCACCGGCCTGTCAGGCACGCCCGAGCCGATGTTGACCGACGGCTTCGAGGGGATCGACGCCGACAGCTCGCCCCTGCGCTTCCGGGGCTGCTTCCGCACGCCGATGTCGCTCGCCATGCTGAGCGAGTCCTATGTCGTCTATCCCGACCCGACCCCGCTCAACGCGCCGACATGGTTTTCCTGCTTCGATTCCGGTCGATTGACCGCGGATCTCGCCTCGGGCGCGGCGCTCGCGTTTCTCTCGGAGCGCAACATCACCCCTGGCGTGGACCGCGTCGTCGCGGTCTATGCCGATGGCCGGGCCTATGCCTGGCATCAGCCGAACGAAACCCTGGAGAAGTGAATGCCTGATCTCCTCATCGAACTCTTCTCCGAGGAAATCCCCGCGCGGATGCAGGCGAAGGCGCGGGACGACCTGAAAAAGCTTGTCACCGACGGTCTGGTCGAGGCCGGTCTGACCTATGGCGGCGCCCATGCGCTGTCCACACCGCGCCGTCTGGTGCTGGCCATCGAGGGGCTGACGGCGGAAAGCAAACCCCTGCGCGAGGAGCGCAAGGGCCCCGCCACGACCGCGCCCGAGGCGGCGGTGCAGGGGTTTCTCCGCGCGACCGGCCTGACGCTGGGCCAGTTGGAGGCGCGCGACGACAAGAAGGGTCAGGTCTATTTCGCGGTGATCGAGAAGCCCGGTCGCACCGCCGCCGCGATCGTCGCCGAGGTGCTGGAAGCGGCGATCCGCAATTTCCCCTGGCCGAAGTCGATGCGCTGGGGCGCGGGTTCCTTGCGCTGGGTGCGGCCCTTGCACTCCATCCTCTGCATCCTGAGCGACGAGCAGGGGGGCGAGGTTGTGCCGCTCGCCGTGGACGGCATCGCGGCGGGCAACACGACGCGCGGCCACCGCTTCCTTGCGCCTGCGGCCTTCGCGGTCACGAATTTCGACGACTACGCGGCGAAGCTGAAGCGCGCCAGGGTGATGCTCGACCCCGAGGAACGCGCGAACCACATCTGGCATGACGCGACCAACGCCGCCTTTGCCGCCGGGCTCGAGGTGGTCGAGGACAAGGCTCTCCTGACCGAGGTCGCGGGGCTGGTGGAATGGCCGGTGGTGCTGATGGGCAAGATCGGCGCGGATTTCCTCGACCTGCCGCCGGAGGTCCTGCAAACCTCGATGCGCGAGCATCAGAAGTTCTTTTCCTGCCGAAATGCAAAGTCGGGCCGGATCGAAGGCTTCATCACGGTGGCCAACACCGAGACGGCAGACCATGGGCAGACGATCCTGAAGGGCAACCAGAAGGTGCTCTCGGCCCGGCTCAGTGACGCCAAGTTCTTCTGGCAGAATGACTTGCGCACTGTCGCCGCGGTCGGGATGGAGGGCATGGCGGCGGGCCTTGCCAACGTCACCTTCCATGGGCAACTCGGGTCGCAGGCCGACCGCATCGACCGCATCGAGGCGCTGGCCCGCGAGATTGCGCAACACATCCCCGGCGCCGCCCCCGACCTCGCCGCCGAGGCCGCACGCATCTGCAAGGCCGACCTGCAATCGCAGATGGTCGGCGAGTTCCCCGAGTTGCAGGGCACCATGGGCGTTTACTACGCCCGCGCCGCCGGACATGACGACGGGGTGCCCGAAGCCTGCAAGGAGCATTACCAGCCTTTGGGGCCGTCCGACGATGTGCCATCCGACCCGGTCTCCGTCGCCGTCGCACTCGCCGACAAGATCGACACGCTGACTGGCTTCTGGGCGATCGACGAGAGGCCGACCGGCTCGAAGGACCCCTTCGCGCTGCGCCGCGCGGCGCTCGGGGTAATCCGGCTGGTGCTGGGGAATAACATCAGGTTCAATCTCATGGCGTTCCTTTATCGGATCAGCGAAATTCAGTTCGTTTCGGACTATGCAGAGCACGTCGTTGTTACTGAGCGCATTGCAAAAGACTTGGTCTTCGACTTGCTATTGTCGGGTGAAAAACTACCGAAATTCAAAGGTAAGAATGAAGATGATCGCTTCGAAGCGATATCTGATTGGATAGAAAGTCGGATGGGTGCCGTCGGGCCGTTTGGGGACGAAAATCCCCATTTGGTCGACGATGATCGAGGCGCGCGTCTCGACTATGATCAGGCTGCGCGCGACCTCCTCGCCTTTCTCCACGACCGCCTCAAGGTCCACCTGCGCGACCAGGGCATCCGCCACGACGTCATCGACGCCTGCCTCGCCATGCCCGGCAACGACGACCTGACGCTGCTCGTCAAGCGCGCCGAGGCCCTCGCTGCCTTCCTGAAATCCGATGACGGCACCAACCTCCTGCAAGGCTTCAAGCGCGCCAACAACATCCTGACCCAGGCCGAGGCAAAGGACGGCGTCGAATATTCCTACGGCGCCGATCCGAAATTCGCCGAAAGCGCGGAGGAACGCAGCCTCTTCGCCGCCCTCGACGTGGCCGAATCCGTCCTCGCCCCGGCGATGCGGGCCGAGGATTTCGCCGCCGCGATGGCCGCCATGGCGGCACTCCGCGCCCCCATTGACGCCTTCTTCGAGGCGGTGCAGGTCAACAGCGACAACGACATCATCCGCCGCAACCGGCTGAACCTGCTGCACCGCATCCGCCAGATCTGCCTTTCCGTCGCCGACCTCACCTTACTCGAAGGCTGACCCCTTTCATCTTGCCGGAAATACCTCGGGGGTGCGGGGGTGGAACCCCCGCTGCCGTGGATCAGACTCTTGCTGGACATGGGCCGCGAAGGGCGTATTCTGCCGCCCTCTGACAGGATCGCCGCAGTGCAGAAACAGATGGATTTCAGCGCCTTCACCGAAATCACGCCCTCGGCGGCGATCGACGAGGCACGTCACGGCTGGCGCGCGAAATGCCTGCAACGCCTGATCCGGCTCGACCTGCCGGTGCCGCAGACCGTGGCGCTCTCCACCGATACCGTCCGCGCCATCGCTGCGGGCCAGATGCCCGATACCGAACGGCTGGCGGCGCTCTTCAACGGCGTCCTTGTCTCGCTCCGGCCGTCGCCGGCCAATCCCGACTGGGGCGGCCCGACGACGGTGCTGAATGTCGGCATGAACGACCGCAAGCACGCCGAGATCAAGGCCGCCCATGGCGCGGCGCTGGCTGACGCGATGTATCTCGGCTTTGTTCAGGCCTATGCGATCAACGTCGCCCGCCTCGATCCCGACCTGTTCAGCGCCGAGCCCTCGCCCGGCGCCGTGGCCGCCGTCCTCGCCGCCTATGAGGCGGAGATGGAGGAGGAATTCCCGCAGTCTCCCGCCCGCCAGATGGCCGAGGTGCTGCGTTCGATGGCGCGCGCCTGGGAAGGTACGACCGCGCGGCTTCTGCGCGAGGCCAAGGGCGCCCCCGCCGATGCCGCCCTCGGCCTTGTGGTGCAGGAAATGGCGCAGCCTTTCGGGCCGGGCCTGTCAGGCCGCGGGACGATCCAGCTTATCGAAAGCGTCACGGGCGCGCCGCAGGTGACGGGGCGCTTTCGCGGCCACAACCCGGCCAACCGCAAGGCCGAAGAGACGCTCTATCTGGTCAGGGACAAGCGTGGCCAGTCGCTCGAAGAGGCGGCCCCCGATGTCTTTGCCGAGTTGCAAGCCTATTGTGCCAAGTGCCGGGTCAAGCTGCGCGAGGAGATGCAGGTCGAGTTTGCGCTGGAGAACGGCGCGCTCCGCGTCATCGACGCGGCCCGGGTGCAGCGCTCGTCGCGCGCCGCGGTGCGGGTCGCGGTGACGCTGGCGCAGGACGGGATCATCAGC